>JBHENF010000156.1:0-3850 GCA_046262175.1 Mycobacteriales bacterium
CACCTGCCGACGGCGCGGGAGCGCCTGGTCGAGGCCGGCGTTCGGCTGGTCGAGGAGCTGGTGTGCCATCCGCTGTACCGGCGCGTCCTCGACGTCGACCCCGAGCTGCTGCTGCCGCTAGTCGTCGACCGGTTCGGGTCGACGCAGCAGGCCGCCATCGACGTCGTCGCCGAGCAGGTCGAGGAGGGCCAGCGGGACGGCAGCATCCGCGCGATCGACCCGCGGCTCGCAGCAACCTGCCTGCAGCTGACGGCGCAGTCGTTCGTGTTCTCCGCCCGCGTCGTGGAGGGGCAGGACGTCCTGCCCGAGCTGCGCCGCCTGCTCGACAGCTACCTACGGCCATGAGCGGCCCCTACCTGACGGGTAAGCGCCGGAGCCGCGAGCTCGAGCAGCTCGGCGAGACCGGGGTGGACGTCCTCGTGATCGGCGGCGGCGTCACCGGCTGCGGCGTCGCCCTCGATGCGGCCAGCCGCGGCCTGTCCGTCGCGCTGGTCGAGAAGGACGACCTCGCGTTCGGTACGTCGCGCTGGTCGTCGAAGCTCGTCCACGGCGGCCTGCGCTACCTCGCGACCGGCGACATCGGCCTGGCGCTGGAGAGCGCGCGGGAGCGGGACGTCCTGCTCCGCCGGACCGCGCCGCACCTGGTACGCCCGCTGCCGATGCTGGTGCCGCTGGGCGTCGACGTCGGCCGCAAGGACGGCGGCCTGATCGACGCCGGCCACCGGACCGCGGACGTCCTCCGCTTCCTGGCCGGCACCCCACGCAGCGCCCTGCCCCGGCCCCGGCGGGTGGGCGTGCAGGAGACGATCCGGCTGCTGCCGGCGGTGAAGCGGGACGGGCTGCGCGGCGCGCTGCTCAACTGGGACGGCCAGCTCGAGGACGACGCCCGGCTCGTCGTGGCCCTCGCGCGCACGGGCGCGTCGTACGGGGCGAAGGTGCTCACCCGGGTGACCGCCCTGAGCCCGACCCTGCTGCGCGACTAGCTGACGGGGCAGACGCTGGACGTCCGGGCGCGGCACGTCGTCAACGCCACCGGCGCCTGGGCCGACCGTCTCGCGCCGGAGACCAGGCTGCGGCCCAGCAAGGGCGTGCACGTCGTGCTGCCGGCCGCCGTCCTCGGCAACCCGACCGCTTCCCTGACGGTGCCGGTGCCGGGAGAGCCGAACCGGTACGTGTTCGCGCTCCCGCACCCGGACGGCATCGTGCACGTCGGACTCACGGACGACCCGCTTCCCGGCCCGCTGCCCGAGGTGCCGCGCGCCGACGAGACCGAGACCCGCTTCCTGCTCGACACCCTGTCGCACGGGCTGCAGCGGCCGCTGTCCCGCTGCGACGTGGTCGGCAGCTTCGCCGGCGTACGGCCGCTCCTCGACGGGGTCGAGGGGCGTACGGCTGACCTGTCCCGGCGGCATGCCGTCGTGCAGGGCGACGACGGGCTGTGGACGGTGCTCGGCGGCAAGCTCACGACCTACCGACGGATGGCGCAGGACGTGGTGGACCGGATCAGCGAGAACCCCTGCCGGACAAGGGATCTGCCGCTGGTCGGCGCGACAGGGCCGGTGCCCCTCGACGTGCCGACGCGGCTCGTCCGGCGCTACGGGAGCGAGGCCGCCGACGTCGCCGCCCTGGGTACAGAGGCGGTTGCACCGGGCGTGCCTGTGCTGACCGGCGAGCTGGTCTGGGGCGTGCGCGCCGAGGGTGCGCTGAGCGTCGAGGACCTGCTCGAGCGGCGCACGCGGCTGTCGCTGGTCGACGCCTGGCACGAGGCCGCGCGAGCCGCGGCCGAGGCGGTCATGGCTCCAGCGCCTGCCTGATGATCTGCACCGCCTCCTCGATGCGGTCCCGGCCGGTGCGGTGGGACAGGATGCACATCCGCAGGAACGTCCGCCCGCGGACCGGCGCCGAGGACAGCCACAGCCGGCCGGTGCCGTTGATGCGGTGGAGCAGCGCGTCGGGATCGCCCGTGCGCGGCCGGAACGCGACCAGCGACAGGTCCGGCCCCTCCGCCAGCTCGAGCTCAAGCACAGACAGACCGGCGTGCAGCTCGCGAGCGAGGTCGAGCTTCTCGTCGAGCGCGGCCACGAATGCCTGCGTCCCGTGCAGGTGCAGGGGGAGCCACAGCCGCAGCCCGCGGAAGTCGCGCGTCAGCTCGGGGGAGTAGGCGCTGAAGTCGGGCAGCCCCGGGTCGTCGGACGGTCGCGGCAGGTAGTGCGCCTGCACCTCGTGCGCGGCCCGCAGCGCCTCGCGGTCGCGGACGAGCAGGCAGCCGGTGCCGTACGGCAGGAACAGCCCCTTGTGCGGGTCCAGGACGATGCTGTCGGCCCGCTCGATCCCTTGCAGCGCAACGCGTCCGCGATCGGTGAGTTGGAAGAAGCCGCCGTACGCGCCGTCGACGTGGAACCACACGTCCTGCTCGGCGCACACGTCCGCGACGGCGTTCAGCGGGTCGACGACGCCGGTGTTGATGGTGCCGGCGGAGGCGACGGCCATGAACGGGATCAGCCCGGCCGCCCGGTCCTCGTCGATGGCCTCCCGCAACGCGGCCGGGTCCAGGCGCAGGTGGTCGTCCGTACGCACCACCCGTACGGCATCGCGCGGCAGGCCCGCGATCTGCGCCGACTTCGCCACGCAGTGGTGGACCTCGTCGCTGACGTACAGCCGCGCGCCGCGGAAGTCCTCGCCGAGGCGGGCGGACCGCGCCGCCACGACGGCAGACAGCGTCGACATCGAGCCGCCGGGAGTGAGGACGCCCTGAGAGCTGGCGGGGAGGCCGAACGTGTCGCACAGCCAGCGCAGCACGCTCGCCTCGAGCTGCACGAGAGCCGGGGCCGGCGCCGCGACCCCCGTGTAGCGGTTGACCACGCAGGCGATCAGGTCGCCGAGGGCCGAGGCGTAGAGGCCGCCGCCGGGGATGTAGCCGAGGAAGCCGGGGCTGGCGGTGTCGAAGCCCTTGCCGGCCGCCTCCTCGACCGTCGCGAGCAGCTGCCCGAGGTCGCGGGGTGCGGACGGCGGGAGGACGGCCAGCCGCGCGAGCAGCGGCTCGAGGTCGCTGTAGTCCGAGGTGCGCGCGTCGTACCGCTCGTCGATGAAGCGGCTCACGAGGTCGACGACGCTGCCGCCCATCGCGCGCATCTCGTCGAGGGGCGGGTCGAACGGGGATCGCGTCACGCGGCGAGGCTAGGCGGTGAGGGCAGGCACCCGGAGCTTGAGGAACGGCACGCGGTCGAGGATGGCGGTGCCGG
Organism: Mycobacteriales bacterium; assembly: GCA_046262175.1. GTDB lineage: Bacteria > Actinomycetota > Actinomycetes > Mycobacteriales > SCTD01 > RYN-124. The sequence goes on from JBHENF010000156.1 coordinate 3,243, forward strand.
CTCGGTGCACGGCGACCGGGTCGCGCGTCACGAGCCACGACCACAGGTCGTCCTGCCCGGGCTCGCGGCGCGCGAGGAAGGCGATCCGGCGCTTCGGGCCGCACGCGATCAGCGCCTGCTCGCCCTCGAGCGCGTCACCCGACCGCAGCGGCAGCATGAGCGGGCGGGACCGGTCGGTCGGCACGTCACGCGGCAGGTCCGGCCCCAGCACGACGACGACGGCGCCGCTGCGGACGAGCAGGTCTGCGCTGCGCATCACCTCGGGCGGCGCCGGCCCCGTCGTCGCGAGGACCATCAGCGCCATCGTCGTGCCCGGCAGCAGCGCGCTGGTCTCGACCGAGCGGAGCCGCCCCGCCATCTGGGCGCGCGGCGTCGGCTGGTGCGCGTCCATCGGCACCGCCGCGGCCGCGCGGCCGAACACCGACGAGGTCGGCGCGGGTGCGCGCTTGGCGACCTGCGGTGCCCGCAGCGCGAGCACGGCGGCGCGCAGTCGCTCGACGCTCGGATCGGTCACACTCGGAAGTGTCGGCGGGAACGTCCCGCCGCTGAAGAGGGAGCGCCCCGTTGAGCCAGCTCGTGCCGCCGGGCTGGCCGGAGGACGTCCTCCC
>JBHENF010000157.1:0-13716 GCA_046262175.1 Mycobacteriales bacterium
GGCGGTGTTGCCCGAGAGTTCGGCGTGAGCCCGGAAGTTCCTGCCTAGACCGTGCAAGAAGTGGTGAACCCCGCTAGACGGGCATCTTGCGGAAGACCTGCCGAGGCAGGTGCCGCAGCACGCTCATGACCAGCCGGAGGATGCCCGGCACCCAGATCAGCTCGCCGCCGCTGCGCACGGCCCGGTCGACCGCCTCGGCCACCTTCTCCGGCGTGGTGGAGAACGGCACCTTCTTCATGCCCGCCGTCATCTTCGACTCGACGAACCCAGGCCGTACGACGAGCACCGACGCGCCGGATCCGACGAGGCTGTCGCCGAGCCCCTGGGCCAATCCGTCGAGCCCGGCTTTGGACGCGCCGTAGACGAAGTTCGACCGGCGGACCCGCTCCCCCGCGACGGACGACAGCACGACGAGCGTCCCGTGCCCCTGCTCGCGCAGCTTGTTGGCCACGTGCAGCGCGATTGACGCGCAGCCGACGAGGTTGGTCTGCAGCACGTCGACGGCGGCGGCGGGGTCGGCCTCCGCCTTCGCCTGGTCGCCGAGGACCCCGACGGCGAGTACCACCACGTCGATGTCCTGCGCGAAGGCGCGGTCGGCGAAGGCGGCGTGCGACGCGGTGTCGTCGGCGTCGAAGGCCAGCACCTCGGCGCCCTCGTACGCCCCGCGCATGGCAGCGGTGTCGCGGCCGGCGAGCAGCACGCGCGCGCTGCGCGGCGCAGCCAGCCGGCGGGCGATGGCGAGCCCGATGTCGGAGGTCCCGCCCAGGACGAGGACCGACTGAACCGTGCCGACTGCGTCACGCACGCGCGAGCTCCTTGGGAAGGGGGTGCCGGAGGCCGAGCCGCCGGTCGAGGTCGGACTGCAGGACATGCTCAGGGTCGTAGCGCTCGCAGACGGCCCGCCACTCGGCCAGCCGCGGGTACATCGCCGGCACCAGCTCCGGCCGCATGCGCGAGTCCTTCGCGAAGTAGAGCCGCCCGCCGGCTTCCACGACCAGGTCGTCGAGCTCGTCCAGGACGGCGGCCAGCGCAGGCGGCCCGACCGGCAGGTCGAGCGCCAGCGTCCAGCCCGGTGCGGGGAACGACAGGTGGCCGTCGCTGGACGGTCCGAACCGCTTCAGCACGGCGAGCACGGACGGGCAGCGCGCGGCCGCCAGCCGCTCGATGGCCGTACGGACCACCTCGCCCTGCGCGTCCGGGACGAGGAACTGGTACTGCACGAAGCCGCGCCGCCCGTACATCCGGTTCCAGTGCCCCACCCCGTCCAGCGGGTGGAAGAACACCGGGATCGTGTGCACGGCGGCCGTCTCGGACACCGGCGCCCTGCGGAACCACGCCTCGTTCAGCAGCCGCGCGGTCTCCGGCCGGACCAGGCCGGACGGGACGAAGGGCGGAGCCGTCAGCCGCATGTGCGGGTCGTACGCCAGCGGTGCGGACCGCTTCTTCGCCGGCAGGTCGTCCCGCACGGCGTGGTCCCCGCGGGTCAGGACCGAGCGGCCGAGGCTGCGGCCGGTGGTCACGCAGTCGATCCAGGCGACGCTGTAGCGGTACGCGTCGTCGCCGGACAGCATCCGCGCCATCAGGTCGTCGAGGTCGGCCGCCCGCTCGGTGTCGACGCGCAGGTACGACGTCTGGATCGGGATCATGCGGAGCGTCGCCTCGACGACGATGCCGGTCAGCCCCATTCCGCCGACGGTGGCCCAGAACAGGTCCGCGTTCTCGTCCGCCGAGCAGGCGTAGGTGCCGGTCGGGGTCGCGACCGTCATGGCCGTGACGGCTCTGCTGATGCTCCCGTCAACGTGGTGGTTCTTGCCGTGGATGTCGGCGCCGATCGCGCCGCCCACGGTGACGAAGCGGGTCCCGGGCGTGACGGGCACGAACCAGCCCAGCGGCACGAAGGCGCGCAGCAGCGCGTCCAGGCTCATCCCGGCGTCAACGGTGACGAGGCCGTCGACGAAGGAGCGGACGGTGGCGCGACTCGTCGTGTCGACGACCGTCCCGCCGGCGTTCTGGGCCGCGTCGCCGTACGACCGGCCCAGCCCGCGCGCGATGGCCCCGCGCGGCCCAGCCGCCCTGAACAGCGACTCCACGTCGGTAGCGGGCGAGACGGCCGACGACGTCGCCGGGGTGCGTCCCCAGCCCGTCAGCAGTCGGCGGTCAGGTGCCGACATGGACACCGATGCCGTAGACCACGAGCCACAGCCCACCGAGCACCTGCAGGCTCCGGTCGCGGGTGAAAACCTCTTCCGGCGCGCCCGCCTCGCCCCGCGCGGACAGCAGGGCGTACCGCAGCAGGGCCAGCGTGAACGGCGCGATCGACAGCTCCGACCACGGCTGCGCGGTCTCCTGACCGAGCACGGACCAGAGGCAGTACGACGTGATGCAGACGGACGCGGCGATGCCGCCGACGTACTGCATGAAGCCGTCGGGGTACTCGCGCAGCACCGCGCGGTGGTGCCCGGCGTCGCTGCCCAGGGTGAGCCGCTCGGCGTGCCGCTTGCCCGTGACGATGAACAGCGAGCCGAACGACGTGACGAGCAGGAACCAGATCGACAGCGGCAGGTCGGTCGCGATCCCGCCGGCGATCGCGCGCAGCACGAAGCCGGAGGAGACGATGGCGAGCTCGACGACCGCCTCGCGCTTCAGACCGAGGCTGTACGCCTGCATGATCGCGACATAGGCGCCCAGCAGGACCGCGAGCTGCCAGCCGGACAGCAGCGCGGCGAGCGCCACGCCCAGCACGAGCAGCGCGCCGGCAGCCGCCTTGGCGAGCGGGACCGGGACGATGCCGGCCGCGATCGGCCGGTGCCGCTTGCGGGGGTGACCGCGGTCGGCATGCACGTCCAGCGCGTCGTTGAGCAGGTAGGTGCCGCTGGACACCAGGCCGAAGCAGACGAAGGCGACGAGCGCGCTGACGAGCACGTCGGCGTTGAAGAGCACGCCTGCCGCGGCGGGCGCGGCCAGCACGAGGACGTTCTTGACCCACTGCTTGGGCCGGCCCGCGCGGACGAGCCCCCACAGCACGTTGCTGCGCTCGCCGAGCTCGGGCGCCCGCTCGGTCAGGCTCATGGCGCCAGTATCCCAGGTGCTCAGCCGGACAGGGTGACGCGCACCGTCTCGTCGCCGCACTGCACCAGGTCCCCGGGGCGCAACTGCCGGCCGCGCCGGCCCTCCGGCTCGCCGTTGACCTCCACCTCCCCGAGGTCGAGCAGCACCCGCGCGTCGGCCCCGGTGTCCGCCAGACCGGCCAGCTTGAGGAACTGCCCGAGCCGGATCCCGTCGTCCCGTACGCCCACGTCTCGCACGTTCCAAGCATGCCCGCCTCGGGCACGGCACAGGCATGAGCCCCCTGAACCCGGGCCGTTCCGCCGAAGGCCGCGTCGTGATCGTCACCGGCGCCTCCTCGGGCAACGGCCGCGCCACCGCCCGCACCCTCGCCGCGAATGGCGCCACCGTCGTCGCCGTCGCCCGCAGCGGGGCCCGCCTGGACGTCCTCGCCGCCGAGCAGAGCGGCATCGAGCCGCTCGTGGCAGACCTCACCGTCGCTGCCGACCGTGTGCGGGTGGTCGAGGAGACGGTGGCCAGGCACGGCCGCATCGACGGGCTGGTCAACAACGCCGGCGTCGGGCTCGTCGGCTACCTGGAGGACTTCAGCGCTGAGGACCTCGAGCGCCTCTACGCGACAAACGTCGTGGCCGTGGCCGACCTGACCCGGCTCGCGATCCCGCACCTGCGCTAGAGCAAGGGCGACCTGGTGATGATCTCCTCCGCCGGCGCCTGGGCCTCCATCCCGCCGCTGGTCGCGTACTGCTCGTCGAAGTACGCCGTCGACGGGCTGGTCGAGGGGCTGCGCCGCGAGCTGTGGCACAGCGGCGTGCGCGTCCACTCGGTCAACCCGGGTCCGATCAGGACCGAGTACATGTCCCGCGCCACCGGCTGGTCGCCGGGTGAGGACGACCCGGTCGCCGTGCCGAACCCGGGGTTCTCGGCGCAGCGCGTGGCGGACGCGGTGCTCAGGGCGCTCGGCGCGTCGTCCCCGCGGACGTACGCGGTCCCGCGCGTGTTCGGCCTCGCCCGGCTGGCCCAGGTGCCGCCCGTGGGGGCAGCACTCGACGTCGTCATGGGGCTGAGCGGTCGCCGGGTGACGGCCTACGCCCAGAAGATGGTCGCGCGCCGCACGCCCTGAGCCGGCCGGCCGCGTCAGGCCGGCCTGGACCGGGCGGTGACGACGTACGCGGGGAGGTCCCCATCGACGGGTCCCGTCCCGAGCCGGGCCGTCATCTCCCCGGCCACCCGCGCCGTCAGGTCGGCGAGCAGACCGCGTTGCTCGAGGGCGAACCGCAGCGGCGTGCCGAGGCAGAAGCCCTCGGCCAGTGCCCGCGCCGACGCCGAGCGACCCGACAGGACCACCCGTTGGATGTCGACGTTCCCGAACCCGGCTGCCTCCAGGTCGGCGGCGATGCGAGCCGGGTCGGCATAGCCGTGCGGTGTCCGTACGACGAAGTCCGGCGTCTCCTCCGGCAGCACCGCTGTGAGGCTGTCCATCAGCGCGGCGGCGAAGGGCTGCGTGTCAACGCTGTCCCACACGCTGAGCAGCGCCGCGCCGTCCGGAGTGAGCACCCGCGCCATCTGTGCCAGCGCGGCAACCCTGTCCGGGAAGAACATGACACCGAACGAGCAGACCACCAGGTCGAACGAGCTGGGGTCATAGCGCAGGTCCTGCGCATCCGCCTGCTCCCAACGGGCCTCCGGGACGTGCTGCGCAGCCCACGCGACCATCGGCGGGTTGAGGTCCGTGGCGAGCAGCTCGGCGTCCGGCAGCGCCACCTGCAGCGCTCTCGTCACGATGCCGGTGCCCGCGGCCACCTCGAGCACGCGGCGGGGACGCAGTGCAGCCGCGCGCGCGGCGAGCTCCTGCGCGTACGGGGCGAACAGCGCAGGACCGAGCCGGCTGTCGTACATCTGCGGCATCGCGTCGACCCAGGTCGCGTCCGTCATGCCGGCAGTGTGGCCGCCGCGGGACGGCCGCACCAGGCCGGCAGGGCTAGCCTCGCCGCGTGATCGAGCTGATCGCGCGGGAACGCCTGGAGCTGGTGGAGCTGCTCCGCGGGCTCGCGCCGGAGGACTGGCAGCGACCGAGCCTGTGCGCAGGCTGGACGGTTCACCACGTGCTGGCGCACCTGTGCACGCCTTTCGCCGTCTCGAAGCCTCGGATGATGGCGACCTTCGCGACCGCTGGCGGGATCGGCAGGGCGATCGACCAGACGGCGCGGCGGCTGGCCGAGCGCGAGCCCGCCGAACTGCTGGCCGTCCTGGCGGCGAACGCCCGCTCGACGTTCCGGCCGCCGGGACTGCCGCACGCCGCGCCACTGACCGACGCGGTGGCTCATGGCGCGGACATCCGTTGGGCGCTGAGCCCCGCCCGCGACGACTGGGGCGATCCTGCTCGCCTGCGGCCCGTGCTCGACTTCCTGACGGGAGTGCGCGCCCGGGCCGGCTTCGTCCCGCCCGGCCGGCTGCGCGGGCTGGCGCTGGTGGCGGACGACCTCGACTGGTCGACGGGTGACGGTGACGAGGTGCGCGGGCCGGCGCTTGGGCTGATCATGGCCGTCCTCGGGCGACCCGCCGCGCACCCGCTGCTGACCGGCGCGGGCGTGCCCGTCCTCGCAGCCCGTTAGAACGCTGCGAGCTCGACCTCGTCGCCGGCGGCGAGGTCCCTCGTCACCACGGCGAACGCGTCCGCTACGGCCGCGCCGCGCAGCATCGCCGAGCCGCCGTGCCCGGTCGGCCGCGCGAGGCCGCCATGAACAGCCACCGGCACCAGCCTGGTCCAGCCCGCGCCGGCGAGCGGCTCCGTGAGCCGCCCCGGCGACAGCGCCGGCAGCGGCCGGCCGCTCAGCCCGGCGAGCAGCGGGGTGAGGACGGTGACCACGCCGGCGAGCGCGGCGAGCGGGTTGCCCGGCAGCCCGACCAGCAGCCGGCCGTCGGGCAGTCGGGCCAGCGTCTGCGGGTGCCCGGGCTTCACGTCGACGCCGTCGACCAGCAGCCGCGCGTCCAGCGCGTGCAGCACGACCGGAAGGAAGTCGGCTCGCCCGACGGACGACGCACCGGTGGTGACGACGACGTCGGCCTCGGCATCCGCGACGGCCTTCGCCAGCAGGTCCGCGTCGTCGCCGAGATGGTCGAGGGCCACGAGGTCGAGAGCCGCACTCAGCAACGGCCCGACTGCATCGCGGATCCGCCCGTCGCCCGGCAGCCCGGAGCGCAGCAGCTCGTCGCCCGTGACCAGCGCCGCGACCCGCGGCTTTGGGTGCACCCGCAGGACGTCGTGCCCCAGCGCCGCGGCCAGGCCGATCGCCGCCGGGGTCAGCAGGGTGCGCGATCCGAGCACGGCGCTGCGAGCGCTGCACTCCTCGCCGGTCCGGCGCACGTGCCGGCCGGGGACGACCTCCCCGACCAGCTCGTCGCCCGCGAGGACGCCGTGCTCGTACGGGAGAACCGCGTCCGTTCCGGCCGGCACCTGCGCGCCGGTGGCGACCTCCACCGCCTCGCCGTCCTGCAGCGGTGCGGCCGCGGGTGCGCCGGCGAGGACGCGGCCCCGGACCCGCCAGCCGCCGGGTCCGCGGACGGCCCAGCCGTCCATCGCGGCCGTGTCGAACGGCGGCAGCGGGACAAGCGACCACAGCGCCTCCGCCAGGACGCACCCCGCGGCCTCGGAGAGCGGCACCTCGACCGGGGGCAGCGGTCGACCGGCCTCGTACGCGATCTGCCGCGCCTGCGCCCAGCCGGTCACGGCTCCCACGACGCGGCCAGCGCGCGGATCCGCAGCGCGACGTCGAGGGGGTCGGCTCCGCCCGCCACGGCCATGCCGGCCAGCCACGTCGTCAGCGGCGCTGCGGGGCGCTCCACACCGTGCGCCACGTCGCGGGCGAGGTCGAGCACGTCGCGGGTGTCCGGCCGAGCGACGCCGAGCTCGTCGGCAACGGCCTGCGCCCACTCGTCCAGCCGGCTCACGCGTTCCCCCTCGCCGTCGTCAGGTCGTCCGCCGTGTCGCAGTCGAACCAGGTCGGGAGCGTGCCCGGTGCGGTGGGTACGAACACCCGCGCCGCATCCAGTGCCGCCAGCACGTGCCCGAGCCGTGCGCCGGACGGCTCCGCCGGCAGCGCGTCGCGTAGCGCGTCCGTCCGCCAGACGCCGACGAGCAGCTGGTCGCGACCGTCGGCGTCGGTGAGCACGGCTCCGTCCGCGGTGGCCGCGTCGCGCAGCAGCCGGATGGTGGCCGCGTCGAGGAAGGGCAGGTCCGCGGCCAGTAGGGCGACCTGGTCCGCGGTGACGTACGGCAGGCCGGCGGCCAGCGCGGCGACCGGCCCGCCGCCGGGCGGTTCCTCCCGTACCCAGGTCACTGCCCGGGCCGTCGGCCGCTCCGGACCGACGCAGGTCACGGTCGCGGCGTCGGCGACAGCGAGCACGACCCGGTCGAGCAGCGACACCTCGCCGACCAGCAGCGCCGGCTTGTCCGCGCCGCCGAGGCGACGGGCGGAGCCGCCGGCGAGCACGACGGCGTCGTACGGCTCAGCCACCGATGGCGGACATCGGCCGGTCCGGCTGGAGGAAGGAAGGCTCGTTGATCCCGTGCCCCGCCTTCTTGCCGAGCACGGCCACGGTCATGCGCTCGGCCAGCTCCGCGTCCGTCGCGCCGGCGCGCAGCGCAGTGCGCAGGTCGGACTCCTCGCGGGCGAACAGGCAGGTACGCAGCTGCCCGTCGGCGGTCAGCCGGATGCGGTCGCAGGTGCCGCAAAACGGGCGGGTGACGGAGCCGACCACGCCGACGCGGGCCGGGCCGCCGTCGACGAGCCACAGCTCGGCGGGCGCGCTGCCGCGGGTCTCGTCTGGGGTCAGGGTGTGTCGCACGGACAGGTGTTCGAGCACCTCCTCGGCGGTCACCATCTGACCGCGGTCCCAGGAGTGCTGCGGGTCGAGCGGCATCTGCTCGATGAAGCGCAGCTCGTAGCCGAGGTCCAGGCACCAGTCGAGCAGGTCGGCGGCCTCGTTGTCGTTGACGTCGCGCATCAGGACGGTGTTGACCTTCACCGGCTCGAGGCCGGCCGCCTTCGCCGCTGCCAGCCCGGCAATGACGTCGGCCAGCCGGTCGCGGCGCGTGAGGGCGAGGAAGCGGTCGCGGCGCAGGGTGTCGAGGCTGACGTTGACGCGCGTGAGGCCGGCGTCGCGCAGCGGCTGGGCGAGCTTCGTCAGACCGAGGCCGTTCGACGTGAGCGACAGGTCGACGAGGGGCGCGAGTCGCGCGATCAGGCCAGGCAGCCCTGGTCGCACGAGCGGCTCCCCGCCGGTGAGCCGGACGGTCCGGACGCCGAGCGAGGCGGCGACCGTGACGAGCCGCACGAGCTCGTCGTCCGACAGCAGCTCCGCGGACGGCAGCCAGGGCAGGCCCTCGGCGGGCATGCAGTAGGTGCAGCGCAGGTTGCACTTGTCCGTCAGCGACACCCGCATGTCCGTGGCGACCCGCCCGAACGTGTCGAGCAGCGTCGCCGTCATGGGCTGAGCGTACGGCGCATCAGTGCCCTCGGCTGACCCATGCGTCGTAGTCGGCGGCCTCCGCGCCGACAGTGGTCTCGTCGCCGTGGCCGGCTAGGACGCGAGTCTGCGGCGGCAGGGTGAGCACGCGTTCGCGCAGCGAGTCGAGGATCGTCGGGAAGTCGCTGTACGACCGACCGGTGGCGCCCGGTCCGCCCTTGAACAGCGTGTCCCCGCTGAACAGGACGCCGAGCTCCGGTGCGCGCAGGCAGACGGCGCCGGGGGCGTGCCCGGGGGTGTGCAGGACCGTCAGCGCAGTCCCCGCGACCATCAGCTGCTGCCCGTCCGCCAGGGACTCCGTCTGCACGCCCGGGTGCGTCATGTCCCAGAGCACTCGGTCGGCGGGGTGCAGCAGGACGGGCGCGCCGGTGGCCTTGGCCAGCGCCGGGGCGACCGTCACGTGGTCGTTGTGCGCGTGCGTGCACACGATGGCGACGACGTGACGGCCCGCGACCGCGTCGAGGATCGGCTGCAGGCTGTGCGGCGCGTCGACGACCACGACCTCGCTGTCGTCGCCGAGGAGCCACACGTTGTTGTCGACGTCGAAGTCCTGCCCGTCCAAGGAGAAGACCCCGGACGTCGTGAGGTGCTCGACCCGCGCGGTCACAGCACGACGACCGAGCGCAGGACGTCGCCGCGCTCCATCTTGGCGAACGCGTCCTCGACCCCGTCGAGCGCGATCCGCTCGCTGACGAAGCCGTCGAGGTCGAGCCGGCCCTGCTGCCAGAGGTCGACGAGCAGCGGGAAGTCGCGGGAAGGCAGGCAGTCGCCGTACCAGGAAGACTTCAGGGCGCCACCCCGGCCGAACACCTCGATGAGCGGCAGCTCCAGCGTCATCGTGGGGTTCGGGACGCCGACCAGGACGACGGTGCCGGCGAGGTCGCGCGCGTCGAATGCCTGCCGGTAGGTGTCGGGCCGGCCGACCGCCTCGATGACCACGTCGGGGCCGAAGCCCCCGGTGAGGTCGCGCAGCTGCTGGACGACGTCGCCGTGCGCGTCGACGGTGTGCGTCGCGCCGAAACGCCGCGCCCACTCGAGCTTGCGCTCGTCGAGGTCCACGGCGATGACCTGGCGGGCTCCCGCGTACACCGCACCGGCGATCGCTGCGTTGCCGACGCCGCCGCAGCCGATGACCGCGACGGTGTCCCCCTTGACGACGGGAGCGGTGTTGACCGCAGCTCCGAAGCCGGCCATGACGCCGCAGCCGATGAGCCCGGCAGCGGCGGGGTCGGACTCCGGGACCTTCGTGCACTGCCCCGCGTGCACGAGCGTCTTGTCGGCGAACGCGCCGATGCCCAGCGCGGGCGACAGGGGCGTGCCGTCCTCGAGGGTCATGGGCTGCGCGGCGTTGAACGTGTCGAAGCAGTACCAGGGCCGGCCGCGCCGGCATGCGCGGCACTCCCCGCAGACGGCCCGCCAGTTCAGGACGACGAAGTCGCCGGGCGCGACGGACGTGACGCCCTCGCCGACGGACTCGACGCGGCCGGCGGCCTCGTGGCCCAGCAGGAACGGGAACTCGTCGTTGATGCCGCCCTCGCGGTAGTGCAGGTCGGTGTGGCAGACGCCGCAGGCCTCGACCTTCACGACCGCCTCCCCGGACCCGGGGTCGGGCACGACGACCGTCTCCACGGTGACCGGGGCGCCCTTGCTGCGGGCGACGACTCCTCGTACCTGCTGCGACATGGCCCTACCGCACCACCTCGCGCAGCGACCCGTCCACTCGACGGGTCCAGCCGCGGCCGTCGAGGTGCTCCAGCAGCGGGATCGCGACCCGCCGGGTGGTGCCCAGCGCCTGCCGCGCGGTGCTCGCGGTGAACGGCTGGGGCAGTGCCGCGAGCAGCCGCATGGCGCGCGCCGGCCCGTCCGGCAGCAGCAGCACGCCGTCCGGAAGCTGGACGAGGCGGCCGGCGGCGACCGCGGCCGCGACCTCCTGCCGGGTGAGCCCGAGCGCGTCGAGGTCGGGCTGCTCGGGTGCGTCGAAGGGCGCAGCCGCAAGCCGCTCCTCCAGCGCGGTGACGCCCGGCCCGAGCCGGGGGACCGCGCCGGGGCGGCGGAGCCGGCCGGCGACGTGCTCGAGCCCGGCCTCGGCCGCGAGCGGCGCCAGCAGCGCCCGGTCCGGCAGCCCGACCCGCCGACGGGCGGCCTCGTCGGGCAGCCCGACCTCCAGCGGCGCGGCTTCGGCGTGGCCGTCCACCGCCGCGACCAGCTCCTGCACCCACCTCTCCCACTGGGGATCCGCGACGAGCCACTCACCCAGGACGCGCACCCCCTCGGCCGCACCGACGGCCAGCCCGAGCGCGCTGAGGTCGGCCGCCCGTGCCGCGCCCCGGCGCGCGACCTCCTGCACGAGATCTGGCACGCCAGGCGCCAGCTGCGCCGCCCGGGCACCGGCGGCACCGCGCCGGCGCAGCTCGGGCGGGTCGGCGTCCAGCACCACCACGCCCGCCACGACCGCCTGCGCCCCTGGGTCGCGCAGCAGCGCGCGGTCGCCGGCCTGCAGCGGCAGCGGCCGGCCGAGCTGCAGCCGCACGACGTCGTCGCCGAGAGGCCGCACCCGTACGGCGACAGCGGCCGACCCGACGTGCAGGACCAGCTGCCCCGGCAGATCCGGCTCGGTAACCCGCACGTCCAGCACGCCGGCGGCGCGCCACGCTCCCGGCGTCAGCAGGGCGTCGCCCCGCCCGATCTCGGACCGCTCCACCCCGCGAAGGTTGACGGCCACCCGCGCGACCGCCGGCACCTGCTCGTACGACGTCCCGAGGCTCTGCAGTCCGCGGACGCGTACCCGCCGGCCGTCGACCTCGAGCTCCTCGCCGACGCGCAGCGCACCCGCGCCGAGCGTCCCGGTGACGACCGTGCCGCTGCCGCGGATCGTGAAGGACCGGTCCACCCACAGGCGCACCCGCGCAGCGACGTCCGGTGCCGGCAGCTGCGCGACCAGTCCGTCCAGCGCGTTCCGCAGCTCGCCCAACCCGGCCCCGGTGACACCTGACACGGCGACGTGCGCGACGCGCCCCAGCGACGACTTCTCCAGCAACGCCAGCGCCTGCGCCGTCGCCGGACCTGGATCCGCCAGGTCGCTGCGGGTCACGGCGAGCAGCCCCGACGTCAGCCCGAGCGCATCGACGGCCGCCAGGTGCTCGGTCGACTGCTGCCGCCACCCCTCGTCCGCGGCCACCACGAAAAGCACCGACGGCGACGGCCCCAGCCCCGCGAGCATGTTGCCGATGAACCGGCTGTGCCCTGGTACGTCGACGAAGCCGAGCACCGCTCCCGAGGGCAGCGAGGTCCACGCGTAGCCGAGGTCGATGGTCATGCCGCGCTCGCGCTCCTGCGCCCACCGGTCCGGCTCCATCCCGGTGAGCGCCCGTACGAGCGTGGACTTGCCGTGGTCGACGTGGCCGGCGGTGGCCACTACGTGCACGCGCGCACCGCGTCCCGCACTCGCTCGTCATCCGCCGGTGGGATGCACCGCAGGTCGAGCAGGCAGCGGTCCTTCTCGACCCGCGCCACGACGCAGGGATCCCCGACCCGCAGCGGCTCCGCAAGCCGCGCGTCAATCGCCACGGCCCAGCCCGGCAGGACGAGCCCGGGCGCACCGCCGCCCCCGACGGCTCCGTCCGACGGCACGACCTCACCGCCCACGGCGACGGCCAGCGCCTCGCACCGCTCGCGGAGCCCCGCGGCCCGAATCGCCTGCCAGGCAGGCGTCTCCGGCCCGCGCAGCGTCGCCTCCAGCGCAGCGAGCGTCGTCTTCTCCACCCGCAGCGCGCGCACCAGCGGGTGCCGCCGCACCTGCTCCACGAGGTTCGCCCGGCCGAAGACGAGACCGGCCTGCGGTCCGCCGAGCAGCTTGTCGCCGCTGCACGTGACCAGCTCGGCACCGTCGGTCAGAGCCGACGTCACGTCCGGCTCGTCGGGCAGCAGCGGCTCGCGGTGCAGCAGCCCGCTGCCGACGTCGGCCACGACCAGCGTGCCCAGGGACGCGAGCTCCGCGACCGTCACCGACGACGTGAAGCCCTCGACCCGGAAGTTGCTCGGGTGCACCTTGAGCACGCAGCCGGTCTCCGCGCCGACCGCCGCGCGGTAGTCCGCCAGCGAGGTGCGGTTGGTCGTGCCGACTTCGCGCAGCCGCGCCCCCGTCGACGCGATGAGGTCCGGCAGCCGGAAGCCGTCGCCGATCTCGACCATCTCGCCACGGCTGACCACCACGTCCCGGCCCGCCGCCAGCGCGGTCGTCGCGAGGACCAGGGCGGCCGCGCCGTTGTTGACGACCAGCACGTCCTCGGCCGCGGGCACCGCTGCTCGCAGCGCCGCGAGGGTGCCCCGGCCGCGTCGTGCCCGCGCGCCGGTGCGCACGTCGAACTCCACGTCGACGTACCCGGCCGCCACGGCCATGGCCTCCACCGCCGCCGGCGACAGGGGCGCCCTACCGAGGTTGGTGTGCAGCACCACGCCGGTCGCGTTCAGGACCGGCCGCATCGATGTCGACGACGGCGGCAGGAGCGCCACCGCGGCATCGGCAACCGCGTCGGGCGTCAACGATCCGGCCCGCGCCTGCGCCTGCGCCTCGACGACCGCCGCCTTGACGGCCGACCGGCCCAGCCGGCCGGAAGCGGCGACCAGCCGCGGATCAGCGAGCACCGCATCGGTCCGCGGTACCCGCCGTCGCGCGTCGCTCATGGCCGCAAGTCTCCCAGTCGCGGGAATGCCGCTCGCTGGGCTACGTTGTAGTTGAGCACTTGAGCATTTCCGACGAAGGAGCGCCGCCGTGCCTGCTGTGACCGCCGACCCGCTGACCCTGCCCCGCGTCCGCGCTGCCGGGCTCGGCGACGCGGAGCGCCCCGTCCGCTCCGTGACCACTGCACCCAGCGGCCTGCAGGGCGAGGGCTTCCCGGTCCGGATGGCCTTCGCCGGCGTCGACTACCGCGACCTCGACCCGTTCATCATGATGGACCAGATGGGCGAGGTCGAGTACGCCGCCGGCGAGCCCCGCGGCACGAACTGGCACCCACACCGCGGCTTCGAGACGGTGACCTACCTGATCGACGGCGAGTTCATCCACCAGGACACACATGGCGGGGGCGGGGTCATCCGCGAAGGATCTACCCAGTGGATGACGGC
>JBHENF010000158.1:0-6053 GCA_046262175.1 Mycobacteriales bacterium
CGCGGCGCGACGGAATCCCGCCGGAGCGGGCCGCCGAGCTGGTGCTGGCGCTTGCCTCCGGGCGGCACGACCATCTGGCCGGCAGGTTCCTGCGCACCAGCACCGACCTCGACGCGCCGCTGCCGGACGAGGAGGCAGGCACGCTGCGACTGGCACCTCTGCCCTCTGCATAGCCATGCGAGATCCTGTATGGTCGGCTGCGTGGGGATGACAGCAGCGGTCGCGGGAGCGAGCGGCTACGCGGGCGGCGAGCTGCTCCGGCTGCTGCTCGGCCACCCCGGGCTCGACGTGGGCCCGCTGGCCGCCGGCTCCTCCGCCGGTCTCCCCGTCACCGACCTGCACCCGCAGCTCCCCGCTCTCGCGGACCGGGTGTTCGGCGCGACCGACCCGGCGGCCCTGGCGCAGAGCGACATCGTCTTCCTCGCCCTGCCGCACGGCGAGTCGGGACGTCTCGTGGCGCAGCTGCCGCCGGACCTGCCGGTCGTCGACCTCGGCGCGGACTTCCGGCTGGCCGATCCCGCTGCCTGGCAGCGGTTCTACGGCACGCCGTACGCGGGGCAGTGGCCGTACGGTGTGCCCGAGCTGTTCCGCGACGACCTGCGCGGTGCCACCCGGATCGCCAACCCCGGCTGCTACCCCACAAGCGTCGCGCTGGCCCTCGCGCCGCTGCTGGCGGCTGGGCTGGTGGACGCCTCGGATGTCGTCGTCGTGGCGGCCTCGGGCACCAGCGGAGCGGGGCGTTCCGCGAAGGCGAGCCTGCTGGGCAGCGAGGTCATGGGGGACCTCTCCGCGTACAAGGTCGGCGCCCACCAGCACACCCCGGAGATCCGCCAGACGCTGAGCCGCGCTGCCGGCGCCGACGTGTCGCTCGCCTTCACGCCGGTGCTCGCGCCGATGCCGCGCGGGATCCTCGCCACCTGCACCGCACGCACCACCGCCACGGAGGACGAGCTGCGGGCGGCGCTGGTCGCCCAGTACGGCGACGAGCCCTTCGTCCACGTCCTGCCGGCCGGCCGCTGGCCGCACACGGCGGCGACTGCCGGCAGCAACGCCTGCCAGCTGCAGGTCACCGTCGACACCGACGCCGGCCGGGCGATCGTCGTCAGCGCCATCGACAACCTCGGCAAGGGCGCGGCCGGGCAGGCGCTGCAGTGCGCCAACCTCGCGCTCGGTCTGGACGAGACGGCCGGCTTGTCCAGCGCGGGCATCGCGCCGTGAGCGTCACCGCCGCCAAGGGGTTCCGGGCCGCCGGCGTCGCCGCGGGCCTCAAGAGCAGCGGCAACCCGGACGTCGCTCTGGTCGTCAACGATGGGCCTGCCCGGGCCGCCGCCGCCGTGTTCACCAGCAACCGGTTCAAGGCCAATCCGGTGCTGTGGAGCGAGCAGGTCGTGAAGGACGGCAGGGTCCGCGCGGTCGTCCTCAACTCGGGCGGAGCCAACTGCGGCACGGGAGCCGCCGGTTTCCAGACCACGCACGCGACGGCCGAACGCGTCGCCGAGCTGCTCCAGGACGGCGCAGCCGACGTCGTCGTGTGCTCGACCGGTCTCATCGGGCCGCTGTTCAACCGGGACCGCCTGCTCGCCGGCGTCGACGCGGCCGCTGCTCTGCTCACCAACGACGGCGGACCAGCCGCCGCGACCGCGATCATGACGACCGACACGGTGAGCAAGCAGGCCGTCGCGACGGTCGACGGCATGACCGTCGGGGGCATGGCCAAGGGTGCCGGAATGCTCGCGCCGGCACTCGCGACGATGCTGGTCGTCATCACGACGGACGCCGACGTCGACGCGGCCGCCTGCGACCGGGCGCTGC
Organism: Mycobacteriales bacterium; assembly: GCA_046262175.1. Classification (GTDB taxonomy): domain Bacteria; phylum Actinomycetota; class Actinomycetes; order Mycobacteriales; family SCTD01; genus RYN-124. The sequence continues at coordinate 1,813 of JBHENF010000158.1, forward strand.
GCTCCGCCACGCGCACGACGTTCGACCGCCTCGACTCCGACGGCTGCCAGTCGACCAACGACACCGTGCTGCTCATGGCGTCCGGTGCCTCCGGTGTGCAGCCGGAGCCGGGCGCCTTCGACGAGGCGGTGCGCCAGGTCTGCCAGGACCTGGCCCTGCAGCTGCTGTCGGACGCCGAGGGCTCCGCCCACGACATCACCATCGAGGTCACCGGCGCGGCCTCGGAGGACGACGCCGTCGAAGTCGGCCGGTCGATCGCCCGCAGCAACCTGTTCAAGTGCGCCGTGTTCGGCGAGGACCCCAACTGGGGACGTGTCCTCGCGTCGGTCGGCACCACGTCGGCGGAGTTCGACGTCTACGCCCTCGACGTCACCTTCAACGGCGTCCAGGTCTGCCGCGCCGGGGAGCAGTTCGAGGACCCGGCGAAGGTCGCCTTCGACGGCCGCGCCGTCCACCTGCTCGTGGACCTGCACGCGGGCGACGCGACCGCGACGATCCGTACCAACGACCTGACGACGGCGTACGTGCACGAGAACTCGGCCTACTCCACATGACGCTCGCTCGGGGTCACGCCGCCCTCGGCAAGGCCGGTGCCCTCGTCGAGGCCCTGCCGTGGCTCAAGACGTTCTCCGGCCGCACCGTCGTCGTGAAGTACGGCGGCAACGCGATGACCTCACCGGAGCTGCAGGCGGCGTTCGCCGAGGACGTCGTGTTCCTGCGCTACGCGGGCGTCCGCGTCGTCGTCGTGCACGGCGGTGGCCCGCAGATCACCGCGCACCTGGAGAAGCTCGGCGTCGCGACCGAGTTCCGCGGCGGCTACCGGGTCACGACCCCGGAGACGATGCAGGTCGTCCGGATGGTGCTCGTCGGCCAGGTCAACAGCGACGTCGTCGGCACCATCAACGCGCACGGCCCGTTTGCCGTCGGCCTGTCCGGCGAGGACGCGCACCTGTTCACCGCGGAGCGGCGCGACGTGCTGGTCGACGGCGAGCAGGTCGACGTCGGCCTCGTGGGTGAGGTGGTGGACGTGCAGCCGGCCATCCTCGAGGCGCTACTGGACGAGGGCAAGGTGCCGGTGGTGGCCACGGTCGCGCGGGGCGAGCAGGGCGAGATCTTCAACGTCAACGCCGACACCGCAGCGGCCGCGGTCGCGGTGGCGCTGCAGGCCGAGAAGCTCGTCGTGCTGACCGATGTCGAGGGGCTGTACGCCGACTGGCCGAGCGACTCCGTCGCAGAGGTGCAGCCAGGGACAGCCGAGGTGATCAGCTCCCTGACGGCGGACGAACTCGAGCTGCTGCTCCCCGCGCTGTCCAGCGGGATGGTGCCGAAGATGGCCGCCTGCCTCGCCGCGGTCCGCGGGGGAGTGCCACGTGCGCACGTGCTCGACGGCCGGGTCGCGCACTCGCTCCTGCTGGAGCTGTTCACCGACGAGGGCGTCGGCACGATGGTGGTGCCCGCATGACCGACATGCAGCAGCGCTGGAACGCCGCGATGATGGGCAACTACGGCACCCCCGCCGTCTCGCTGGTCCGGGGCGACGGCGCGCGGGTGTGGGACGACGACGGGCGGGAGTACGTCGACCTGGTCGCGGGGATCGCCGTCAACGTCCTGGGTCACGCGCACCCCGCCGTGGTCGAGGCCGTGACCTGGCAGGTGCGGCAGCTCGGGCACACCAGCAACCTCGCCGTGCACGAGCCCGGCCTGCGGCTCGCCGAGCGCCTGCAACAGCTCGTCGGCACCCCCACCACCCGGGTGCTGTTCACGAACTCCGGCGCCGAGGCGAACGAGGCCGCGCTGAAGATCAGCCGCCGGCTCCGTCCCGGCGGCGGCTGGGTGGCGGCCGACGGCGCCTTCCACGGCCGCACCTTCGGCGCGCTCGCCGTCACGGGCCAGCCGGCGAAGCGGGCCCCGTTCGAGCCGCTGCCCGGCCCCGTGACGTTCGTCCCGTACGGCGATGCCGACGCTCTGGCTGCAGCCGTCACGGCCGACACGGCGAGCGTGGTGCTCGAGCCGGTCATGGGGGAGTCCGGCGTGGTCGTGCCGCCGGCCGGCTACCTCGAGGCCGCGCGGGTGGCGTGTGACGCCGCGGGCGCCCTCCTGCACCTGGACGAGGTGCAGGGCGGCATAGGGCGGGCCGGCCACTGGTTGTCCAGCCGGGTCACGGCGCCGGGCGTGCGCGCGGACGTCGTCACCCTCGCCAAGGGGCTCGGCGGCGGGCTCCCGCTGGGTGCCGTCCTGGCCGACGGCCCAGCGGCCACCGCGCTGTTGGCGGGCGACCACGGCACCACCTTCGGCGGCAACCCGCTGTCGTGCGCCGCGGCGCTCGCTGTCCTCGAGGTGATCCAGGCCGAGGGCCTGCTCGAGCAGGCCACGAAGCTCGGCGACGAGCTCGCCGACAGCATCGGCGCGCTCGGCCACCCGCTGGTCGAGAGCGTGCGCGGTCTCGGCCTCTGGCGCGGCATCGTGCTGACCGCACCCGTGGCCGTCGCCGCGGAGCGGGCCGCCCGGGACGCCGGCTTCCTCGTCAACGCGCCGGCGCCGAACGTCGTCCGGCTGGCCCCGCCGCTCGTTGTGACGTCCGCGCAGCTGGACGCGTTCGTCAGTGCGCTTCCAGGCGTACTCGACGCCGCTAGGGTCGCGCCATGACCGCCCCCCAGATCGGAGCCCGACCGTGAGCGCCACCAAAGTCCTCGTCGTCGAGGACGACCCCAGCGTCCGCGGGCTGCTGCACACGCTGCTGTCGGCGGAGGGCTACGAGGTCGCCACGGCGTCCGACGGGCTCGCCGGGCTGGTCAAGGCGACGGCCAGCCACCCGGCCCTGGTCCTCCTCGACCTGATGATGCCGGACCTCGGCGGCGTCCGCGTCCTCGAGGAGCTGCGCGACGACCCTGAGCTCGCGGAGATCCCGGTCATCGTCGTGACCGGCAAGGTCGACGCCGTCCCGGGCATGCGCGCGCTGCTCGGCGAGGACAACGTCTTCGTCAAGCCCTTCGCCGTGGCCGAGCTGCTGACCCGCGTGGGCGACGTGACCGGGGGACCGGTCTCGACATGACCCGTCACTTCCTGGCCGACGACGACCTGACGTCCGATGAGCAGGCGCAGGTGCTCGACCTCGCCGCCGAGCTCAAGGCGAAGCGCTTCGGTGGCCCGACGCCCCTGCAGGGCAAGGCGATCGCCGTCGTCTTCGAGAAGCCGAGCACCCGCACGCGACTGTCGTTCGAGGTCGGCATCGCCGAGCTCGGCGCGCACCCGGTCATCATCGACGCCGGCACCACCCAGCTCGGTCGCGGCGAAACGATCGAGGACACGGCGCGCGTGCTGTCCCGCTACGTCAGCGCGATCGTCATCCGCACCTTCGGCGACGACCGTATCCGCGACCTCGCGGCCGCCAGCAGCGTCCCGGTCGTCAACGCGCTGACGGACGGCTACCACCCGTGCCAGATCCTGGCCGACCTGCAGACGGTCCGCGAGCGCAAGGGTCGCACCGAGGGGCTGACGCTGACCTACCTCGGCGACGGCGCCAACAACATGGCGCACTCGTACCTGCTGGGCGCAGCGATGGCCGGGATGCACGTCCGCATCGGCTCGCCGGCCGGGTACCTGCCGGACGAGGACGTCGTACGGCGTGCGAAGGCGTACGGCACAGAGATCCTCGTGACCACCGACGCCACCGCAGCGGCCAAGGGCTCGGACGTCCTGTGCACCGACGTCTGGGTGTCCATGGGCCAGACGGGCGCCGAGGAGCGGCTGCGCGACCTCGCGCCGTACGCCCTGGACGAGAAGGCGCTCGCCGCCGCCGCCGACGACGCCGTCGTCCTGCACTGCCTGCCGGCCCACCGCGGCGAGGAGATCGCGGCCGCCGTCATCGACGGCCCGCAGTCCGCCGTGTGGGACGAGGCCGAGAACCGGCTGCACGCCCAGAAGGCCCTGCTGACCTGGCTGCTGGAGCAGGGCTAGCCATGGCCGCCCCTCGCCGCGCCGAGCAGCGCTCCGTACCGCTGACGAAGGCCGCCCGGCACGCCCGCATCGGCGAGCTCCTCGAAAGCCGGCCGGTTGCGAGCCAGACCGAGCTCGGCCGGCTGCTCGCCGCTGCCGGAGTCGAGGTCACGCAGGCGACCCTGAGCCGCGACCTCGAGGAACTCGGGGCGGTCAAGGTCCGCACCGCCGCTGGGACGACGTACGCGCTGCCGCCCGAGGGCCAGCCGCGACCAGGCACCGCCGAGGCCGTCGACGCCCGGCTC
>JBHENF010000159.1:0-19202 GCA_046262175.1 Mycobacteriales bacterium
CCTGCGGGGTGCAGCCGCAGAGCGCCGCCGAGCCACTGAGCCGGCGCGACATCCCACTGCGGCTCGCAGCTGCACCAACCGCATCGTCCGGTGCGACCGCGACCGTCCGCCCGCTGTACTTCGTGCGAGACGGCAAGCTCACGCCCGTGTTGCGAACGCTGCCCGACCAGCTCCCCAAGACGGCCGTGAACGCACTGCTCGCCGGACCCACCGCGGACGAGCGCAGTCGGGGCGTGACCAGCGCGCTCGCGCTGGCACGGATCGACGATGTCGACGTGCAAGGGCGCGTCGCCATCGTTCGGCTCGGCCCGAGCCTCGGGAACGGTCGCACCGACCAGGTGGACGGGATCGGACAGGTGGTCCTCACCCTGATCGCCGACCCACAGATCGACGCGGTGCAGTTCCAGCAGAACGGCCAGCCGTTACCGGTGCCTACCAGCGAGGGCGCCCTGGTGTCGCGCCCGCTGTCGATCGCCGACTACCAGCAGCTGACCACCTGACCGCCTCGTAGATCGAAGCCAACCCGCGGAGACGTTCGCGGCGAGGTCGCGCCGTACGGCCGGAGCGGCCGGTTGGCAGTTCGCGTCTTCGCTCTGCAGGACGATGCCGAGCGCAGGCTGCGCTGTGTCCAGCCGGATTGGCCGCTATGGTGACTGCGTCGTATCCGCTGCCGGTCGTGCGCATGGAGCTGCCGCGGCGTCGGGTCAGGCCAGGACGAGGCGCAGCGCGGATGGACGAACCTGCTGAGGGCGCCGCGTCGCCGCGCATTGTCGAGTACTACGGGACGATCGTCGAACTCAGCGCCGCGATCATCGTGCGCAGCGCCGGCGGCTGGCGACTGCTGAGCGCGGGGTACGTCAGCGCGGACAAGCTGTGGGTGGAGTTCGAGCAGGACAGCGCGCAGTAGCGGGCTCTTTTCGGACCTCCCTGATCGCGGCCGGCGCCCGGGGCGGCCGTGGCGTAACGGGAGCCCGTCGGATAGCGTTCCCCCGTCACCGGCGGGGCCTTGGCCCCGCCGGACTCGAACGTTGTGCAGCCAGCGGTCGAGTAGTGCGCGGACAGGTCCGTGCGGTCGTGTGGAGCGGCGTGTCCAGACCTGGACGACGGTCGTCAACCGAGCGGCGCCGGGTGGCTCGTCGGCCCGACAGCGGCCGGGTCGACGTCGTCGCCGAGCATCCGGTCGAGCATGGCGGCGATGACGCCGTAGCACTCGCAGCTGCGGTTCTCGAGCCCCGGCCTGTCGAGGATGCGCACCGCGCCGCGTGTGTAGGCGAGGTGTCCGTCCTTCGCCAGCCGGCCGGCGGCCTCGCTGACGCTGGCGCGGCGTACGCCCAGCATGTGGGCCAGGAACTGCTGGGTCAGCGGGAACGCGCCAGAGGGCACGCGGTCGGCGATCATCAGGACCCACCGGGCGCAGCGTTGCTCGACGGTGTGAAGCCGGTTGCAGGCGACGTTCTGCGCGAGCTGGGTGAACAGCGTCTGCGTGTAGCGCTGGATGACCGCCGTGAGCGGGCCGTCGACGTCGGCGAGCAGGCCGCGGAAGTCCTCGGTCGCCATGCGCAGGGCCGGCCCAGGGATCTGGGCGATGGCGCGCATGGCGAGGCTGTTGGCCCCGAGGAACACGTTCAGACCGGCGAGGCCCTCGTTGCCGACCGTCGCCGCCTCGATCAGCGACCCGTCGGACATGGGGACGAGCAGCGAGACGACGGCAGCGACCGGGAAGTGGACGTGGCGGGTCGGTTCGTCGCGTTCGAACAGGACGTCGCCCTGCGCCAGCTCGACCAGCTCGAGCGGCCAGTCGTCACAGGTGCCGTCGGGAAGCGCGGCCAGCAGCCGGTTTTTCCTGACGCTGTCCTCGGGCGCGGTCAAGCGTTCCCTCCGGATGGCGGCATGTGCGGCGTTCTTCCGCAGCCGACGCCGCTGAAACCGCGCGTTGTGTACGTTGGCGTACATACCAGTGGGCTTGCCGAAGATCGAGGTGCAGCATGACCGAAGGCTTGCCGCTGACCGACGAGCTCGCGACGGTCTTCGCCCGGATGTCCGGTGTCCTGCTGTCGCAGGAGAGCGTCAGCAGCGCGCTCGCGCTCGTGGTGTCGCTGGCCAGGGACACCGTGCCCGGCGCATCCGGCTGCGGCGTGAGCCTGATGAACGAGCAGGGTCGGCGCACGACGGCTGCCGCGACAGACGCCCGGGTCGAGCAGGCCGACGCGCTGCAGTACGAGCTCAACCAGGGGCCGTGCTTGTCCGCTTGGGCGCAGCGCGAAGTCGTGCGGGTCGAGGACATGGCCTCGGAGCGGCGCTGGGAGCGATGGTGCGCCGCTGCCAACGAGCTCGGTCTGCGGTCGACGCTCAGCGCCCCGATGCTCGTCGGGGGCGGCGCCTTGGGGGCCATCAAGGTCTACGGCGAGCAGCCCGGTGCCTTCCACGGAGGAGCGGAGGATCTGCTCGTGCGCTTCGCCGCCCAGGCCGCCGTCCTGCTGGCGAACGCGCAAGCCTTCGAGAGTGCTCAAGAGCTCTCCGAAGGACTCAAGACGGCGCTGCGGTCACGTGACGTGATCGCGACGGCCAAGGGCATCCTCATGGGCCGGGACGGGCTGGGGGAAGACACCGCCTTCAGCATGCTCGTCAGCGCCTCGCAGCGGCAGAACACGAAGCTCCGCGATGTGGCCGAAGCGATCGTCTCGGCGACGTCACGTCGGCAGCGGTGACCGACACGGCGCGCCGCCCGGCGCGCCGGCACGGCGGGCGGCGCCCGTCGCGCGTGGGCGTCGCATCCGGCGCCGGACACGAGCTGCCGGGATGAGCGTCCCTGGCGTCGCCGACGAGCAGCGGCGCGCCATCCAGGGCGCGGCGCTGCGGGCCGAGCTGTCGCCTGAACAGCTGTGGTTGCGCTACTTCTCCCTTGGCGGGATCGCGGACCCGCTCGAGGTGGAGGGTTTCCTCAGCGGGCTGCTGCCCCTGCCCGGGCTGCAGTGTGACCTGCTCGCGCAAGCCGTGAACGAGCGGCTGGAAGAGATGCTCGCCGCAGACCGGGCCCCGTACTCCCGCCCGCTGCTGGGGCGGCCACTGCATCGCCCCCTGCAGGCCCTCGTCGACCTGCTCAACGCCGCCGTCGTGGCCTCGCCGGACCAGCTCGGCGACGCTGCGGACTCCGCGGGCCGACTGCTCGGCCGCGGCGCCGTCCTCTACGTCATCGACCATGACCAGGACTGGCTGGTGCCCGTCCCCATGCTCGACCAGACGTCGCTCCGCGAGCCGCTGGCGGTCGACGGCACCCTTGCCGGCCAGGTCTTCCGATCCACCGTGACCGCCGCCGTGGGCGGCGAGCAGCCGCGCTTCTGGGTGCCGCTGCGAGACGGTGCCGTTCGGGTGGGCGTCCTGGACATCCTGCTCGAAGACGCCGTCGACCTTCTCGACGTTCCGCTGCGCGAGCAGTGCGAGGCACTCGCCTCCGCGCTTGCACACCTGGTCGTGTCCACCAGCGTCTACGGCGATGCCCTGGACGCACTGCGCCGCCGGACCGCCCGCACCCCTGCCGCCGAGCTCGTGTGGCAGCTGCTCCCGCCGACCAGCGCCGCCACGGACTCGTTCACGGTCGCCGGGTGGATTCTGCCCACCGACCGCGCCGGGGGGGACAGCTTCGACTACACGCTGTCCACGACGACCGTGACGCTCGCCGTCTTCGACGCCATGGGGCACGGCCTGCGCGCGGGACTCATCGCCGCCACCGCACTCGGGGCGTACCGCAGCGCGCGCCGCAACGGCGACGATCTGGCGGGTCAGGTGCGCGCGCTGGACGCGGCAGTCGCCGCGCAGTTCGGCGACGCGACATTCGTGACCGGAGTGATCGCGCAGCTCGACCTGGCCAGCGGCATGCTGCAGTACGTCTGCGCCGGCCACCCGGCCCCGCTGGTCCTGCGCCAGGGCAAGGTCGTCAAGCCGCTCCGGGTGTCCGGGGACGTTCCCTTCGGTCTCGGCCGCGCCGAGGTCACGCTCGAGCAGGAGCGGCTCGAACCCGGCGACTGGCTCGCCCTGTACACCGACGGCATCACCGAGGCCCGGGACGGCGAGGGAGCGTTCTTCGGTGACGACCGACTGATCGACATGCTCGAGCGTCACGCAGGGGCGCGCGTCTCACTTCCCGAGACCGTACGGCGGCTCACGCGTGCCGTCCTGGCACACCAGTTGGGCGTGCTGCAGGACGACGCGACGATCGTTCTCGCGGCGTGGGCGCCGCTGGACGTCGAGGCGCCGTAGCCAGAGGCGCAACCGGCACGCGGACGACCCGCACCGGGGCGCCCGGCGGCGGAACGCTGCCGCCACCGCGGCGTATCCCAGTGCCGTCAGGCATCGGGTTGCGCGTCCGCGACCACCTGCGCGGCGACGTCGCGGAGCTTCGCGTTGCGGGTCTGTGACAGCTGGACGAGCTCGGCGAACGCGTCGTCGGAGGACAGCCGTTGGCGCGCCATGAGGAGCCCGACGGCCTGGCCGATGACGGTCCGGGAGGCGACGGCCTGCTGGAGGTGGCGCACCTGGTCGTCGTTGACCGCCGTCTGCTCTGCCGCACGTTCGGCTGCAGCCTCGAGGTCCTGCGCTGCGTCGTCGCGGTCCCTGCTCGCGCGGTGGCGGGCGTCCGCGGCGTGCTCGCGATCGTCGAACGAGTCCGCCCGGTCGCCGCCGCTGTCGTCGCGGTCGCCCGCGGACAGCCACCGGTTCGCGAACCCGGGGTCGGCGTCGTCGGCGAGGCGGCGGGCTGTGACGTCCCGTCCCGAGGCTTGCTTGTCCCGCCCCAGCGCCGTCAGGTCCCGCTGCCGCGCCCAGGCGTCGTACCGGTCCGCAAGCGCGTCCCACTCCGCCGTCATCGACAGGCGCCTCGCCGCGACGTCGTCGAGCCCCGCCTGGTCGTCGTCCTCGCGGGCGCGCCGCTCCCGGTCCGCGAGCGTGTCCTCCGTCTGCTCCAGCCGCACGCGCCACTCGCTGAGCGAGGCGAAGGAGTCGTCGTCGGGGGCCACGCGCCGACCCTACGGCCAGCGCCCCGCCAGCAGGAGGACAGTGGGGTGCAGCGGCGCCACGGGACCTAGGCCCACGGCAGCCGTCAGGCCCGCGCGGTCCAACCACCGGCCGCGCGGGCCGACCTCCCGCACCAGGGCGCGAGGGCAGGCGCGCGCGTCTGCAGCCGGTTCGTGATCAGGCGCCCGAAGGCGGTGCAGGTGCGGGAGCTTGCGGCCCGGCTTCGGGCCGCTTCCGGACCAGCCCCAGGAAGTCGATGACGTACCGCACCGCTTGTGGCGGGCCGACCAATGCCCAGAACGCCAAGCGCCAGTACGCCCGGTCCTGTGCCGGCTCGATCAGGCTGGTCACTGCTCCCCAGACGATGCCGACAGTCAGCAGCCCCACGACCCACAGCGGCATGTCCGCGCCTGGGTAGAGCGCCTTCGCGTACCAGCGCCGGTTCTGTCCCGTCGCCCACGCCGGCCGCCGGTACACCTCGCGGAGGGTGCGGGGGAAGCCCGACATGTGCGGAGGGTAGCGGCGCGCCGCAGCCGGCGACGGCACACTCAGTCGGCGCGGCCGCGCATGACGTTGCGCAAGGCCTCCACGCGCTCCTCCGCGAGCGAGACCTCCGGAGGCAGGGGCATGCCTTCCGCCCGGCGGATGCGGCCGTACGCCGCCTGGTCCTCCAGGGACCGCATCGCCGCCCACAGCGCGTGATCCGCCTTCTGCTGCAGCGCCCGTACGAGCTCGGCCTCGTCGAAGCTGTGGCCGACGGCGCACTGCGCTCCGTCGACATGGAGCTCGGTCGGGCCCAGGCACAGGGGGCACGTGATGGTCGGCATCCCTGAACTATGGCCCCGTCGCCACCTTCTCGTACACCGAGACGTGTGAGCGGCTGTCCGAGCCGAACGCGGCGCGCGTCCAGTCGGCCCAGCGGTCGCGCAGTCGCAGGCCGGCGAGCCGCGCCATCAGGTCGAGCTCCGACGGCCACACGTACCGGTACGGCGCCGAGTCCCGCTGCAGCCGGCCGTCCACCACCGTCCAGTGGTGGGACCACGTCACCTGGCCGACCGGGTCGTCGAAGGTCTCGATCCCGACGTGGTCCGGCTGCAGGTCGAAGACGCGGCCGAGCTCGCCCGGCACGAGGCGGCGCAGCTGCGGCACGACGACCTCGACGACGAAGCGGCCGCCCGGCTCGAGGTGCGCCGCGGCGTTGACGAAGACCGCGACCTGCTCGTCCTGCGTCGTCACGTTCATGATCGTGTTGAAGACGAGGTACGCCAGGGCGAACCGGCCAGGCACCCTCGTGCTCGTCATGTCGCCGATCGTCACGGGCACGGCCTCCGCACCCGGCTTGCGGCGCAGCTGCTCAACCATGTGCGGCGACAGCTCGATGCCGGAGACGGGTACGCCGCGCGCGCTCAGCGGCAGCGCGACGCGGCCGGTTCCGACGGCCAGCTCGAGTGCGGCCCCGTCGCCGGCGAGCTCGGCCAGGACGTCGACTGTGCGGGTCAGCAGCTCCGGCGCGAACATCTCGGGGGAGGAGGCGTCGTACGTCTCGGCGGTGTCAGGACCCCACAGCACGGTTGCCACGGCCGCAGCATGCCGCGCGCGGGCAACCGCTTTGTTCGCGCTGAGCTCAGCGCACGAGCGCGTAGAGCAGCGAGTCGCACCACTCGCCGCGCACAAGCACGTGGTCGCGCAGTCGGCCCTCCCGTACCAGCCCGGTCTTCTCCAGCACGCGCGCCGAGGCGAGGTTGTCCGGCCGGCAGGTCGCCTCGAGCCGGTGCACCGCCATCGCCTCGAAGGCGTGGTCGCGCAGCAGGGCGGCAGCCTCGGTCGCGTACCCGCAGCCCCAGGCGCCGCGGGCCAGCACGTAGCCAAAGGAGGCCCGGGCGTGCTGCCGGCTGTCGACGGTGACCCCGGCGCTGCCTATGACGGCGCCGTCCACCGTGACCGCGAACAGGGCGGCATCGTCCTGCGGCACCGTCGCCTCCGCGAGGAACGCCTGCGTCGCCGCGCGGTCGTTGGGCCCCCAGTCGGTGTATCGCGTGACGGCCGGGTCGGAGGCGAACGCGTGCAGCGCATCCTCGTCCGTCAGCAGGAACGGCCGCAGGACCAGCCGCGGCCCGACGAGCAGCATCAGCCGAGCCGCTGCACGAGCCGGCTGCCGGTGCTGCCGACGGCGAGTCGTGGCAGCAGCGCGCGAGCCACGCCACTGGACGGGGCGGCAACGCCGATGCGGTCGCCGGGGCGTAGCGGCATCGGGTAGCGAACGGCCATGGCCCCACGCTGTCACGCCCGTCCCGCTGTGCGGCTACAGCTGCAGCAGGGCCGGCAACGCCGCCGCCGGCACCGCGGGGCTGAAGAGGTAGCCCTGGCCGGTCCGGCAACCCAGTCGCAGCAGCAGGTCCCGCTGCTCCTCGGTCTCGACGCCCTCCGCGACCACCTCGAGGCCGAGCTCGTCGGCCATCGCCAGCGTCGAACGGGTGACCGCGAGCACGCGCGGGTCGCAGGTCAGCCGTGAGATCAGGCTGCGGTCCAGCTTCAGCGCGGTGATGGGCAGGTCGAGCAGGCGCAGCAGAGTCGAGTACCCGGTGCCGTAGTCGTCCACCGCGAGCCGCACGCCCGACGCCCGTAGCTCGTGCAGCTCCGCCACCGCGGCGTGCCCGTTGAGCAGCTGGGCGGACTCCGTCAGCTCCAGCGTCAACGCCGTCGGCGGCAGGCCGTGCTCGGCCAGCTCGGTCAGCACCCGCATCGCGAGCCCCGGCGACGTGAGCTGCGCGGGGGAAACGTTCACCGACACCTGGTCCGGTCGCCCGAGCTCGGCGAGCACGCGCAGCGCTTCGGCCAGCACGTACCGCCCCACCGGCAGCACCATCCCCGTCGACTCGATCGCCGGGAGGAACGCGCCCGGCAGCACGATCCCCGCCTCCGGGTGCTCCCAGCGCAGCAGCGCCTCCAGCCCCACCGTGCTGCCGGACGGCAGGTCGACCAGCGGCTGGAACCACGGGACGAGCTCGCGCCGGTCGAACGCCTGGCGCAGCCGCATCGGGTCGGCAAGGTGCGCGTTGCCGCAGGTCGGGCGCCGGCCGAGGAGCACGTCCGTCCGGTGCAGCTCCAGCAGCGTCACGACCTGGTCGGCCAGGGTTGCCAGCGCGCCCAGCTGCACCGCCGTGAACCGGCGCGGTCGTACGTCGATGACGCAGAGCGTGCCGAGCGGCAGCCCGTCGCGACCGACGAGCGGAACGCCTGCGTACGCGCGGATGCCGCCCTCTCCCGTGACGAACGCGTTGGTCGCGAAGCGGGGGTCGGCCGTCGCGTCGGGGACGACCAGCGGGGCTTGCGCCGCAACGGCATGTGCGCAGAAGGACACCTCGCGCGGGGTCTCCCGCGCCGCGAGGCCGTGCCGGGACTTGAACCACTGCCGCTCCACGTCGACCAGGCTCACCACAGACATGGGCGCGTCGCAGATCTGTGCGGCCAGCGCGGTCAGCGCGTCGTACGCCGACTCGGGAGCGGTGTCGAGAACGGCGTACGACTGCAGCGACTCGATTCGGTCCGCCTCGTGCGGGTGGACCGGCGCTGTCACCACGACATGCCGGAAAGCAGCATCACGGCGTCGATCACACCCAGCGCCAGCGCAACGCCGGCGAGCACGCGCGTGCACCGCATGCTGACCGCCGCTGCCCGCTCCCGCGCCCGGTCGGCGGGGCAGCCGGATGCGGCTATGTGCAGAAGCAGCTCGATTTCGGCCCCGCACAGGCTCTCGGAAGCCATCTGCGTCATCGCAATCCCCCTCGGTTGCGCGGATGCTGGGCCTTCGGCGCCCTCGTGACGCGCGTTGAGCCTGCGGCCGCAGAACCGTCCCGCCGTACCACTGCGCCGCGGATGCACGCGGGACGTCGTCGGTCCGGCGGCACCAGGTCGCCCTGGTCCCAACGCACCATCGCTACGGCGATGTGCGGCGGATGCGCCTTTCGTCCGCCTTGTGGCGGCGTCGCGCGGATCGCTAACCTGCGCCCGTCGAGAGGACCGCCCATGACGCAGCTCGCTGTCGAGGTCGACCTGGAGCAGCACCGCGCCGAGCTCACCGGGTTCTGCTACCGGATGCTGGGGTCCGTGTTCGACGCCGACGACGCCGCGCAGGAGACCCTCGTACGCGCCTGGCAGGGGCTGGACCGGTTCGAGGGACGGTCCGCCGTGCGGTCCTGGCTGTACCGCATCGCGACGAACGTCTGTCTGGACAGCCTGCGCGGCCGGCAGCGGCGGGCGCTGCCGATGGACCTGTCGCGCCCGGTGCCGGCCACGACCGTGCCGGGCACGCCGCTGCCCGAGACCACCTGGCTCGAGCCGCTCCCGACAGACCCCGCCGAGTCGGCGGTGCAGCAGGACGGCATCCGGCTGGCCTTCGTCGCCGCGCTGCAGCACCTGCCGCCGCGCCAGCGCGCTGTGCTGATCCTGCGCGAGGTGCTGTGCTGGCAGGCGAGCGAGGTGGCGGAGCTGCTCGACACGACCGTCGCCTCCGTCAACAGCGCGCTGCAGCGCGCCCGCGCCACCCTCGCGGCCACCCGTCCCGACGACGCGACGAACGCCGCGGACCTGGACGTCGACGGGCAGGCGCTGCTCGGCCGCTACGTCGCGGCGTTCGAGGCGTACGACATCGACGGCCTCGTCCGGCTGCTGTCGGAGGACGCGAGCATCTCGATGCCGCCGCTCGGCCTGTGGCTGCAGGGGCTCGACGACCTGCGCGGCTGGTACCTCGGGCACGGCATCGGCTGCAAGGGCTCGCGGCTGGTCCCGACGATCGCGAACGGCCTGCCCGCCTTCGGCCAGTACCGGTCGGACGGGAACGGCGGCCATGCACCCTGGTCGCTGCAGGTGCTGGAGATCGCCGGCGGGCGGATCTCGCACGTGCACCACTTCCTGGACACCGCCACGCTGTTCCCGCGGTTCGGCCTGCCGCGCACGCCCTAGTCCGCCAGCAGGTCGGCGAGGCCGGTCAGCACCAGCAGCTCGCGCAGCTCGTCCGGCACCCCCCGTACGCGCAGGTCGACGTGCGCGCGCAACGCGTCCAGGCGCAGCCGGGCCAGCGCGTCGACGGTTGCGAGGTCGACGGCGGATGGCCCCGCCACCAGCTGCGTCGTCCCGTCCGGGCCTCGCAGCTCGACGCGCGCCACACCCGCTCCTCCCGCCTGTCTCAGACGGAAGACGCCGGCCGCGACGGCAACTCATCGGCGGCACGGCGGGCAGCGGACCCGCAGGTCTGTGGGTACGAGCGGGTGACCTGTTCGGCTGACGCGCGCGGACGGCTGCGGGAGGGTGGTGCGTGACCTGTCCGGACGTGCGGCCGTGCGTCGGCTGCCTGGACAGCCGACGGTGCTGGGTGTGCAACGGCACGGGCTTCCTGCACCCGATGGGCAAGCGCGGGCGCTGCACCCGGTGCGACGGCACCGGGACCTGCTCGCTCTGCGCGGCTGGTCCTAAGGACGCCGACGCGCTGCGGGTACGTACCGGCTGATCAGCGCGTGCAGGTCGTCGCTGTTGTCCTCGTCGAGGTCGATCTCGTACCAGCGGCCGTCGAAGGAGAACCGGACCCGTTCGGTGGCCTCGGTGCCGTCGAGGTCGTCCACGTACCGGACGACGTTCTTGATCACGCCACGAACCGTACGCCGGTCACGGCTCGAGCTTGTAGCCGACGCCGCGGACGGTCACCAGATGGACCGGCGCTCCGGGCTCGACCTCGATCTTGGCGCGCAGCCGCTTCACGTGGACGTCGAGCGTCTTGGTGTCGCCCACGTAGTCGGCTCCCCAGATCCGCTCGATCAGCTGCGCCCGGGTGAGGACGCGGCCGACGTGGCGCAGCAGCAGCTCGAGCAGCTCGAACTCCTTGAGCGGCAGCTGCACCGGCGCGCCGCTGACCGTCACGAGGTGCCGGTCGACGTCCATCCGCACCGGCCCGGCCGCCAGCTCCTCGGCCGCCTTCGGCTCGGCCCGCCGCCGCAGGACTGCCCGGATCCGCGCGACGAGCTCCCGGTGGCTGAACGGCTTGGTGACGTAGTCGTCCGCCCCCAGCTCGAGGCCGACGACCTTGTCCACCTCGCTGTCGCGGGCCGTCAGCATGATGATCGGCACTGAGGACGACGCGCGCAAGGCGCGGCACACCTCGGTCCCGGACAGCCCGGGCAGCATGACGTCGAGCAGCACCAGGTCGGCGCCGGTTCGGGCGAAGCCGTCCAGCGCCGCCGGCCCCGTCGACGCCACCTCGACCTCGAAGCCCTCGCGCGTGAGCATGTACGCCAGCGGGTCGGAGATCGACTGCTCGTCCTCGACGACCAGCAGCCGCGTCACGCCGGCACCTGTGCCCGCACGACCGCCGGCAGCCGCAGCGTGAACGTCGCGCCCGCGCCCTCGACGCTCTGCACCTGCACGCTCCCGCCGTGGTTGGTGGCGACGTGCTTGACGATCGCCAGCCCGAGACCGGTGCCGCCGGTGGCGCGCGAGCGGGCCGGGTCGGACCGGTAGAAGCGCTCGAACACCCGCTCGAGGTCCTTCGCCGGGATCCCGATGCCGTGGTCCTCGACGCTGATGGCGACGCCGTCGCCCTCGCCCCGGGCCTCGACGGTGACCGTGCTGCCCTCGCCGCTGTAGCTGACCGCGTTGTCGAGCAGGTTGACCAGCGCGGTTACCAGCTGCTGCTCGGTGCCGAGCACCTGCA
Organism: Mycobacteriales bacterium; assembly: GCA_046262175.1. GTDB lineage: Bacteria > Actinomycetota > Actinomycetes > Mycobacteriales > SCTD01 > RYN-124. The sequence continues at coordinate 11,714 of JBHENF010000159.1, forward strand.
GCCCGTTCTCGCCGGTCACCATCAGCGTGATGCCGCTGGCGGCGGCGGAGGTCCTCGTACGGTCCACCGCCTCGGCCAGCACCTGGTCCACGGCGACGGCGGTGGCAGCCGGCATCGGGTCCGCGCCCTGCAGGCGGGACAGGTCGATCAGCTCCTGGACGAGGCGGCCGAGTCGCTGCGCCTCGTGCTGCGCACGCCCGGCGAACCTGCGTACGGCCTCGGGCTCGTCGCTGGCATCCTGCAGCGCCTCCGCCAGCAGGCTCAGCGCACCGACCGGAGTCTTGAGCTCGTGCGACACGTTCGCGACGAAGTCGCGACGGACGTCCTCCAGGCGGCGGGCCTCGGTCACGTCCTCCAGCAGGATCGCCGTGGTTCCGTCGCCGATGGGTGCGACGCGCGCCCGGAAGACCGCCGGAGCCCGGCCCACCCGGGCCAGCGGGACGACGAGGTCGGTCTCCTGCGCGGACGCGGTGCGGCGGGTCGAGCGGACCAGCAGGCGCAGCTCGGGCAGTGCGGCGAGCACGCCGTCCCGGATCAGCCCCAGCTCGCGGGCGGCGCGGTTGCCCAGCAGCACCTCGTCGGCGACGTCCACGACGAGCACCGCGACCGGCAGGGCCTCCAGCACAGCGCCCGCACCGGGCAGCAGCGGCGGACGGCTGCGCTCGGCGGCGTCGCCGGACCCGCGCGCGCGCAGGAGCAGGCCGAGCAGGAGCCCGACGAGCAGCCCGACTGCGGCCGCGAGGACGATCACGTGCTCAGGCTAGGGCCGCCTGCGCGGTCACGCCGCGCGGTCGTGCGTCCTACTTCTTGTACGTGAACGTCCAGGTGACGGTCGCGTCGGGCGAGCCGGCGAGGTTGCAGACCTGGAGGATGACCGGCTCGGCCTTCTTGAACTTGTCGACCGTCTCCTCGTGCGACGTCGCGCCGTGGCTGCTGTTGATGACGTTGCGGCCGGCGTCCAGGATGTAGAGGTCCCAGTCGGTGCTGCCCGAGCCGCTCGGGTCCTTGCTGTCGAGCGTGACGGTCAGCGTGCCGGCGGCCGGCACCTTGAAGTCGTGGTCGTCCGTCCCGGTCGGGATCGGCGAGGTGTCGCAGCCGTCGCCGATCTGCCCGGTCGCCTCGAGCGTCGGGTTGGGCGCGAGGGTGACGTCGTACGAGCCCTTGATCACCTTCGGCTTCGCGGCGTGCGCCGGGGCGACGGTGAGAGCGACCGCGAGCAGCGGCAGGGCGGTGAGGGCGAGGCGGCGCGACATGTCGGCTCCGGAGGCTGGGGATCTCGGTGATCTCCGGAGTTCGACGTCGCGAGCGGAAGTCCTGCTAGCGCTTCTCGAACGAAGCCGGCGGGCCCTGCGTCGTCGCGTTGGGCGAGTTGGTGTCGAAGGTCGCGTCCTGCGTCGCCGCGTCGACGGCGCCGTAGATGACCCCGCCCATGACGAGCAGGGCGACGAGCGAGGCCACGACGAGCGGGATGTCGCTGCTGCGGTTGCGTGCCATGGCTGAACGGTAGCGGGTCAGGTCTGCCTCACTCGCACGGCAGCAGGAGGTCGGCCGCCGGTGTCGAAATCGGCCGGCGACCGAGGGGGGAGCATGGACCTGACACAGGTACGCCAGCGTGACTGGCTGGGGCTGAACACCGCCGCGCGGCGCAACGCGCTCGCCGCCGCCGCACAGGCCGTTCGGCGGGTCGAGGAGCGGGCCGGCGTGGAGCGCTGGCTGACGTCGTCGGAGCGGGCGGACCTGCGCCGGGCGCTGTAGCGCGTCGTCCGGTTTCTGTCGGACGGTCGCCTTACCGTCCCGGCATGCGCTTCCTGCACACCTCCGACTGGCACCTCGGCCGGTCCCTGCACCGCGCCGACCTGCGCGACGCGCAGGCGGCCTTCCTCGACGGGCTGGTCGACACCGCGCGGTCGGAGCGGGTCGACGCGGTGCTGGTCGCGGGCGACGTCTACGACCGCGCCATCCCGTCGGTCGATGCCGTCGAGCTGTGCGAGCAGGCGCTGGTCCGGCTGCGCGAGACGGGCGCACGGGTCGTCCTGATCAGCGGCAACCACGACTCGGCCCGCCGCCTCGGCTTCGGCAGCCGCCTCGTCGACGCCGCGGGTGTGCATCTGCGCACCCGCGTCGCCTCCTGCGCCGAGCCGGTGCTGCTGGAGGACGCGCACGGGCCCGTCGCCGTCTACGGGATCCCGTACCTCGAGCCGGACGCCGTGCGCGCCGACCTGCCGCCGGACACCGGTCGGAGCGCCGGCGCCGTGCTCGCCGCCGCCCTCGCGGCAGCCCGCGCCGACTTGACCGCCCGCGGCCTCGGCCGCTCGGTCGTCCTCGCGCACGCCTGGGTCGGGAGCGGCCTCGGCAGCGACAGCGAGCGCGACATCGGGGGCGCCGGCGGCGTGCCCGCGGAGCTGTTCGACGGGTTCATGTACGGCGCCCTCGGCCACCTGCACGGCCCGCAGGTGCTGGCTGACGGGCTCCGCTACAGCGGCTCGCCCCTGGCCTACTCCTTCTCCGAGGCCGCCCACCGCAAGGGCTCCTGGGTCGTCGAGCTCGGCGCCCACGGTCTCGCCGCCGTGGAGCACGTCCCGTCGCCCGTGCCGCGAAGGCTGTCCCAGGTCAGCGGGACGCTCGACGAGCTGCTGACGTCGTCGGCGTACGACGGGCAGGTCGACGACTGGCTGTCCGTGGTCATGACCGACGCGGCCAGGCCGGAGGACGCCATGGCGCGCCTGACCCGCCGCTTCCCGCACGTCCTGGTGCTCGACTGGCGGCCGGTCGAGGGTGCGACCGACTCCCGCACCTACGGCGCGCGGGTGTCCGGCCGCAGCGACCGGGAGGTCGCGGCCGCGTTCGTGCAGCACGTGCGCCGGACGCCGGCGACGGACGCCGAGCAGGAGCTGCTGAGCGAGGCCCTCGACGCCGGCCGGATCGCCGGGGCGGCTGCCTGATGCGCCCGCACCGGCTCGTCCTCACCGCCTTCGGACCGTTCGCGGGGACCGTCGAGATCGACCTCGACGTGCTGTCCTCCGCCGGCGTGTTCCTGCTGCACGGCGAGACCGGGGCGGGGAAGACGACGCTGCTCGACGGCCTCGGCTTCGCGCTGTACGGCCGGGTGCCCGGCGAGCGCGGCAAGGCGAAGCGGCTGCGCTCGGATCACGCGCCGGACGCGGTCCGGACGGGCGTCGAGCTCGAGGTGACGCTGGCCGGCCGCCGGCTGCGGATCCTGCGCTCGCCGCAGCAGGACAAGCCGTCGTCACGCGGAGGCACCACGACCCTACAGGCGAAGGTGCAGCTCGACGAGCTGGTGGGCGGAGCCTGGCGCAACGTGTCGACGCGCGTGGGCGAGGCGGACGCGGAGATCGCCGACCTGATGGGCATGTCGGCGGAGCAGTTCTTCCAGGTGGTGCTGCTTCCGCAGGGGGAGTTCGCCCGGTTCCTGCGGGCCGACTCGGCGGAGCGCGGCGCGCTGCTGCAGCGGCTGTTCGGCACCGACCGGTTCCGCGCCGTCGAAGACTGGCTCGCCGACCGCCGCCGCCTGACGGCTGCGCAGGTGGAGCAGGCCGAGCAGCAGCTCGAGGTGCTCGCCGCGCGCCTGGCCCAGGCCGCTTCGGTCCACCTGCCGGAGGAGCCGTCGCCGGCGTGGGCGACCGCGACGCAGGAGGCTGCGCAGGCCCTGGTCGCCGCCGCGCAGGTCGCGGAGGACACCGCGCGCGGGCAGCTCGCTGGAGCGCGCGCGGAGGCGGACGGAGCCGTGCTGCTCGCCGGCCGCCAGCGCCGCCGCCGCGCCGCGCTCGGCCGACAGGACCGGCTGGTGCTCGGGCGACCCGAGGTGGACCTGCTGGCCGGGGAGCTCGCTGCGGCGGTGCGGGCCGCCGCCGTGGCGCCACTGCTGGCCGAGGCCGACCGCAGGCGGGCGGCGCTGGCGGCCTGCCGGATGCGCCAGCAGGAGGCGTGCGCGGCGCTCCCGTCGGGTGAGCCGGCCGACCTGCTCGCCGCCGAGCGGCTGCGGCGCGGCCGGTTGGAGGGGCTGCAGGACGTCGCGGTCGCCCTGAGCGAGGAGGAGCGGGCCGTTGCGGTCGCCCGCGCTGAGCACGAGGAGGCGCTGGCCGCGGTCGCTCTGGCGGACGCAGCGCTCCGGGTGCTGCCGGAGCGGCGCGTGGCGCTCGAGGAGCAGCTGCGGGCGGCGCGGGTCGCGTCGGCCGGCCTGCCGGAGCGGCAGGCCCGGCTGGTGGTCGTACGCGCGGCCGCCGCGGACGCCGTCGCGCTGGCGGCGGTGGAGGCCGACGTGCTGCTGCACCGGGACGAGCTGACGCTGGCCCGCGAAGGCGCGGTCTCGCTGCAGGAGAAGGTCGTCGACATCCGCGAGGCCCGCGTCGACAGCATGATCGCGGAGCTGGCCGCGACGCTCGAGGACGGCGCGCCCTGCCCGGTCTGCGGGTCGGACGAGCACCCCGACCCGAGCCTGCTGCGCGGGGCGCGGGTGACCCGCGACGACGAGGACGCGGCCCAGACCGCCTATGACGTGGCCCGCCAGGAGGTGGAGCACGCGGCCGCTGCGCTGGCTGCGGCCGAGGCGACGGCCGCAGGGCTCACCGCCCGGCTGACGGAGGCGGGCGTGGCCGGCGTACCGGCGGATCAGCTGGCGGCGGAGCAGGCCGCGTTGAGTCGCGCGCTCGAGCAGCTGACGGCGGTGGCGGCGCTGGGGGAGCCGGCCGAGGGGCAGCTCGCCGGGCTGGACGCGGAGCGGGCGACGCTGGACGTGGCGCGCACGGAGGCCGCCGCGGGCGCCACGAGCGCCGCCCGCCGCGCGGACGAGAGCAGCCAGCGGGCCGACCGGGCGCGCGGTCGGTTGGCGGCGGAGCTGGGCGACGCCCCGGACCTGGCGGCGGCGCTCGCCGCGAACGCCGCTCTGGTCGCCGCGGCGGAGACGGCGCTCGCGTGCGCGGAGGCTGTCGTACGCGCGGCCGGCGAGGCCGCGGAGGCGGACCGGCTCGCCTCGGCGGCGGCGGCCCAGGCCGGCTTCGCGGATGCGGCGCAGGCCGCCGCTGCTGTCCGGGACGAGACGTGGCGGGCGGCCGCGCAGCAGCGCATCCGTGCGGCCGAAGCCGAGGAGGTCGCGGTGCAGACGCTGCTCGCCGACCCCGAGCTGGCGGTCGAGCTCGACCCCGAGCCCGACCTCGCGGCCGCGGCGACCGCGCTGACCGAGGCGGAGCAGCAGCACCGCGCGGCGGCCGGCGCGCTCGCGACCGCGCAGGCCGCTGCGGCCGCGGTGGCCGCCCTCGTACCCGGACTGCTCGGCGCCCTCGCCGACCTCGAGCCCCTGCGCGCGCGGGCCACGGAGGTGCGTCGGCTGGCCGACCTCGTCGCCGGCACGAGCGGCAGCAACACCCTGCGGATGAGCCTGTCGTCGTTCGTCCTCGCCGCGCGGCTGGAGGAGGTGGCGCTCGCGGCCAGCGAGCGGCTGCTTCGGATGACGCAGGGCCGGTACTCGCTGGTCCACACCGACGCCGGGCGGGGCGGTGGCCGAGCCGGCCTCGGGCTGCTCGCCCGCGACACGTGGACCGGTCAGGACCGGGAGACGAGCACGCTGTCGGGCGGCGAGACCTTCCTCGCCAGCCTCGCCCTCGCGCTCGGCCTCGCGGACGTAGTCGCCGCGGAGGCCGGCGGCGCGCGGATCGAGGCACTGTTCGTCGACGAGGGGTTCGGCACCCTCGACGAGGACACGCTGGACGAGGTCATGGACGTGCTGGACGGGCTGCGCGAGGGCGGCCGCGTCGTGGGTCTGGTCAGTCACGTCGCGGAGCTGCGGCAGCGCATCCCGGCGCAGGTCCACGTCCGCAAGGGCCGGTCGGGCAGCGATCTGGCCGTCCTCGGCTGCTGACCGCTACCGTCCCGGCGGGGGTGCAGATGGACGCGCAGGCGTGGCAGGACGCGGGGCTGTACGACCCCGCGGCGCCCGGGGCGGCCGACCGGTTGGCGCTGCTGGAGTTCCTGACCGAGCAGGGCTGCGACCTGGCGGAGATGCTTGAGGCGGACGCGATCGACCGGCTGTTCGCGGTCGCCGGCGACCGCATGATCCGGCCGCCGCGGCCGCGCTACGACGCGAACGGCGCAGCCGACCTGCTCGGGGTCGATCCCGCCGCCGTCTCCCGCGCCTGGCGCTCGTTCGGCCTGCCGGCGCCCACCGAGCCGGTGCTGGGGGAGCAGGACGTGGAGGCCGTACGCACCTGGCTGCTCGTCCGCGACCTGCTCGGCGAGGAGGCGGCCACCGGCCTCGGTCGCGTCCTTGGGGCCGGCACCTCGCGGCTGGCCGAGGCCGAGGCAGCCGCCTTGCGCCTGCTCGGCGGCGCGGTCGACCGGGCCGAGAGCGGTGAGGCCGCTGCCGCGCGCACGTACGCCGACGTCACGACGCTCGTGCCGCGGATCGGCAACGTTCTCGACGCCGTGCACCGGCACCACATCGAGGCGGCCCGACGGCACTTCGAGCTCGTCGCGCCGACCCGCGACACCGTCCGCTGCGGCATCGGCTTCGCGGACCTGACCGGCTTCACGGCGCTCTCGCAGGCGAAGCCGCTGCCTGAGCTGGCCATGCTCCTGGCCGCGTTCGAGGACGCGTCCAGCACGACCGTCCACGACGGCGGCGGCCGCGTCGTGAAGTTCCTCGGTGACGCCGTGATGTGGGTGTCGCCGACCGCCACGGGCCTCGCCCGGGTCGCGCACCGTCTCGTCACCCACCCGCGGGCTCAGGAGGCGGCGCTGCAGGTGCGGGCGGGCATCGCGTACGGCGACGTACTCGCCCAGGACGGCGACTACTTCGGCCCGCCGGTCAACCTCGCGGCCCGTCTCGTCGCCACAGCGGCACCTGGCCAGGTGCTCGCCTCGCCGGCCACGGTCCCGCTGCTCGGGCCGGACGTGTGCGCGACAGAGCTGGAGCCGCGCGAGCTGCGCGGGTTGGACGCGCCGGTGACGCCCTTCCTCCTCAGCCCCGTCTGAGGTGGCCGTTGCCGGCGGGCTGGCTGGAGGGCGGATCCCGCGGCGCCGCCGCAGCACGGACGGCAGCTGTACGCGCCGCCGCTGACTCCGGACAGCGCTCTGGGTCGGACCCGGCCCTCGTTGAGCCGTTGTGCACCGGCGACTGTGGGGCCGGGTGCGGTGGTGACCTAGCCGGCGGGCGGCGGTCCGCGACGTAGGTCCTTACGGAGACCCAGGCGCTCTCCAACCGGAGGAGAAACCCTTGCACGGCAGGGCTTTTCCTCTTGTGCAGGTGCGCCCGTCGGCGTAGTATCGAACACACGTTCGAACTATGGCAGGAGGTGTCGCGGTGTCGGTTCAGCTGCTCGAGGGCGACAGCGTCCTGGTGTCGTTCGAGGTGCAGTCTGCCGCCGCGTTGCACCGCCTGGTCGGTGGTGACCGGCCGGGGTCGCTGCGGTTGCTGCTCGCCGGGCTGGACGGCCTGGCCGCTCTGACCCTGGCGGAGCTGTCGGCGGACGCGGCC
>JBHENF010000160.1:0-5881 GCA_046262175.1 Mycobacteriales bacterium
GTCCCTGCCGCCCAGCCCGTCGCCCGCCCGCTCGCTGAGCACCGCTCGCGCCGCCCGCCGCCCAGCCGCCGCGCCCTTCCTGTCCAGGCCCCCGGGCAGCGCCCGGTCCAGCTGCGTGCGGCGCGCCGGGACCAGGCGCACGAGCACGTCGTGCACCGCGACCGCCGTGGCCGCGTCGACGAAGGCAGCCTTGGAGTGTCCGCTCGTCCCCCGGTCGGCGGCCCACCAGGCCAGCGCCCACGTCCGAGCAGCCAGCGGATCAGCCGGGGGGCCCGCCGCCTGGACCGCCGCGTTCGTCTGCTCGAACCACCGCGACACGACGTCGTCGCCGCTTGTCGGGGTGCAGCCGAGCAGCGGCATCGCCAGAGCGAGCAGGACCAGCAGCAGCCTCATCGCCGGGAGCGCAGTCGCGCCGGGACGAGCTCGGCCAGCGTCGGCGGGAACAGCGTCCGCCAGCCGCCTGGCGGAGGCGTCCGGCCCCAGCGCCACCACCGCAGCAGAGCCTGGACGTACAGGCAGACCGGCCGCCCCAGGCCGACCGTCAGCATCATCGTGAGCGGCACGACGAAGCCTCGGTGCGGGCGCAGCGGGACGACCCCGACCCTCGCCACGACGACCTCCGCTGATGCAGGCAGGATGGCCGGCATGACCTATCCGTACGACGCCCCAGCGTCGCAGGCGCTGTTCGACCGCGCGAGCCAGGTCATCCCCGGCGGCGTCAACTCGCCGGTCCGTGCGTTCCGCGCGGTCGGCGGCACGCCCCGGTTCATGGTCTCCGGCCGCGGTCCTTACCTCACTGACGCCGACGGCCGCGAGTACGTCGACCTCGTCTGCTCCTGGGGGCCGATGATCCTCGGTCACGCCCACCCGGCGGTCGTCGAGGCCCTGCAGCGGGCGGCATCGCGCGGGACGTCGTACGGCACGCCGAGCCCGGGCGAGGTCGAGCTGGCCGAGCAGATCGTGGCGCGCGTCGCGCCGGTCGAGCAGGTCCGTCTGGTCAACAGCGGCACCGAGGCGACCATGAGCGCGCTGCGGCTCGCACGTGGCTTCACCGGTCGCAGCAAGGTCGTGAAGTTCGCCGGCTGCTACCACGGGCACGTCGATGCGCTGCTCGCCAGCGCCGGGTCCGGCGTCGTCACCTTCGGCCTGCCCGACACCCCCGGCGTCACCGGAGCGAGCGCCGCCGACACGATCGTCCTGCCGTACAACGACCTCGAGCTCGTCCGCGCCGCGTTCGAGGAGGCGGGCGAGCAGATCGCCTGCGTCATCACGGAGGCGGCCGCCGCCAACATGGGCGTGGTCCCGCCGCTGCCGGGGTTCAACGCCGGCGTGCAGGCCCTGTGCGAGCAGTACGGCGCGCTGTTCATCAGCGACGAGGTGATGACCGGCTTCCGCGTGAGCGCGGCCGGCTGGTACGGCGTCGAGGGCGTGCCGGCCGACCTGTTCACGTTCGGCAAGGTGATGGGCGGCGGACTGCCGGCAGCTGCGTTCGGCGGTCGCTCGGACGTCATGGCGCACCTCGCCCCGGCCGGGCCGGTCTACCAGGCGGGAACGCTGTCGGGGAACCCGCTCGCCGTCGCCGCCGGGCTCACGCAGCTGCAGCACTGCACGCCCGACGTCTACGCCCACGTCGACGCCACGGCCGCGTCGGTCGCGCGGCTGGCCAGCGAGGCGCTCGAGAAGGAGGGTGTAGCGCACCGCGTCAACACGGCGGGCAGTCTGTTCAGCATCTTCTTCTGCGACCATGCCGTCGTCGACTACACGACCGCCACGCAGCAGAACGTCCTGCGCTACAAGGCTTTCTTCCACGAGATGCTGGCCCGCGGCGTCTACCTGCCGCCCTCTGCGTACGAGGCATGGTTCGTCGGTGCCGCCCACGACGACGCCGCCGTGCAGCGCATTGCCGAGGCTCTCCCGTACGCCGCCCGCGCCGCCGCCGAGGTGCGCGCGCCGGAGCTTGTCGCCCCGCCGACCGCCGAGGACCGCGCATGAAGACGACCGTCCACTTCCTGCGCCACGGCGAGGTGCACAACCCCGACCGGATCCTGTACGGCCGGCTGCCGAACTTCCGGCTGTCCGACGACGGGCAACAGATGGCGCGCGACGCGGCCGAGGCGCTGCGCGGTCGCGACGTCGTCGCCGTCGTGTCGTCGCCGCTGCAGCGCGCACAGGAGACAGCCCGCCCGATCGCCGACGTCTTCGGGCTGCAGATCTCGACGGACGACCGCCTGATCGAGGCAACCAACGTGTTCGAGGGCGAGAAGGCGCTCGAGGACGGCGCGTGGAAGGCGCCGAAGAACTGGAAGCACCTGCGCAACCCGATGACACCTTCGTGGGGCGAGCCCTTTACCGAGCTCGCGCACCGGATGTACGCCGCCGCCGAGGACGTGCGCGACGAGGCGGCCGGACATGAGGCTGTGTGCGTCAGCCACCAGGCGCCGATCTGGACGCTGCGCCGCTACGCCGAGGGGCGCCGGCTGTGGCACCGCCCCGACCAGCGGCAGTGCGGCCTCGCGTCGCTGACGTCCCTGACCTGGGAGGACGAGCGGCTCGTGCACGTGACCTACAGCGAGCCCGCCGGTGCCGCCAGCAGAAGGCCCGGCTACGGCGCATGACCGCCACCGTCACCTTGCGCGGGCTGACGCGCGACGACGTCGCCGTCATGGCCGGCTGGACCGACCGGGAGAGCTGGCCCGACGTCAACGAGCTCCCGTGGACCGGCCGGACGGTCGAGCAGGCGCTGGCGCGCTGGGACGCCCGGACCCCCGGCGGCGACGACGTGCGCTTCGGCGTCGAGGCCGAGGGGCGGCTCGTCGGCTCCGTCAGCCTGTGGAAGGTCGACACGTACAACAGCAACGCGCACCTCGGGATCGAGCTGGCCCCGCAGGAGCGGGGCAAGGGCTACGGCAGCGCCGCCTGCCGCGCGATCGTCGAGTACGCCTTCGTCGACCGCGGGCTGCACCGGGTGCAGCTCGAGGTGCTCGCCACGAACGAGCGGGCCGTCAGGGCCTACCTCGCCGCGGGGTTCGTGGAGGAGGGCCGGCTGCGCGAGTCGGCGTGGCTGCGCGGCCGCTTCGTCGACAAGATCATCATGTCGGTGCTCAACCCGAACCGGTAGGCGGCCCGCGGGTACGTCGCCGATACTGGAGGCGTGGTCCGGTACGCGCTGCTGACGGCTGCGCTCTGCGCTGCCCTCACCGGCTGCGCCGGCACCTCCGCGGTCAGCGACGGGTCGGGCGGTCCGCAGCTGCGGACGCTCGGCCAGAGCAGCACCGGCCTGCTCCGCGTGGCGGATCGGCTGCCGGCGCCGGCCCTTCGCGGCGAGACCCTGGACGGTCAGCCCCTCGACGTCGCCGACTACCGCGGCAAGGTCGTCGTCCTGAACTTCTGGGCGTCCTGGTGCCCGCCGTGCCGCGCCGAGTCGCCCAACCTGGTCAAGGTCGCCAACGACACCAAGCCTCTGGGCGTCGAGTTCGTCGGCGTCAACGTCAAGAACGAGCGCAGCGCGGCGCTCCGCTTCGACGAGGTGCACGGCGTCCCGTACCCGTCGCTGTACGACGAGCCCGGCGTCCTGCTGACGCGCTTCCGCAAGCTGGTGCCGCAGAGTCCGCCGAGCACGCTGCTGCTGGACCGGCAGGGCCGCATCGCCGGGCTGTTCGTCGGCGGCCTGACCGAGGCGGAGCTGTCCGCCCCGGTGCAGGTGCTCGCCGGCGAGAAGGCCTAGCCGTGGGGCTCGTCGACACCTTCACAGCAGCGGTCACCGACGGACCGCTGCTGCTCGGCGCGCTGTTCGCCGCAGCGGCCGGGTTCGTGTCGTTCCTGTCGCCGTGCTGCCTGCCGCTCGTGCCCGGCTACCTGTCGTTCGTCACCGGTCTCGCCGGCGCCGACCTGGGCGATCCGCGCCCGGTTGCGCGCGCGGAGGGCGACCTACTGGTGGCGACCGCACCGGCCCGAGTGCAGCGCGGCCGGGTGCTGCTCGGCAGCGTGCTGTTCGTCCTCGGCTTCAGCGCGGTGTTCGTCAGCGAGGGGCTGCTGTTCGGCAGCCTCGGCTCGCTGCTGATCGAGCACAGGAACGTCGTCGAGCCGGTGCTCGGCGTGTTCACCATCGTCATGGGGCTCGCCTTCCTCGACCTCCTGCCGGGACTGCGCCGGCAGGTGCGGATCTCGCGCCTCCCCGCCGTCGGCATCGCCGGTGCTCCGCTGCTCGGCGTCGTCTTCGGCATCGGGTGGACGCCCTGCCTCGGCCCGACCCTGGCGGCCGTGCAGGCCCTTGCGTTCACGCAGGGCACGGCCGGCCGCGGCGCCGCCCTGACCTTCGCCTACTGCCTCGGGCTCGGCATCCCGTTCATCCTGACCGGGCTCGCCTTCCGCCGGGCCCTCGGCGCCTTCGCGGTGGTGAAGCAGCACTACCGCGTCGTGACGTACGTCGGCGGCGGGATGCTCGTGCTCGTCGGCGTCCTGCTGGTGACCGGCCTGTGGGGCTCGCTGACGATCCAGCTGCGGGGCTTCATCGGCGGCTTCACGACGGCGGTCTAGACCGTGACCGCCGACCTCGATGCCGTACGGCTGTCGACCGCACCGGAGCCGGTCGGTCCGGTCCGCAAGCGACAGCTGCTCGCTCCCGTCCGCCGGGCCTGGCGGCAGCTGACCAGCATGCGCACCGCGCTGCTCCTGCTGTTCCTGCTCGCGCTCGGCGCGGTGCCCGGCGGGTTCCTGCCGCAGCGCAGCCTGAACCCCGTACGCGTCAACGACTACCTCGCGCAGCACCCGTCCCTCGGGCCGGTGCTCGACAGGCTCTCGCTGTTCGACGTCTTCGCCGCGCCGTGGTTCGCGGCCGTCTACCTGCTGCTGTTCATCTCGCTGACCGGCTGCCTCGGCCCCCGGATCCGCCTGCACGCACGGGCGCTGCGCAAGCCGCCGCCGCGGGTGCCGGGCAACCTGTCGCGGCTGCCCGTGTCGGCCCGCTGGGAGACCGACCTGTCGCCGGAGCAGGCGCTCCAGGTCGCGCGCACGCAGCTCAAGGGCTGGCGCTCGGTCGTACGCGGCCCGGCCGTCTCCGCCGAGAGGGGCTACCTGCGCGAGACCGGCAACCTGCTTTTCCACGTCTCGCTCGTCGTGCTGCTGATCGGGATCGCGATCGGGTCCTTCTTCGGCTTCAAGGGCACCGTCCTGATCAAGGAGGGCTCCGGGTTCGCCAACGCCGTCTTCAGCTACGACGACATCAACCCCGGCCGCCGGTTCGACGCCGACAACCTGGTGCCGCTGCACTTCACCCTCGACGACTTTCGGGCGACGTACGGACCGGACGGCAAGGCGCGCACCTTCGACGCCCTGGTCCGCTACGCGCCCGACGCCGACAGCCCGCTGCGGCCGTACGACATCCGCGTCAACTCCCCGCTGCACGTCAAGGCGGCGAAGGTCTACCTGCTCGGCCACGGCTACGCCCCGCAGGTCGTCGTACGGGAGAAGTCGGGGGAGGTGGCGTTCGACGAGACCGTGCCGTGCCTGCCGCAGGACGCGACCTTCACCAGCGCCTGCACCGTCAAGGTGCCGGACACCCGCGGCGAGCAGCTCGCCTTCGAGGGCGTGTTCACCCCGACGACCGTCCAGAACGAGAGCGGCAACGTGGCGTCGGCGCACCCGGCGGCGCAGAGCCCGGCGCTGACCGTGATCGGCTACCGCGGCGACCTCGGCATCGACGCCGGCACCCCGAGCTCGGTCTACACGCTGGACCGCCGCCGGCTGTGGGTGCGCGCCGTCCCGGCAGGCGGTGACGGGGGGTCGGCACGTACCGTGGTGGAGGTCGGCGGTCTGGCCCGGACCGACCCCGACGCCTTCGCGGCAGAGTTCGACGACCTGGTCGAGCGGCTGCGTGCAACCG
>JBHENF010000161.1:0-14447 GCA_046262175.1 Mycobacteriales bacterium
ATCCTCGCCGCGACGGGCAGTGCGCAGGGGCAGCCGCCGATGGCGGGACCACGCACGGTGGCGGCCGCCACGACGTCGGGTGATCCCGTGATCGCGGCAGCGGGAGACATCGCGTGCGACCCCGCCGATCCCCAGCCCTACGGCACCGATCCCTACACCTGCCAACAGCGAGCGACGTCGGACGTGGTGCTCGCCGAACCTGTCTCAGCCGTGCTGCCGCTCGGCGACCTGCAGTACGAGGACGCGACGCTGAGCAAGTTCCAGCAGGTCTACGACCCCACGTGGGGCCGACTGAAGGCCATCTCGCGACCCGCGGTCGGCAACCACGAGTACTACCTCGCCGGGGCTTCGGGCTACTTCGACTACTTCGGCGAGGCGGCGGGTCCGCGCGAGCAGGGCTACTACAGCTACGACATCGGCACGTGGCACGTCGTCGCGCTGAACAGCAACTGCACGATCGTCGCGTGTGCCGCCGGGTCGGCGCAGGAGCAGTGGCTGCGCGCGGATCTCGCCGCGTCCTCGGCCGACTGCACGCTCGCCTACTTCCACCACCCGTACCTGGGTGCGCAGACGAGCACCAACCAGCTCGGGTCGCTCTGGCGCGCGCTGTACGACAACCGCGCCGACGTGGTTCTCGCCGGCCACGAGCACAACTACCAGCGGTTTGCTCCGCAGGACGCCAGCGGCACCGTCGACCGGGTCAACGGCATCCGCGAGTTCGTCGTCGGCACCGGCGGCAAGAACCTCACCAGCTCCGCGGACGCTGCCAACCGCGAGCTGCTGTACCGGGCGGGCTTCGGCGTGCTGCTGCTGACCCTCGGTGACGGGAGCTACGACTGGCGGTTCGCGGGCACGCAGGGGCAGCCCGTCGACGACGGCTCGTCAACCTGCTCGCCCTCGACCGCGGCGCCGGCCAGCCCGCAGCCGACGGCGACCCCTCCCAGCCCGGAACCGACGGCGACTCCTCCCAGCCCTTCCAGCGCTCCCTGCCCTTCCGTCGCGCCGAGCGTGGAGCTCGAGCCCGCTGTCATCTCCGCCGGCCAGCAGGCGACTGTTCGCGTCCGGGCGGAGCCGGAGCGTGCCGTGGAGCTGTGGGCGTACACGCGTCCGTCCACGGCGTACTCCCGTGTGCGCACCGGCACCACCGACGCATCGGGCACCGCGACCTTCTCGGTGCGCCCCTCGGCCAACACGCGGCTGTACGCCGCCGTGGCGGACTGCCCGGGCGGCGGGTCCGTGGTGCTCGCCGTGCGCACGGCCCTGAGCCTGGCGGTCTCGCGTACCGGTACGCGCGAGTACGTGTTCTCCGGTGACTCGCTGCCCGCGCGCCGTGGCGGGCTCATCGTCAGCCTCTACCGCGTCGAGGCAGGCGGGCGCCAGGTGCTGACTGCGCAGGCACGGGCGAGCGAGCTCACGGGGGAGTGGTCGCTGGTCCGCCGGTTCAGCGGCACCGGACGGTTCGGCTTCGTCGTCCGTACGGGGCAGGACCTGCAGAACGCACCCGGCACCAGCGCAGTGCGGTCGGTGCTCGTGTACTGACGGCGCCGGACGCGGCACCCCAGCCCTGCGGCCTCTGCCAGCGCAAGGCCCGGGCACGCGGCGCCCACCGCGCTCGTTCGACCTGCAGATGCACGTGCCGAGCTGCATGCGCCTCCCGAGCTGACGCGCGGGCAGGGCCTCGGTCGGCTGCGTATCGTGGGCAGCCCCGGACCAGGAGTGCTTGCCACATGAACCCGTTCGTCAAAGCCTGGAAGTACTTCATGGCTGCCTTCGGCGCGAAGATCGACGAGAAGGCGGATCCGAAGATCCAGATCCAGCAGGCGATCGAGGACGCGCAGCGCCAGCACCAGGCGCTGACCCAGCAGGCCGCCAGCGTCATCGGCAACCAGCGCCAGCTCGAGATGAAGCTCGCCCGGCAGATGTCCGAGGTCGAGAAGCTGCAGGGCTCGGCGCGGCAGGCGCTCGTGCTGGCCGACAAGGCCCGCGCCGGCGGAGACGAGAAGAAGGCGACCGAGTACGAGTCGACCGCGCAGGCCTTCGCTACGCAGCTCGTGGCGGCCGAGCAGTCGATGGAGGACCTCAAGTCGCTGCACGACTCCGCCCTCACCGCGGCCGAGCAGGCGAAGAAGGCCGTCGAGACCAACGCCATGACGGTGCAGACCAAGCTGGCCGAGCGCACCAAGCTGCTCAGCCAGCTCGAGCAGGCCAAGATGCAGGAGCAGGTCTCCGCGAGCCTCACCTCGATGTCCGAGCTCGCGGCCCCCGGCAACACGCCGTCGCTCGCGGAGGTGCGCGACAAGATCGAGTCGCGGTACGCGAAGGCGCTCGGCCAGGCCGAGCTGGCCAGCAGCAGCGTCGAGGGCCGCATGCTCGAGGTCCAGAAGTCGACCCTGGACATGGCCGGATCGGCGCGGCTGGACCAGATCCGCGCGTCCCTTGCCGGCAACCAGCTGGCCGCTCCGCCGGCCACCCCTGCCGCGCCGCTCGCGAGCGGGACCGCGGCGGAGGGTGACGCAGCAGCCGACAAGACGACGTAGGTGGACCAGGACGACCGGCGGCTCGCGCGCCGGCTCGACCGCGAGGCGCGGGCGGCCGGCAAGGTCGCCGTGCGCGCCGCGCGGGTGCACGCCAAGGCCGTGGCGCGTCGGGAGCGGGTGCTGCGCCGCGCCAGGCGGCACCTGCCCGGCGAGATCGCCGTCGCCGTCGGTTCGGTGGCTGTCGGGGCCGCGACGGCGTCGCAGGCATTCCTGCTGGCGGGCGGCGCCGCCGGGCTGTGCGCGCTGCGCAACGGACTGCGCCTAATCCGGCCCCCGGAGGTGCCCGAAGCGCCTGCCCTGCCGGCGCTGCGCGTACCGCCCGCACCGCCGCCCGGCAGCGCCGCCTTCGCGGCCGTACGCCGGCTGGAGGCCGCGCGCCTGTCACTCGCGCGCCTGGTGCCGCTCGTTGCGCCCGCCGGCCGGGACGCCGCCGACGAGGCGTGGCGGACAGCCGGCGAGGCCGACCTGGCGCTGCGCTGGCAGGCGGCGCGCCTGGCCGCCGTGGAGCCGCACCGGGGCGCCGAGCCCGCGCTGGTCGACCAGCTCTACACGGGTGTCGTCGCGCAGGAGCGGCTCGTCGCTGGGCTCGCCGACCTGGTGTCCGCGAGCGCCGACCCGCTCGCCACGCTGCGGCTGCAGGACGCCACGGACGCGCTGCACGGGCTCGCGCAGGGGCTGCGCGAGGTGCGATGACGCCGAGCGAGCACTACCGGTCCCAGCGCGAGCGCGTGACGGCCCTCGTCCAGGACCTGGACGAGGAGCAGCTCGCGACGCGGGTGCCCGGCTGCCCCGAGTGGACGGTCCGCGAGCTGCTGTCGCACCTGACCGGGCTGGCCCGCGACGTCGCTGAAGAGCGCATGGACGACGCCGGCCAGCCGCACTGGACGGCGCGCCAGGTCGCCGACCGGCAGGACCGGTCCGTCGAGGAGCTGCTGGCGGAGTGGTCCGACTACGGTCCGCAGGTCGAGGCGATGCTCGACGGGATGGGCTTCGCCGGCTACCGCACCTTCTACGACGCCACGATGCACGAGGACGATCTCCGCGAGGCCCTCGGCCTGCCGCTCGCCGAGGGGCCGACGCAGACCGAGGTGCTCGGCGGGCTGGTGATGCTGGCCGGTGGCCGGCTGACGGGTCTGCCGCCGCTCGAGGTGCGGGCTGGGGAGCAGAGCTGGACGTTCTGCGACTCCCCGTCGGTCGCGGTGCTCACGGCGCCGGACGCGGGCGAGCTGGGCCGCGTCCTCGGCGGCCGGCGCTCGGCGGAGCAGCTGCGCGCGCTCGACTGGGCCGGCGACCCGGAGCCCTACCTCGACGCGCTCACGCAGTTCCGCCCCGGCGTCTGACCACCAGGTCGTACGACGGCCGCCCCGCGTCCAGCCCGCGCTGCTCGAACCGGGTGACGGGCCTGGACCAGCGCTCACCCGAGTGCACGACCTCGTACGCGGGATGTGCCGTCAGCACCTCGCGGACCTGGTCGGCGTAGGCCGCCCAGTCGGTCGCGACGTGCAGCAGCCCGCGCGGGCGCAGCCGGGACGCCACCAGGTCGGCGAAGGCAGCCGAGACCAGCCGCCTCTTGACGTGCCGCGCCTTCGGCCACGGGTCCGGGAAGAAGACGCGCACCTCGTCCACCACGCCGAGCATGTCCCGCAGCAGCACGACCGCGTCGCCCTCGGCCACGCGCACGTTCGTCAGCCCCTCCTCCTCCACCCGGCGGAGCAGCCGGCCGAGCCCCTGCACGTGCACGTCGACGGCGAGCAGGTCGCGACCCGGGTCGGCTGCCGCCATGGCCGCGGTCGCTTCGCCCATGCCGCTGCCGATCTCCACGACGAGCGGCGCGGTCCGGCCGAACAGCGCCGGCACGTCCAGCGGCCGGCCGTCCACCGGCACGAGCAGTGCGCCCATGCGGTCGAGCGCTTCGGCGGTCGAGGTGGACAGCCGGCCGCGGCGCAGCCGGTAGGAGCGGACCGTCACGGCGTGTACCGCGTCCGGCCCAGCGGCCGGGGCTGGCGGACCGTCGACGGCGGAGGGGAGGGCCCGAGCTGGCAGCGCGGGCACCAGTACGACAGCCGCTGGTACGGCGCATCGCCCTGCTCCGCGGATGCGATCCGCGTGCCGCACCGGCGGCACGGCTTGCCGGACCGCTCGAACACCCAGTGGTCCGCGCCGCGGCGCAGCGAGCCAGTGGTCGTCTGCTGCCAGTGCCCGCGGTTGGCGACCATGAGCCGCCGGCCCGCGTCGACCAGCGCCGGCAGGTCGGGCACGTCCGCGACCCGCACCCACGGCGTCAGCCCGCGCAGGAACAGCACCTCGGTCCGGTACAGGTTGCCCAGGCCGGCGAGCATCCGCTGGTCGAGCAGCGCCATCCCGACCTCGCGGTCGGGCTCGGCCCGCAGGCGGTGCACGGCCAGTTCCAGGTCCCAGTCCGGTCCGAGCACGTCCGGGCCGAGGTGCCCGACGACGGAGTCCTCGTCGGCGGTCGCCAGCAGCTCGACGACCGGCAGCCGGTACCCGACCGCGACCCGCTCGGCGTTCGCCAGCACCACCCGTACCTGCCAGTCGGCGCCGCCGGTCCAGCGGGCGCCCGGGGCGTACAGGTGCCAGGTGCCGTCCATCCGGAAGTGCGTGTGCAGCGTCAGGCCGCCCTCGACGCGGGTGAGCAGGTGCTTGCCGCGCGGCACGACGTCGAGGACCTGCCGTCCGGTCAGGTCCGTTGTCGCGAGCTGCGGGACGCGGAAGTCGCTCAGGGTGAGGACCCGGCCGGAGAGCGCCTCCCGCATCCGCTCCCCGGCGAGCCAGACGGTGTCGACTTCAGGCACGGGTGAAGGCGGAGGCGTACGAGGTGGTGCCGACCGCGATCGAGTACGTCTCGTAGTAGTCCGCGATGCCGCGGCGCTGGGCGGCCCGGTGCTCGGGGTGCTCGCGCCAGGCCCGATGGCTCTCGGCATCGGCGAACGTCACCAGCGTGACCCGCTCGCCGTCCTCGGCGGTGAACACCTTGTGCTCCACGTAGCCGGGCATCGTCCGGGCCAGCGCCGAGATCTGCGCGGCGTCGTCGGCGTAGGCGTGCGCGTCCGCCCGCAGCCGGGACCGGAACGCCGTGACGACCTGACCGACCTGAGGCTCCATGCGCTCATCTTCCCCGGTTCAGGCCGGGCTCGCCGCGCAGCCGGCGTCCGCGGGCGCCGAAGGACTCCTCGTTGACGCCGCGCCGCAGCCCGGGCCGGGTCGGCCGGTCGGTCAGGGACGGCACCGGGCCCGGCTGGCAGGACGGGCACCACCAGGTCTCGCGCGTGTACGGCCGCCCGGTCACGCTGTCGCGGAACTGCACCGGGGTCCCGCACCGCCGGCACGGCCGCTCGGCCCGGCCGTACACCCAGTGCGTGTGCCCGCGCCGGGTGTCGCCGGTCGTGACCTGACCGGGGTGGTCGAGCGAGTGCCGCATCATCCGCTGCGCCAGCCGTACCGCCGCGCGCAGGTCGACGTCCCGTACCGGCGTCCACGGCGACATCCCGCGCAGGTAGCACGTCTCGACCGCCCACAGGTTGCCGATGCCGGCCAGGTTCTTCTGGTCGAGCAGCGCCTCTACCACCGGCCGCTCCGGATCGGCAGCCAGCCGCCGTACCGCCTCGTCCTCGTCCCACTCCTCGCCGAGGAGATCCGGCCCCAGGTGCCCAACGACGCGCGGCTCGTCCGCCGTCGCCAGCAGCTCGAGCACCGGCACGCGCAGCGCGTACGCGGTCGGTCCGTCCGTCGCCAGCACCAGCCGGATCTCGTCGTCGAACGTGCGCGGCAGCCGCTTGCCTTGCCCGACGACCTGCCAGGCACCGTCCATTTCGAAGTGCGTGTGCAGGGTGAGGTCGCCGCTGAAGCGGGTGAGCATGTGCTTGCCGTACGAGACGAACGCCAGCACCTGCCGGCCGCTCAGGTCCGCGGTGGCGTGCTGGGGGACCCGGAAGTCCGAGCGGGTCACCGTGCGCCCGACCAGCGCCGCGCGCATCCGCTGCGCGGCCTTCCAGACGCTGTCCCCCTCCGGCACCTGCTCATCGTGCCCGCCGGCGCGGTGACACGACTGTGACCTTCCGAGGGGCTGCCGCTTGCAGGTGCGCCTCCCGCGGCGTCGAACATCACCCGGACGTATCACCGGCACCGGAGGTCCCACCTTGTCCCGTCGTCGTGCCACCCTGCTCCTCACCTCCGGTGTGGCGCTGACCGGGCTGCTGGCCGGCCTGCCGGCCTCGCAGGCCGCCGAGAAGCCGTCCGCCCACCTGTCCCGGCCGCTCGCCGGTGGCGACGCGGGTGGTTTCCCCGGCGCCGAGGTCGCCGTCGGCGACGCCGACCGCCGCGGGCCGCGGCTGGCCCCGCTCGGCGCCGCCAAGGTCGCCGTGGCCGAGCTCGGCGCGGAGGCCTCGTACACGCAGTACGGCACGCCGCTGACACTCACCCGCGAGAAGGCGTTCCTCGCCACTGGCCTCGCCGGCTCGCCCGAGCAGGTCGCGCGCACCTTCCTGTCGCGGCACGCCGCCATGTACGGCCTGACGCCGGCGTCGGTCGCCGGCCTCGAGCTCGTCTCGGCCGAGACGCTTCCGGACAGCAGCACCGCATGGGCCGTGCTCCTGCGCCAGAAGATGAACGGGCTCCGGCTGGCCGAGGACGGCATGGTCGGCGTCGGCGTGGGTGCCGGCGGCACCGTCGCCTACGTCACCAGCTCCCTTGTCCCGACCGCCGTCCTCGGCGCAATGCCGTCGGCGACGCCGCGCATCTCGCCGCAGGCCGCCGTGCTCGCCGCGGCCAAGGACGCCGGCATCACCGGCCTCGACCGCAGCGACGTCACGCTCGGCAAGGTCGACGGCACCGGCTTCCAGACCCTGCGCGTTCGCGGCCTGCACCAGCTGCAGCGCACCCGGCTGCGGGTCCTGCCGACCACCGACAAGGGCGCCCGCCTCGTCTACGAGACCAACATCACCGACGTCTGGGGTGGTCGCGCGCTGGCGACGATCGGCTTCGTCGACGCGGCGACCGGCGACGTCCTCCTCCGGCGGGACGCGGTCGACACCCTCGCCGAAGGCGTCGCGTCCAGCCCCAAGACCCGCTCGATCGGCACCGCGCAGACGGCCGCCGGCACCCCTGGCGTCTTCCAGGGCGACTACAACCCGAAGGCCTGCACCGCGCCGATCGCACTCACGGGCGTCAGCACCGGCGACGTCACGCTCGGGATTGTTGTCGTGCTCGCCAACCAGCCGAACGACATCGTGCTGAAGGTGCAGCGCAACGGCAAGGAGGTCGGCTCCTTCGACAACGTCGAGAGCCCTGAGGCCGGCACCGTCACCTTCGCGCCGCCGATCCTGCCGACCGACAAGGTGACCGCGACCGTCTGCCCGTTCAAGGTCGGCGAGGGCGAGGCCCCGTTCAACTTCGCGGGCACGTACCTCTCCTCGCCCTTCGCGACCCCCGACCCGGGCGGCCTGCCCGGCCCCGTCACGGACGGCTCCGACAGCGGCCCGTCGATCTTCCACGTCTTCGGGTCGAACCCGCTCCTGCCGCGCAGCGACACCACCGCCTCCCCGGACAGCCGGTACAAGGCGTGCTCGGGCAAGAAGGGCGACCCGAACCTGCTCGGCAAGGACGTCGGCGGCTGCGACTACGTCTACACCGACGGCAGTCCGCTCCCGTACGACTCCGACCCGGTCCTCGGTCTGCCGACGTTCACGACTGTCGGCAACAACGCCGTCACCAGCGACGCGCGTGCCTCGTCCTCGCTCACGCGGGGCGCGCCGTTCCTGCCGCCGCTGTCGCCGACGCGTGACTACCGGCCGCCGTGGACCGACTCCTGGCACCTGTCCGACTGCAACCCTTCGAGCATCTCCGGCCCGAACCAGTCCGACGTGCAGACGGCGATCGTCAACCTGTTCACGGGTCACAACCGGACGCACGACTTCGCCTACCGGCTCGGCCTGACCGAGAAGCGCGGCGCGCTGCAGCTGAGCAACTACGGCAAGGGCGGCGCCGAGCTCGACCCCGAGACGGGGAACGCGCAGAACGCAGCGCTGTCGCAGGAGGCGTTCGCCGCTGCCAACACAGCGGGCGGCCCGGCCGGTCAGGGCTCGCCGCTGACCGGACGCAACAACGCCAACCAGATCACCCTGCAGGACGGCGTTCCCGGCATCACCAACCAGTACCTGTTCCAGCCGATCCCGACGTTCCACGGCCCCTGCGCCGACGGTGACCTCGACTCGGGCATCTTCATCCACGAGTACACGCACGCGATCAGCAACCGGCTCATCGCCGGCCCCGACACCGGCCTGTCCGGTCAGCAGGGCGGGTCCATGGGCGAGAGCTGGAGCGACCTGGTCGCCGTCGAGTACCTCAACGCGTTCGGCCTGGCCGGCACCGGCGGCGAGGACGTCTACGCGCTCGGCGCCTACGCGACCGGCAACGTCCTCAAGGGGATCCGCGACTACAGCGCCAACCCGGACACGAACCCGCTGAACTACAGCGACTTCGGGTTCGACGCGACCGGCCCCGAGGTGCACGCGGACGGCGAGATCTGGAACGCGGTGCAGATGACCGTCCGCCAGGCGCTCATCGCGAAGTACCAGAGCCAGTACCCGTACGGCGACAAGGTCCTGCAGAAGGCGTGCGCAGTCGGTCGGACCGTCAACGGCGCCGTGGGCCCGTCGTGGGACAAGTGCCCCGGCAACCGCCGCTACATCACGTACCTGTTCGACGCGATGATCGGCCAGATGAACGGCGCGCCGTCCATGGTCGACATGAAGAACGTCGAGCTCGCGTCGGTGCTCCTGCGCGACAAGGACGACTACGACACGGTGGCGGACGCCTTCGCCCGCCGTGGCCTCGGCAAGGGATCGGCCGCGACGAGCAGCGCCGACACCGACCCGCAGCCCAGCTTCGCCTCGCCGAACGCGGCGAAGAACGCGAACGTCACCTTCTCGCTGGTGGACGCCATGACGGGCAAGCCGGTCAAGGGCTCCGTCTTCGTGGGGATGTACACCGCTCGCTGCACCCCGGTCGCGACGACGCTCGGCGGTGAGGAGAAGGGACCGAAGGCGGCCATCACCCAGGGGTCGTACACGTTCACCGTGCAGGCGCCCGGGTACGGCATCCAGCGGTTCCCGCTGACGCTCGCGCCCGGCACGAAGACGCAGGTCTTCCGGCTGGCCCAGAACCTCGCGTCCAAGCGGTACGGACCGACCGTCACGGGCAACGCCGGCTCGGCCCGCCTCGGCGGCGTGGTGGACGACGACGAGGACACGAACGGCGCGTTCACCGGCCAGCCCGTCGCGGGGCGCGAGATCACGGTGACGTTCGCCAACCCGAAGCAGACGTTCGACCGCGTCGCCGTCAGCGCCCTGCACCACCCGAACCGGAAGCTGCCGGAGGGCGGTACCGAGGTCGGGGGTCGCTTCCTGGGTGTCCGGGCGTTCGACCTGCAGGTGAGCAAGGACGGCGGCAAGACGTTCTCGACGATCTACCGCAGCCCGGCGAACTTCTTCCCGGCCCAGCGCCCGCGCCCGGTCGCCCCCGACCTGATCGCCCGTGAGGTTCAGCTCCCCACACCGGTCACCGCGGACGCGATCCGGATGGTCGTGCGCACCAGCGCCTGCACGGGCAACAGCCAGTACAACACCGAGGAGGAGGCCGACCCCATCCAGGCGTCCGCCTGCACCAGCGTGCGCGGGTACACGACGACCGTGACCGTGACCGAGCTCGAGGTGTTCCGGTCCCGGGCCGCTGCAGCGGCTCGCCCGATCGCGGCGCCTCCCGCGGCGGCACCGAACCGGCCGTCGACGCTGCCCGCCACCGGCGGCAGCACCGCACTGGGCCTCGGCGCGCTGGCGCTGCTGGGCGCCGCCGGCGTCGTCGCTGTCTACCGCCGCCGCGCGGCTCGCTAGCCCGTACGCGCGTCTCCGACAGGCCGCTCCCCGGATTGGGGGAGCGGCCTGTCGCGTCGGGAGATGTCGGGAACCCCAGCAGGAACAGGCGTTCCGGTGGCGAACCTCCAGGTCAACGACACGCAAAACCGCTCCCGAAGGAGAACCGTGCGCAAGCCCGTCCTCGCCGGCATCGCGCTGCTGGCCGTCGGCCCCGTTCTCGCCGGCACCCTGCCGAACGCCGGCGCCACCGCGACACCCGTGGTCTCCGCGCTGCGACCGCTCGTCGGCCCCGACGGCGGCGGCTTCCCCGGCGCCGAAGTCGCGCTCGGCGACGTGGACGCCCGTGGTCCCCGACTCGCGCCGCTGGCCGGCGCCCGCGCGGCGCTCGCCCGGCTCGGCGGCGACGTCGACGCCTCCTGGACGCAGTACGGCACCGTGCTCAGCGCCACCCGCGCCGCCGGCTACCTGTCCCGCCACGTGCCCGGCGCGACGCCCGAGGCGATCGCGCGGACCTGGCTGGCGCGCAACGCCGCGCTGGTCGGCCTGACGGCGAAGGACGTCCAGGGCCTGGAGCTGCTCAGCGCGCTGCCACTGCCGGAGTCCGACGTGGCCCACGTCGTCCAGCTGCGCCAGCGCAGCCACGGCATCCTGCTCGCCGAGGACGGCCTGATCTCGATCGGCGTACGCGGGCACGACGTGGTCATCCTCACCAGCTCAGCGGTGCCCGCCGAGACGCTGGCGAGGATCAGCGCGACCCGGCCGGCGCTCGACGCGCTGCAGGCCGTCGTCGCCGCTGCGAAGGACGCCGGTGTGCGCAACCTCGGCCCGGACGACGTCCGACTGCTCGGCAAGAACGACGGCGCCGGGTTCACCCTCGTCAGCGCCACCGGGCTCGCGCAGCGCCAGCGCGCCCGGCTTCGCGCCCTCGGCACCACCGACGGCGGCGGGACGCGTCTGGTGTGGGAGACCGACATCCTCGACGTCGCCGGAGCCAAGGCGCTCGCGACGATCACCTTCGTCGACGCCGTCACGGGCAAGGTGCTGCTGCGCCGTGACGCCGTCGACACCCTCGCCGAGGGGACGCGCGGCAGCGCCGCCACCCGCAGCGTCGGGACGGCGCCGGCGCTGGCGCCGTCCGGCGGCCCCTTCGTCGGCACCTACACCGCGACCGCGTGCTCCGCGAAGATCCCGCTCGACGTGCAGGCCGGCGTCCAGCAGATCGTCATCGCGGCGCACGCGGCGAACCCGAACAACGACATCACCATCCAGGTCACGCGCGGCAAGAAGGGGATCGGCACGATCGACACCCTGAGCACGCCCGAGGCGGGCACCATCGCGGTCAAGCCGGCGGCCAAGGCCGGTGAGACGTTCTCCGCGCAGGTCTGCCCGTTCGACGCCTCCGGCACAGCGCCGTTCGACTTCGCCGGCAGCTACGTCACGAGCGAGCAGAGCGCGAGCACGCCGGCGCTGCCTTCCGGTATCGTCGGCCCGGCCAGCACCACCGGGCCGCTGTTCCCCGCCACGTGGAAGGCGTTCTCGGCCAACCCGCAGTTCCCGTTCAAGCAGGTCGCCGCGCCCGATGACCGCGACAAGATCTGCGGCACGACGCACGCGGACAAGAGCGCGAAGGCCAAGGGCTGCAGCCGGAACGGCTTCACCTACTTCGACGCCTCCCCCTTCGCGTACGACGTCGACGCCGTGACCGGTCTGCCGACGTTCACGACCATCGGCAACAACGCGGTGACCAGCAACGCGCAGGCGTCGAGTTCGCTCACCCCTGGTGGCCCCTTCCTGCCGCCGGCCAGCCCCACCCGCGACTACGCGCCGTCGTTCACCGACTCCTGGCACGCCAACAAGTGCGACCCCGCCGCGCTGGTCAGCCCGCTGGGCAACCGTGGTGACGTCGACGCGGCGATCGTCAACCTGTTCGTCGGCCACAACCGGGTGCACGACTTCTCGTACCGCCTCGGCCTGACCGAGCAGCGTGGCGCGCTGCAGGTGACCAACTTCGGCAAGGGCGGGGCCGAGGAGGACCCCGAGCTCGGCAACGCGCAGAACGCCGGCCTGACCGGTGGCTCGCCCGCGTACCTGGGGCGGGACAACGCCAACCAGATCACGCTGCAGGACGGCGTGCCCGGCATCACGAACCAGTACCTGTTCCAGCCGGTCCTGGGCTTCTACTCGCCCTGCACCGACGGTGACCTCGACGGCAGCGTCTTCCTGCACGAGTACACCCACGCCACCAGCAACCGGCTCGTCGCGGGACCGGACGTCGGCCTGTCAGGGTCGCAGGCCTCGTCGATGGGCGAGGCGTGGAGCGACCTGGTCGCGATCGAGTACCTCAACGCGTTCGGCCTTGCCGGCAAGCGGGGCGAGGACCCGTTCGCCCTCGGCGCCTACGTGACCGGCGACCCGTACCGCGGCATCCGCGACTTCAACCTGCGCGACAACCCGCTCAACTTTGCCGACTTCGGCTTCGACGCCACCGGCCCCGAGTTCCACGCCGATGGCGAGATCTGGAACGGCGTGCAGGTGGCAGTGCGCAACGACCTCGTGAAGAAGTGGAACGCCAAGTACAGCTCCAAGGACCGGGCGCTGCAGGCCGCCTGCGCCCTCGGCCGCACCACCGCGGGCAAGAAGCACTCCACGTTCGAGGGCTGTCCGGGCAACCGCCGCTGGGTGACCTACCTGTTCGACGCGATGATCCTGCAGGCGAACGGGTCGCCGTCGATGGTCGACATGAAGAACGCGCAGCTCGCGGCCGACATGCTGCGGACCGGCGGCGTGGACCAGCGCGTGATGGCCAACGGCTTCGCCCGACGCGGCCTGGGGGCCGGCTCCTCCTCGTCGAGCAGCAACGACACCGACCCGACGCCGTCCTTCGCGACGCCGGCGGCGTTCGGCAAGGACAACGGCACGGTCACCTTCTCGCTCGTCGACGCCACCACCGGCAAGCCGGTGAAGGGTGACGTGTACGTCGGTGAGTTCCAGGCCCGCGCGACACCGGTGGCCTCCACCGTGCCGGGCTCCGAAACGCGCCCCACGGCGAAGATGATCAGCGGCGCGTACAAGCTGATCGTCCAGGCCCGTGGCTACGGCCTGCAGCGCTTCGGGCTGACCGTCGCCGCCGGCCGCTCCACCACCAAGAAGATCGCGCTGCTGCCGAACCTCGCGTCGGTCAACCGCGGCGCGACGGTGCAGGCCGCCGGGTGGACCCGGCTGCGGGACGTCCTCGACGACGACGAGGCCACCGACGGCGGTTTCGACGGCATCAAGGTGAAGGAAGGCCCCGTCGGCGGTCAGAGCGCCGACGACAGCAAGACCCGCACGCCGATCGCCGGGAAGTCCTTCACGGTGGCGCTGGCGGGTGGCAAGCAGCGGGTCGGCAGCATCGCTGTCAGCGCCCTGCACCGTCCGGTCCGGGCCACCAACGCTGACCAGGCTCCGGACTTCCAGGGTCGGCTGCTCGGCCTGCACGAGTTCGAGGTCCAGGCGAGCAGCGACGGCGGCCGCACCTACCGGACCGTCTACCGCAGCCCGCAGAGCTTCTTCCCGACCGGCAGCCCGCGGGCCGTCGCGCCTGACCTGAACCTGCGGACGGTGCAGCTGCCGGGCTCGGTCGTGGCGGACCACCTGCGGCTGGTCGTGAAGAGCAACACCTGCACGGGCACCCCGGACTTCCGCGGTGACCGGGACAACGACCCGAACAACAACTCCGACTGCCCCTCCACGGACAACGCGTACCGCGTGACCATCACGGAGTTCCAGGCCTTCGGCCGCTAGACCCCGCGTTGCCCGCAGCCCCGGTGCCGCTCCGGCGCCGGGGCTGCGGCGCGTCTACAGCAGCTGCAGGAAGCGCTGGGCGTCGCCGATCCGCGGCAGGTTGTTGAACAGCACGTACGCGCTCGGCCGGCCCTCGACGAGGTCGCGCAGCCGGTGCAGCTCGTCATCGGTGTGCACGTGCCGCGAGCCGGTGGTGCCGTGCAGCCGGTAGTACGTCTGCTCCGGCGTCACCGTCTCG
>JBHENF010000162.1:0-5352 GCA_046262175.1 Mycobacteriales bacterium
CGCCGAGGGCGAGCGGCCACAGCGACGGCAGCGTCCCGCCGTGCCGGCGTCGCCAGACCCGCGCCTGCTCGACCAGCTCGGCCGTGCCCAGCAGCACGGCGCCCGCCGGCCCGCCCAGCCCCTTGTAGAGCGAGACGTACGTGCTGTCGGCCAGCGCCACCACGTCCGCGAGCGGTCGCCCGTACGCAGGACCGCACTCCCACAGCCGGGCGCCGTCCAGGTGCAGGGCGGTCCCGGCTTTCCGGCAGAGGCCGCTGAGCCGCTCCACGTCCTCGTACGGCATCAGCTGGCCGCCGGTCTCCCGCTGCGGCAGCTCGAGCAGCACGGCCGCCGCGGAGGGCACCGCCATCAGCTCCTCTACCGTCACCAGCGCATCCGGCGCCCCGACGGTCGCCACCGTCAGCCCGTGCAGCGCCGCGAGCGTGCCCTCCTCGTGCAGGACAGCGTGCGACGTCGGGTGCATCGCGACGGTGCGGCGGCCGCGGGCGTCGGCGTGGATCCGCAGCGCGATCTGCTGCACCATCACGCCGCTCGGCATCAGCACCGCGGCGGGCGCGTCGAACAGCGTCCGCACCTGCTGCTCGACCTCCGCGACCACGCCGCCGTCGCCGTACCGGTCGGCGTCCCCGCCGCGCGCCGCCTCGTCCGCGAGCTCCGCGAGGGACTCGCCCGGCGTCCGCCGGCCGTGCCCGTACAGCCGGCGCGAGCACGCCGCCGACACCGCGTCCGCGCGGCTCACCTCCGCCGTCACGTCCACGCCGCCACCAGCTCCGGCAGACCCCGCAGGTCGACCAGCTCCGCGTCCGGCTCGGCGTCCCAGACTTCTACCGGCCGACCCGTCATGAGCACCGCGCGCATCCCGACCGCCTTCGCCCCCGACACGTCGTCGCGCGGCCGGTCTCCCACGAACACGCACCGCTCCGGCGCGACGTCCAGCTCCCGGCACAGCGCGAGGAACGCCTCCGGGTGCGGCTTCATGTGCGTCATCTCGGACGTGTACAGCCGGACGTCCAGCAGGTCGAGCAGCCCGTCCCGCTCCAGCCATGCGTCGTGCAGGTCACGCGGCCAGTGCGTATTCGAGAGCAGCCCGGTGCGAAGCCCCCTCCCGCGCAGCGCCGTCAGGCAGTCGACCGCGTACGGGTCGTGCGCAACGGTCTCGCCCCACGCCGCGTGGTACGCCGACTGCGCCGCGTCCAGCCCCGTCTCGTCGGACACCGCCCGCAGCAGGTCAGCCGTCGTGCCGCTCACGTCGCCTGCCGCGACCGACGTCGTCCACCAGTGGTCCTCGGCGGCCAGCAGCGCCTTCGCCACCGGCTCCGGGTCGTCCGGCGCCAGCACCCGCGCGGCCGCCAGCCACATCTCCAGCAGGTCGACTGACCGGTGCTCCGACAGCGTGCCGCCCCAGTCGAACAGCACCGCCTCGATGGCGTCGGCTCTACCTGCCACGGACTTCCGCGAGCACCTCGGTCACCGCGTCGGCGAGCGGCACCCTGCGCGCCTCGCCGCTGCGGCGGTCGCGCAGCTCCACCTCCCCCGCGTCCAGCCCCTTGCCGACGACGAGGATCGTCGGCACGCCGAGCAGATCAGCGTCCTTGAACGCCACGCCCGGCGACGTGCCGCGGTCGTCGAGCAGCACGTCCAGGCCGGCAGCCTCGAGCTCCGAGCTGATGCGCGTGGCCTCGGGCAGCTGGTTCCCCTTGCCCATGGCGACGACGTGCACGTCGAACGGCGCGACAGAACGCGGCCAGATCAGCCCCTTCTCGTCGTGCGACTGCTCCGCGATGGCGCCGATGGCCCGGCTGATGCCGATGCCGTACGACCCCATCGTGACGCGGACCGGCTTGCCCTCCTTGCCGAGCACGTCGAGTCCGAAGGCGTCCGCGAACTTGCGGCCCAGCTGGAAGATGTGGCCGATCTCGAGCCCGCGGTCCATCGACAGCGCCGATCCGCAGCGGGGGCAGGCGTCGCCGGCCCGCACCTCCGCCGCCGGCAGCACCCCGGCGGGCTCGAAGTCCCGGCCCATCACGACGTTCACCGCGTGCTTGCCCGCCTCGTTCGCGCCAGTCACCCACGACGAGCCCCGGACGACCAGCGGGTCGACGACGTACCGGACCCCGGTCAGCCCCTGCGGGCCGATGTAACCGCGGACCAGCTCGGGGTGCTTGTCGAACCCCTCGAAGGGCAGCACCTCGGCCGGGTGCACGTTGGCCTCCAGCCGCTTCAGATCGACCTCGCGGTCGCCGGGCACGCCGATCACCAGGACCGACATCTCCCCCGTCGGCTGGCGGAGCTGCACGACGACGTTCTTCAGCGTGCCGGCGGCATTGACGTCGAAACCCTTGCTCTGCAGCAGCTCGACGAGCGAGTCGATCGTCGGCGTGTCAGGGGTGTCCAGCACGTCCATCGCCGGCTGCGCGGCCGGGTCCTGCTCGGGATGCGCGCCGACCTCGACGGCCTCGACGTTCGCTGCGTAGTCGCAGGCGGTGCAGGAGACGAACGAGTCCTCCCCCGTCTCGGTCACCGCGAGGAACTCCTCGCTGGCGCTGCCGCCCATCGCGCCGCTGACCGCGCTGACGACGCGGTGGTCGAGGCCGAGCCGCTCGAAGATGCGCAGGTACGCCAGCCGGTGCTGCGCGTACGACTGCGCCAGCCCCTCGTCGTCGAGGTCGAACGAGTAGCTGTCCTTCATGACGAACTCGCGGCCGCGCAGGATCCCGGCCCGGGGACGCGCCTCGTCGCGGTACTTGTTCTGCACCTGGTAGAGCGTGAGCGGCAGGTCCTTGTACGAGGACGCTTCGCCCTTGACCATCAGGGTGAACAGCTCCTCATGCGTCGGCCCGAGCAGGTAGTCGTTCCCCTTGCGGTCCTTGAGCCGGAAGATGCTGTCGCCGTACTCGGTCCAGCGTTTCGTCGTCTCGTACGGCTCCCGAGGCAGCAGCGCGGGGAACAGCACTTCCTGCCCGCCGATCGCGTCCATCTCCTCGCGCACGATGCGGCTGACCCTGTTGAGCATCCGCACGCCGAGCGGCAGCCAGGAGTAGATACCCGGCGCAACACGGCGGACGTAGCCGCCGCGCACGAGCAGCCGGTGGCTCGGCACCTCCGCGTCCGCCGGGTCCTCACGCAGGGTGCGCAGGAACAGGGTGGACATGCAGAGCACGGGAGGACCTCCATCAGCAGCGGAGGTCCGAGCCTATCCGCGCAGCGCAGCCCTTTTCGGCGCCGCGTCAGGCCGGCGTGACCTGCATCTCGCCGGTCCGCTCGAGCTTGTGCCAGGGCAGGTGCGCACCCGCGATCGCGCTCACGACCGACTGGACCACGACGAGGTAGATGAGCTGTCGGTAGAAGAACTGCTGCAGGGGCAGGGCCCACAGCGGCCGCAGGCTCTCGCCGTCGAGGTGCAGTGCGTACCCCCCGGCAGCCAGCTGCAGGGCGAGGTAGGCGAGCCACACGCCGGCCACCTTGCCGGCAGAGCCGGTCAGCAGGCCGTGCACGGCGAAGACGTCGATCACCGGCGCGAGCACCGGCAGGACCACCTGCGCGAACAGCATGTATGGCAGGCCGAGCAGGCCCAGCCGGCTGCGCTCGCGGACGGCGGCGCGGTGCTTCCAGATGCACTGCAGCGTGCCGTAGCCCCAGCGCCAGCGCTGCCGCCACAGGTCGGTCACGTTGCTGGGCGCCTCGGTCCAGGCCCGGGCGCGCTCCTCGTGCACGACCTGGTACCCGGTCCGCAGGATCGCCATGGTGATGTCGGTGTCCTCGGCGAGCGTGTCGGTGCTGAGCCCGCCGGCCTGCTCCACCGCCTGGCGCCGGAAGGCCCCGGCAGCGCCGGGGACGGTGGTGATGCACTGGAGCAGGTCGAGCAGCCGGCGGTCGAGGTTGAAGCCGGCGACGTACTCCAGGTGCTGCCACCGCCCGAGCAGCCCGCGACGGTTCCCCACCTTGGTGTTGCCGCTGACCGCGCCGACGGTCGGGTTGCGCAGCGGCTGCACCAGCGCCCGGATCGTGTCGGGCTCGAAGACGGTGTCGCCGTCGAGCATCACCAGCACGTCATGGCTCGCCTCACGGGTGCCGGTGCGGAGGGCGGCCGCCTTACCGCCGTTCACCTGCCGTACGACACGCACGTTGGGCAGCCCCAGCTGCTCGACGATGTCCCCGGTGCCGTCGGTCGAGCCGTCGTCGATGACGACGACCTCGAGCCCGGGGTAGTGGCTCGCGGCCAGCGAACGCACCGACTGCGCGATGCCGACGGCCTCGTTGTACGCCGGCACCAGCACGCTGACCGGCGGCAGCCACTCGTCGCCCTCCAGCCGCGCCGTCGAGACCCGCACGTGCCGCCGCGCGGTGGCCATGACCAGCAGGGTGCGCA
Organism: Mycobacteriales bacterium; assembly: GCA_046262175.1. Classification (GTDB taxonomy): domain Bacteria; phylum Actinomycetota; class Actinomycetes; order Mycobacteriales; family SCTD01; genus RYN-124. The sequence goes on from JBHENF010000162.1 coordinate 4,370, forward strand.
GGAGCGCGAGCAGCCCGAACGGCAGGACCAGCCAGCTCACGGCGGTCACCATGACGTCGGCGATGCGGACCGCCGCGAGCAGCCCGACGCCCTGCGCGCGCCGCAGGCCGGTGACGGGCTCGTCCCCCGCCGTCGGCGGCAGGCCGAGACCCCCGGAGACGGTGGTGAAGCGGAAGCCGGCGTCGCGGTAGGCGCGGATCAGCGCCGGCAGCGCCTGCACCGTCTGCGCGCGGTCGCCGCCGCCGTCGTGCAGCAGCACGACTGCACCGCCGGTGCCGACCGGCCCGGCGTTGCGCACGACCTGGTCGACACCCGGCCGGCGCCAGTCCTCGCCGTCACGGTCGGAGAGCACGACGAGGTAGCCGGCGCGGGTCTCCCGCCGTACGGCCGACAGCTCCGGCGTCGTGAGGGCGTCGGGCGTGGAGGAGTACGGCGGGCGCAGCAGCGCGCTGGTGACCGAGCCGCTGCCGGCGAGGCCGAGCTGGGTGAGGGACAGCTCCAGGTTGTGCCGCCACGCCGGCTGCTGGGCGAGGTCCGCGTGCGACCACGTGTGGTTGCCCACCTCGTGACCCTCGGCGATCGCCCGGCGGACCAGCGCCGGGTCGTGGGCGGCGCGCGTACCGACGACGAAAAACGTCGCAGGCACGTGCTCACGCGCCAGCGCGTCCAGCACCGCGGGCGTCCAGCGCGGGTCCGGGCCGTCGTCGAAGGTGAGCGCGACCGTGCGCTCGGCGAGGGCGCGCGAGGCGAGGTGAGCGCCGTCCTGGTAGACGACCGCGCCACCGCCGGGAATTGCCGCGCCACCACCCGAGCCGGTGCTGGCACGGCCGACACCGGAGGACAGGCTCTGCAGCACCAGCGCCACGAGGACCGCGAGCAGCGTCACGGCGAGCAGTCCCCAGTGGGCGCGGGGGCGCCGGTGCCGGGCGTCGCTGGGCGTGCCGGTCATCGCGGCGACCGCGACGGCCGCGGCGGCGCCTTCG
>JBHENF010000163.1:0-7857 GCA_046262175.1 Mycobacteriales bacterium
CGGCCGACCAGATGGTCAGTGACACCCGGCTGAGCGGGACGCCCACGAGCCGGACCGCGGCCGGGTCCTGTGCCGCAGCAAGGATCGCCAGGCCGAAGTCGCTACGCCGCAGCACCGCCTGCAGGCCGAAGCCGAGGCCGATCGCGAACACCAGCGCCGCGATCTGGGTGGCGCTGACGATGACGCCGGCGATGTGCAGCCCGCCGCGGGTGGGCGGGGGCAGGACGCGGGGACTCGCGCCGAACGCCTTGAACTCGATGGCCAGCAGGAGCAGCCCGAGTCCGACCGTGAGGACCGCCGTCGAGACCGGGTCGGCGTTGACCATCCGGCGTACGAACAAGAACTCGAACAGCCCCCCGATCAGGGTGGCCAGCACGATCGCCCCCGCCGCACCGACGAGCCAGGGCAGGCCCTGCTTGGCCACGAGGAAGTACGCGAAGTACAGCGCGATCGTGCCGATCTCGCCCTGCGCGAAGGTCAGCACGCCGGTGCCGCGGTAGACCAGCACGACGCCGACCGCGAAGATCGCGTAGATGCCACCGGCGATGAGTCCGAGGATGAGGACCTGACCCATCAGGGCGTCCGCACGCAGAGCTCGGTCGTCCGCCAGTTGACCTTGCCGCTGGGCGACTTGTAGGTCTCCATGAAGTTCAGCGAGTCCGAGCCGTGGTGGCGGTCACCGACGCTGAAGTCGATCGGGCAGGCGCTGCTGGAGGGGATCTGCCCGCGGTAGCCCTGCAGGACGTCGATGAACTTGTCGCGGGTGCAGTCGCGGCCGCACTGCTGGAGCTGGACCGCCAGCGCCTTCTGCGCCACCCAGTTCAGGAACAGCAGGTCACCGCCGATGCCGCCCAGGTCGAGGTCCGGGTCGTACTGCTTGTACTGGCGCTCGAACTCCTTGACGTCGTCGGCGTAGCGCGAGAAGCCGCCTGTGTAGTCGCCCTTGCTGTAGGCCGGGTACATCGCGACGCCGTCCAGCGGCGGGGTGAGCGCGTCGTTGTCGAGCGTCTGGCTGGTCAGGTTGAACGGGAACAGCAGCCAGTTCGGGTTGTAGGCCTGGCCCTTCGCCTGCTTGAGCAGCTGGGTCGCCTCCAGGGCGTTCATCCAGCCCCAGACGACGTCCGCGTTGGCGTTCTTCATGGCGAGCAGCTCGTTGGCGTAGCTGCCCGCGTTGTTGGCCACCTGCTTGTCGGCGACGATGTTGAGCCCGTTGGCCTTGGCGAAGGCCTTGAAGGCGGCGACCCCGGGCGTCCAGTTGGAGCTGTCCCGCTCGATGATGCCGATCCGCTTGCCCTTGTACTTCTTCAGCGCCAGCTGCGCGAACGCCTGGCCGGTGCGCTCCACCGTCGGCAGCTCGGAGAAGCTGAACCGCTGGCCGGCCGTGCCGTTGATGGTCGCCGTGTGGTGGACGTAGAGCATCCGGTTGGTCTCGGCCCAGTTGCGCACCGCCGGGATCTGGTCGAAGCCGATGCCGCCGAGCAGCATGAAGATGCCCTTGGCCTTGCACTTGGTCGCGGCGTCGACAGCCTCGGTCGGCTTGTAGTTGTCGTTCTCGTACGACACCTCGACCTGGCGGCCGTTGATGCCGCCCTTCTCCTTGTTCAGCGCCTCCCAGAAGACGTTGAAGTCGCTCTCCTTGGTGCCGAAGGCCTGCCCGTACGTCAGCGCCGCATGGGCGCACAGCTTCAGCGAGGTGTCGGTGAGCCCGATCCGCTCCTCGTCGGGCTTGAACAGCGCCGACCCGCCGGGGTTGGTGTTGGTCGTCGTCGTGGTCCTCGTGGTGGTGCCGGGCTTGGTCGCCGACGGGCCGTTGGCGACGGTCGTCGTCTTGCCGTCCTTGGTCACCGTCGTGACGGTCTTGCCGTTCTTCGTCGTCGTGGTGACGACGGTGCCGTCAGGTCGCGTCACGCTCGTCACGCCGGGGGCGGTCACAGCGCCGCCGGTCGTACCCGCGACGGCCGGGCCGCCGGTCGTGGGCGGGGCGGCGCCCGTTGTGCCGGCGGCGTCGCTGCCGCCGGTGCTGCCGTTCTGCTGCAGCGCACTCGGCGCCGGGGCGGAGCTGCAGGCGGCGACGGTGGCGAGAGCGAAGGCGCCGAGCAGGGCGGTGCCGCCCCTTCGGGCGCGCGCGGGTGTGGGCATGAGTCCCCCGGGTTGCGACGGTGGTGCGGTCGGGTGTGAGTTTCGCCACCGGGGGGCGGAGTTCCTACCGTGCAGTCGGGTGAATCTCCAGAGACTGCTTGGCGGATCTACAAGGTCACCGGAAGGGGTGCGCGGCGAAGAAGTCGTACATCGCGTGCGCCAGGTCCGGCCCGACGGGGTCGACGAAGGTCCCGCGGGGGTCGCCGCCGGTGTAGGCGTGGTTCGCGCCGGAGATGACGAGCGCGGTGACGGTGGGGCCGAACTCAGCCACGGTGTACGGGTAGCTCTTGAGGCCGAGCGCGCCGCCGAGGCAGGGCAGCCGGCTGTTGCCGACGCAGGGGTCGCCCGGGGCGGTGCCCTGCACGGCGTCATGACTCGTCACCGCGCTCGGCTGCTGCGGGACGCTGCCGTTGGCGGCGCCGTCGTCGGCGAGGTCGTTGGTCGCGACCCACTGCCGAACGGCTGTTGCGCCCATCGCCGCGTTGTTGACCATGTCGGCGCTGCCCTGAACCACGAGGGTCGGGACGGCCCGGGCTCGGGATCCCATGGCGGCATGGGCCGCGGTGCCGGTGCCGTCGCTGCAGGTGCGGTAGGCGCAGCCCGCGATCGGGGCGATGGCGGCGTACAGGTCGGGATACGTCGCACCGAGGATCGTGGTCATGTCGGCGCCCGCGGACGCCCCGGCCAGCCACACGCGGCGGTCGTCCACCGCGAAACGGCCCATCACGTCACGCGTCATCGCGGCGAGCGTTGCGGGCTCGCCGGCGCCGCGGGCCTGGTGGTCGGGAAGGAACCAGTTCCAGCACCCCGAGCCGTTGCCGTCGGCCGCCGGATAGGTGCTCCCCTGCGGCCGCGTCTGCTGGGGGAACAGCACCAGCAGGCCCTTCTCCTCCGCGAGCTGCTCCAGCCGCGTGCCGACCGCGACGTCGTCAGCGTTCTGGTTGCAGCCGTGCAGGTAGACCAGCAGCGGCACCTTCTTGTGCGGCTTCGCGGCGACGTCGCTCGGCACGTACAGCGCGTAGGCCCGCGGAACCAGACCCGGCGCGCTGAAGGTCCCGTGCTCCCGGTGGCCGGCCGTCGCGGTTCCGCCCGCGGACGCCGGGACGGCGAGCAGGGCGACGAGGGCGAGCAGGAGGGGTCCCACGAGGCGGCGCATGCAGGACAGGTTCGACACGGGCAGCGGCAGTCCCTGCTGTCGGATCGCCAGACCGGGCGCCTGCCGGCTTGTTCGGCACGTACTGCGGTAGGTGGACCCGCCGGCGCGACGTACCGCAGTCCGTGCGGCCACGGAGCGCTGCCGCACGCCTGGGCGGCCGTGCACGAAGTGCGGTAGGTCACGAAGGCGCCGCGACGTACCGCAATGGGTGCCAGGGCGGGGCAGCAGGCTGGGCTCGGAACGCCGACGGCCCGCCCTGCCGGAGCAGGACGGGCCGTCGGCCGAGCGAGTACGGCTAGTAGCGGTACTGGTCGCTCTTGTACGGGCCGTTGACGTCGACCCCGATGTACTCCGCCTGGTCCTTGCTCAGCTCCGTGAGGCGGACGCCGAGCGCGTCCAGGTGCAGCCGCGCGACCTTCTCGTCGAGGTGCTTCGGGAGGACGTAGACCTTCGTGTCGTACTCGTCGTTCTTCGTCCAGAGCTCGATCTGCGCGATGGTCTGGTTGGTGAACGAGTTGCTCATCACGAACGACGGGTGACCGGTCGCGTTGCCGAGGTTCAGCAGCCGGCCCTCGCTCAGCAGGATGATCGAGTGTCCGTCGTCGAAGACCCACTCGTCGACCTGCGGCTTGATGTTGTTGCGGGTGATGCCGGGGAACTTCTGCAGGCCGGCGACGTCGATCTCGTTGTCGAAGTGGCCGATGTTCCCCACGATCGCCTGGTGCTTCATCTTGGCCATGTCCCCGGCCATGATGATGTCCTTGTTGCCGGTCGTGGTGATGAAGACGTCCGCCGTCTCGACGACGTCGTCGAGGCGCGCGACCTGGTAGCCCTGCATCGCCGCCTGCAGCGCGCAGATCGGGTCGATCTCGGTGACGATGACGCGGGCGCCCTGGGCGCGCAGCGACTCGGCGGAGCCCTTCCCGACGTCGCCGAAGCCGCAGACGACGGCGGTCTTGCCGGCGAGCATGACGTCCGTCGCCCGGTTGATGCCGTCGACGAGCGAGTGGCGGCAGCCGTAGAGGTTGTCGAACTTGCTCTTGGTGACCGAGTCGTTGACGTTGATCGCCGGGAACAGCAGCGTGCCGGCCTTCGCGAACTCGTACAGGCGCATGACGCCCGTCGTGGTCTCCTCGGTGACGCCCTTGATGCCGGCGGCGATGTTGGTGAAGCGCTGGGGGTCAGCGGCGAGCGATCGTCGCAGGACGTCGAGGATGACGCCGTACTCCTCAGAGTCGCTCGGGTCGTTGCTGGGCACGGCGCCGTTCTTCTCGAACTCGACGCCCTTGTGGATCAGCAGCGTGACGTCGCCGCCGTCGTCCAGGATCATGTTCGGGCCCTTGCCGTCCGGCCACTGCACGACCTGCTCGGTGCACCACCAGTACTCCTCGAGCGTCTCGCCCTTCCAGGCGAAGACGGGCACGCCCTGCGGGTTGTCGACGGTGCCCTCCGGGCCGACGGCGACCGCCGCGGCCGCGTGGTCCTGCGTCGAGAAGATGTTGCAGCTGACCCAGCGGACCTGCGCGCCGAGCTCGATGAGCGTCTCGATGAGCACGGCGGTCTGGATCGTCATGTGCAGCGAGCCGGTGATCCGGGCGCCGGTGAGCGGCTTGGTCGGGCCGAACTCGGAGCGCATGGCCATGAGGCCGGGCATCTCGTGCTCGGCGAGCCGGATCTCCTTGCGGCCGAACTCGGCGAGGGACAGATCGGCGACCTTGAAGTCTTGAGTAGCGGTTGTCACGCGGTGCTCCTGGTGCTCAGTAGGGACTGGTGCTTGTCCTGCTCGAAGCTGAGCCAGTCGGCATCAGGCAGGTCGTGCGGTCTGCGGGGTGCTGCGTCGAACCACGCGTCCAGCGCGTCAGCGAGCTCGGGCTCCTTGCGGAGGCGCAGCGCGAACCCGACGTCGCCGAGCTCCACGCCGTGCGCCTCGAGCAGCTCGCGCAGGGTGCGCAGCCGCTGGAGCTGCGCCGGGCCGTACAGCCGGTAGCCGGCCGCCGAGCGGGGCGCGTCCACGAGGCCGAGCTGCTCGACGTAGCGCAGCATCCGCGGCGACCAGCCCGTGGTCGTCGCAGCCTCGTGGATCGTCAGCGTGGTCATCTGACCGCAACCTTACCAGCACCGTGTCAGGGTGGCTCGCCCTGGCGCGTACACCTTGCCACAGACGTGTCAGGCCTGCCAGGAGGACAGGTACGTCTCCTGCGCCGACGTGAGCGCGTCGAGGGCGACGCCGAGCGCGGCCAGCTTGGTACGAGCGACCTCGGCGTCGATCTCGGCCGGTACGTCGTGCACCCCCGGCGCCAGCGGTGTCCGTACGAGCCATTCGAGCGTCAGCGCCTGGACCGCGAACGACATGTCCATGACCGCGGCCGGGTGCCCCTCGGCAGCAGCGAGGTTGGCCAGCCGGCCCTCGGCCACCAGGAGCAGCCGCGACCCGCCCGGCAGGACGTACTCGTCGACGTGCGGGCGCACCCGCCGGCGCAGCTCGACGGCGGCCTGCTCGAGCCCGCCGACGTCGACCTCCACGTCGAAGTGCCCCGCGTTGACCAGCACGGCGCCGTCCCGCATCGCCACGAAGTGCTCCACCGTCAGCACGTCCCGGTTGCCGGTGACCGTGATGAACACATCGCCCAGCGCCGCAGCCTCCGCCATCGGCAGGACGCGGTACCCCTCCAGCACCGCGTCCAGCGCGCGCTCCGGGTCCACCTCGGTGACGAGCACGTGCGCGCCCAGCCCCCGCGCGCGGGCGGCGATGCCGGAGCCGCACCAGCCGTACCCGGCCACCACGACCGTGGCGCCGGCCAGCAGCGTGCCGGTCGCGCGCATCACGGCGTCAAGGGTGGACTGGCCGGTGCCGTGCCGGTTGGCGACGAGCCGCTGCATGCCCGTGTCGTTGACGGCCACCATCGGCAGCGCGAGCGCGTCGTCGGCAGCCATCTGGCGCAGCCGCAGCACGCCGGTCGTCGTCTCCTCGAGGCCGGCGCGCACGCCGCCGAGCAGCGCCCGGCGGGTCGTGTGCAGCACGCCGACGAGATCGCACCCGTCGTCGAGCAGCAGCGTCGGTGCCGCGTCGAGGACCCCCTCGAGATGGGCGACGTAGCCGGCGCGGTCGACGCCGTGCCGCGCGTGCACCATCACGCCCTCGGCGACCAGTGCAGCCGCGACGTCGTCCTGCGTCGACAGCGGGTTGCTCGCCGCCAGGTGCAGCTCGGCGCCGCCGGCGGTCAGCGTGCGGGCCAGCGCCGCGGTCTCGGCGGTGACGTGCATGCAGGCCGCGATGCGGACGCCGGCCAGCGGCCGCTCGGCCACGTACCGCGCGCGCAGCAGGGCGAGGACCGGCATCGCTCGCTCGGCGAAGTCCACCCGGCGGCGGCCCTGGTCCGCGAGGGCGGGGTCTGCGATGTCGTACGGCACGGCTGATCCTTGCGCATTAGGTTTGTGCCGGTGAGCGCCTCGACCCCGCTGCCCAACGGTTCCTGCTTGCCTCGGCGTGGCCACGAATTTTTCGCGTACGACTTCCCCCCGGTCGCACAGTGAGCGTCGCGCTCGTCACCGACTCGACGGCGTACCTCACTCCACAGCTGGCCGCCGAGCTGGGCGTCCGGGTCGTGCCGCTGCACGTCACCCTGGGCGACTGGTCGTTCGACGAGCCGGACGTGGACGCCGCCGAGTTCTACCGGCGGCTGCGCGGCGGCGACGCCAAGCCGACCACGTCGCAGCCCTCCCCAGGGGAGTTCCTGGCCGCCTTCACCGCCGCGGCCGACGAGGGAGCGCACGAGATCCTCTGCATCACCTGCACCGCAGGCATGAGCGGTACGCACCAGTCCGCCCGGCTGGCGGCGCGGATGGCGCCGTTGCCGATCGAGGTCATCGACAGCGGCACGATCTCGGGGGGGCTGCTGCTGACGGTCGGATCCGTCGCGCGGGCCGTGGCGGCAGGTGCCACCTTCGCCGACGCGGTGCTGCTGGCGAAGTCGATGGCCGGGCGCGTGTGGTCGACGTGGTCGGCTGACACGACAGCGCTGATGCGGGCCGGTGGTCGGCTGAGTGACGACGTGCCCGAGGGGGTGACCATTCTGGGGCTCGAGGACGGCGTGCGGGTGCTCGGCGCTGCCCGCAGCGTCGAGGAGTCGGTGCAGCTGCAGGCCGCGACGATCCTGGCGGCCGCCGCGTCGACGCCGACGCGGATCACCGTCGGCCACGGTGACGTGCCCGAGCTGGCCGACGCGCTGGAGCAGGCGCTGGTCGGGAAGCCGGGGGTCCTCGGCATCGACCGGTACGTCGTAGGGCCGGTCGTCGGCGCGCACGCCGGGCCGGGCAACTTCGGCGCGTCGTACCTGGTGGGTGGATGATGGACGTCCCCCAGCTGCTGCACGCCGCCGGCGGCTTCGTCGGCACCCTCGGCCCGCGCGTGCTGTCGTCCAGCCGCGACGGCGCGCTGCTGCGCCTCGACGCCGGCCCGGAGCTGCACAACCACCTCGGTGGCCCGCACGCGGCAGCCATCTTCGGGCTCGGCGAGACGGCCGCCTTCGCCGTGCTGCTCGAGGTGTTCGGCGACCTGGTCG
>JBHENF010000164.1:0-9086 GCA_046262175.1 Mycobacteriales bacterium
GTGCAGCGCTGCCGCGTAGGCGGCAACCGCCGCGGCGGTCGGGCTCGCCGGGTTGACGACCAACGCAGACGCGAACGCCGGCGTGTGGGCGGACTTGTCCGAGGAGCTCCGCGCGTCCATGGAGCCCGCCACGGCCGCGGCAAGCCCGGCGCCGGAACCAGGGATGCGCGTGATGCCCGCCGCGGGGACGCCGGCTTGTTTCAGGCCGGTCACCACCGCGGCGGACAGCGCCGTCGTGCTGCCAACCACGTAGGCCTTGGTCGGCCTAAGCCGGCGGACCTCCGCCGCTGCGGGGCCCGGCAGTCCGCCGGCCGGTGCAAGCAGCACCGCGCCGAGATGGGCGCGGGCGAGCACGCCGGCCGCGAGCGCGGCAGCTGGGTCCTTTTCCGACACCACGACGACGGCCGTCGCGGAGCTGTTGCCGTCGGCCTCGGCGCCCCCGGGGTAGGCCAGTCGCGAGGCGCGAACCGCGAAGGAGCGCGGATCGGTTGGCGGCAGCGAGCTGGCTGGCGCCGACGCAGGCCCGACCCAGTCGAGCGTCGCCAGGTAGGTGTCCTGAGTGGCGTCGTCGAAGTCGCCTTCACGGCTGTCGCGCCAGCCCAGCAGGATCTTGCTCCGCCCCAGGGCAGCCACCGCCGGTGAGTAGAACGACTGGAAGTTGATGCGCGGGTCGAGCCCCACGTCGAGGTTGATCGAACGGTCGGTCACGCGGCGGTTGGGCAGCACGCGAGAGCCCTGACCCGAGGTCACGGCCGTGTAGACGTCCTCCATGCGACCGAGCTGCTTCACCGGTACAGCGCGGTCGTCGTACCAGACAACGGCCACCTCGCCGTCGGGGAGCGCGGCGATCTGTGGCAGCCGCTGGCCGACCCCATTGGCAGTGGGGTCATCGTTGACGCGCAGCGGGGTCGACCACGTCAGACCGCCGTCGGTCGAGCGGACCAGGAAGACGTCCTTGTCCCCTGCGTCCGTCGACTGGTAGGTGACGAAGAGCGTGCCGGCCGGGCTGATGGCCAGCCGGGGCTGGTTCAGGCCCTTGTGGAGCGCGGTCGGCCCGCCGACCACGGCCTGCAGCCAGGTCTGCCCGTGGTCCTTGGAGACCCCGAACGCGATCTGGTCCTGCGCGCCGCCTCGACGCTTCCACGCGAGGTAGAACGTGCCGTCCCTCCCGGCGACGGGCTGGGTGATCTCGCGGGCGATTTCGTTGGGCATCGAGGCCTGTACGGGGGGCGCCCAGGTGGCGCCGAAGTCCTTCGACGCGGCGGTGAGGACCTGGTAGCCGAGACCACCGCCGTCCTTGGCGAACGACCCCCACGCCTCAACGAGCACGCGGTCACCTCCGTCCGACGGATCGACGCCAAGCTTCGGACGTGTGTAGACGGGCTGGTCGACCGGACCGCCCTGAATAGCAACAACCCCCACGCCGAAGGTGCGACCGCCGTCACTCGACCGAGCCACCAGCACCGAGTCGCCCTCGACACCACGGATCGACGAGAAGGTCGTGTAGACGTTCTGGCCGGACCCGAAGGCGACGCTCTGGTCGAGATGGGCATAGCCGCCGCTGTCGAAGATCTGGCACGGTGGCTGCTGGAAGCCCTCCGGCGCGCGCAGATGCCCACTGGTCCAGGTGCGGCCACCGTCGAAGCTGGTGTGGAAGTCGCAGTTGCCGCCGAGGAAGTCTTCGTCGACGGCCACCACGTGACTCGGGTCGTCGGGGTCGACAGCCAGGCCCGGCAGGTCACGACCACGAGCGGCCGCGGTGTCGTTGCCGAGTCGCACATTGGCGGAGATGCGCTGCGAGCCGGTCGAGGCGTGGCCGGCCGGAGCCGCCATCAGGAGCGCGAGCAGAGCCGTGCCGACTGTCGGGGCAAGGCATCGCCGAACGCGGCGCGGTTGCAGATCTGCGGTTGCCATGTCCGCCCCCTGTCGATGCTGTTGGTTCAGCATTCGTCGCCCGTACGCGGACTCCTCCCCCAATCCGCGGCCAGTTGTGCCAGAGCCGCGCCGCCGTACCCTCGCCGTGTGCATGCCGACGGAGCCGCCGCCGCGAGCGGACGCCAGCCGGTGCGGGCGACGCTCGCCTTGCTGGCCGTCGTTCTGAGCGCCCTGGTCGGCGGCAACGCGTTCGGGCTGCGCGAACGCGCCTTCGGCTCGGAGTCGCCGCAGGCTCACCCCGTAGCTGTGAGTAGGGCGGCCGGCGGTGCCGCAGCAGCGACCCGGACGCTGCTGAAGTCACAGCCGTGGTGGCAAGCCGTCGGCACGTACGACGGCGCCGCCTCCACGACGACCGGCGCCTTCAGCGTCGACGGGGCCGCGATCAACTGGCGGGTGCGCTGGACGTGCCAGCAGGGTCACCTGGAGGTCCTTGTGCCGGGCAAGCGCGTCGTGTCTGCGGCGTGTCCCGGCACCGGCACGGCGTACGCGAGCCGATCCGGCCGGCAACAGCTCGCGGTCACCGCCTCCGGCTCGTGGCACCTGCAAGTGGATCAGCAGATCGACGTTCCGTTGGTGGAGAAGCCGCTCCCAGGGATGTCCGCTGCGACCGAGATCGCGCACGGAGCGCTCTACCGGATCGACCAGACCGGTAGTGGACAGGTGCTGATCTATCGGCTACCGGACGGTCGCTTCGCCCTCCGGCTCGAGGACTTCTTCGTGACCGCCAACAGCGACCTCGACGTGCAGCTCACCCGGCTCCCGCGTCCGCGGTCGACCGAGCAGATCAAGCCCGCGCCCCGAGTGCACGTCGGCCCGCTGGACATCACTGCTGGGTCGCTGAACATGATCCTGCCGGCGGGGGTCGACCCCGCCACGTACCGCTCGGTCGTGATCTGGTGCGACCGGCTGGCCAGCGCGTATGCCGGCGCCGCCCTGACCCAGGGATGACAACCGGCCTGCTCGACGCCCCCGCGCACCTGCCGCAGATCACCATCGGCGCGCGGACGATTCCCGTTCAGCTGCCCAACCCGCGTGACCCGAGGCTGAAGCTTTCCGCAGTGGTCGTCACGATCCACGTGCTGGGGCAGACGCTGCTGGACTGGAAGGTGTCGATCGCCCAGATCGCAGTGTCCATGGTGTTCTGCGCAGCGGTCGAGTGCGGACTCAGCTTCCGCAGCAGCGGCGTGCTCGCCTGGCCGGCGAGTGGTCTGCTCACCGGCAGCAGCATCGCTCTCATCCTGCGCGCGTCTGGGACCCGACACGGGGACTGGTGGAGCCTGCACGGCATCGAGTTCTTCCTGCTCGCCGGTGCCGTCTCGCTACTGTCCAAGCACCTGCTCCGCCCCGGTGGACGCCATCGCTTCAACCCGTCGAACATCGGCATCGTCTGGTGCCTTCTCGTCGTCGGCCCCAACCACGTGTTCGCGCAGTACCTCTGGTGGGGCCCGAGTCGGATCGGCGTCTCGCTCGCGTACGTTGTTATCTGCGTCGGCGCGCTGTGGGTGCTGCGGGCCGTCCGCATGGTGTCGATGGCGGCCGCGTTCCTGCTGCCCTTCGCCGCCGTCATTGGCGCCTACGCCCTGCTCGGCAGCAGCTTCGTCGCCATCTGGCACGTCGGCCCCGTCAGCGGGCTGGAGTACTGGGCAGACATCGCCCTGTCGCCGGAGGTGCTCGTCTTCGTGTTCTTCATGATCTCCGACCCGCAGACCGCGCCGAAGACAGCGCGCGGTCGCGTCGCCTACGGCGCGGCAACCGCCCTCATCGCCGCGGCTCTCATCCCGTTCCAGGCCACCGAGTTCGGCATCAAGGTGGCCCTGCTGGCGAGCCTGACGGTCGCGTGCGCACTGGTGCCGCTCCTGGACCGGACTGTGGTCCGCCCCGGGCTGCAAAGGGCGCGCTTGCACGTACGTCCAGTGGTGCTGGCCATGGCCGTGATCGCCGTCGCCGCGCCGCTGGACACCGCCCTGCTCGCCCACAACGCGCAGATCGTGCTGATCGAGAAGGGGCAGTCCGGAGCGCGCACGGCGCAGTGAGCCGAGGCTACTGTGCGCACTGTGCAGGCGAGCGGAGATCTCCGGTTGGCGGTCGTGGGCAACGGCGGGGTCGGCAAGTCGGTGATCGCCGGCACGCTGGCGCGACTGCTGGCTCGCCAGGGCCGACGGGTGCTCGCCGTCGACCTCGACCCCAACCCCGGGCTCGCCTTCAGCCTCGGCCTGCCGGTCACTGACAGCGGGCTGCCACCCGAAGCAGTCGAGGAGCGCGACGACCGGATGTACGGCTGGGGGCTGGCCCGCCACCTCGACCCCTCGACGGCCGCCGAGCAGTTCGCGCTGACTGCGCCGGACGGCGTGCGCTACCTGAGTCCCGGTGGCATCGACCGGCCCGACCACCTCGTCAGTCACTCGGCCGCCGCCGTACGCGAGATCCTCGCCGCTATGCCGTCCGGCTGGGACGTGATCGCGGACGTCGAGGCCGGTACGACGACGCCGGCGGAAGGCACCCTGGCGTTTGCCCAGACGCTGGTGGCGGTTGTGACGTCCGCCCGCAAGAGTGCGTTGGCCGCCCGGCGGATCACGTGGCTGCTGCCAGCGCTGCCGGTGCTCGTCGTGGCCGGCCAGGACCAGGGCGGGCCACGTGGCGAGGGCTTCGAGCCGCACGTCCGAGTGCCGCGGGACCCGGCGGTCGCCGACGCCGAAGAGGCGGGTCTCGCGCCGCTGGACACCTGCCCCGACTCCCCCGTCATCGGCGCGGTCGGCGAGATCGCCCAGCTGCTCCTGTCCGGAAGGGCCCTCGCATGAAGGTCGTGGTCACCGGTAAGGGCGGCGCGGGAAAGACCACCGTCGCCGGCACACTCGCGCGCCTGCTGGCCGAGGACGGGCACTCGGTCGTCGCGATCGACTGCGACCCCAGCCCCAACCTCGGCGTCACCCTCGGGCTCGACTACGACGATGTCGTCGCGATGCCGGCGGTGCTCAACGGGCTGATCGCGAGCGGGCACACCCACCAGGACCCACCGCCGGCCCCCGAGGATCTGCTCCACCGGTTCGGCATCGATGCACCAGGCGGCGTGCGGCTGGTCGCGACCGGCCGGATCGAGCCGGTGACGGAGAACTGCCTATGCTGCGGGTCGCACGCCACCACGCGCGGCTTCTTCGGCGGCCTGTCCGGCGAAGGGCGGGTCATCGTGGCCGATCTCGAAGCCGGGATGAACGACCTGCTGTGGACCAAGCCGGCCGCCGACGACGTCGTCATCGCGGTGGCGGAGCCCAGCGCGAAGTCGGTGGAGATCGCCCGGCGGGCCGTCGCCATCGCGGCGGCCCTCGGCGTGCAACGGATTCTCGCTGTGGCCAACCGCTCTGACGACGAGCCGCAGCGCGCGATGGTGCAGGAGGCGCTCGGCGTCGAGACCCTTGCGGTGCCCAGCGACAGCAGCGTGCAGCGGGCCGATCAGGACGGCCGCTCGCCGTACGACGCAGATGCGGGCTCGCCGGCCATGCTGGCGGTGCGGGCGCTGGCTCAGCGCCTGACGGCCGCGGCTTCGTGAGTCCGCGCGCACCAGAGCGCGCCGAGGCCGAGCAGCGCGACACCCGGCAGGCTGTGGTGGATCGCAGCCGGCCAGGTGACCACGCCCGCGTCCGCCTGGCGCAGCAGCGGCAGATGCGTCGCCGTCATCCAGAGCCCGGCCAGCAGTGTCACCAGGCCACCGGCGAACAGCGCGGTCCCGGTGGCGCGTACCAGCAGCAGGACGGCCGCGGTCATCGCCAGCACCGCCGCTGGTACGACGTGGTCGGCGACCTCGGCCCGGCCGGCGGCAGCTACAGAGGGACCGACGTACGGCGGGAGAACGGCCCAGGCGGCGCCGCCGAAGGCGAGCACGGGGAGCAGCGCCGACCGCTCGACTGCCGGCACTGACGCCTCCTGGCGGATCGGACCCCCCTTGCAAGGCAAGATGATGACAGGCTTGACTGCCGCGACCCGCCCCGCGTTCGGAGAGGCAGTCATGTTGGGCCTGGCCAGCAAGACCAGCACCGAGGCCGGGACCGGAACCGCCGGGAATCGCCCGCGCCGGCCCTCACCCTGGGTCGCCGTGCCGCTGCTCGGCCTTCTTCTGGTCGGGACCGGTGCCGTCCTTGCGCTGACGCATGACGGTACGAGCGACGTGACGATCACGGCAGGCGCCGACACCCTCGTGACGACGACGTCGAACCTCGTCGAGGCGCACGACTCGCCGTCGGTCGCCGTCAACCCGTCCGACCGCCGAACGATCGTGGTCGCCGACAAGCAGGACCGTCCGCGGTTCCGGGCAGGGCTGAACGTCTCCCGCGACGGCGGAGCCAGCTGGCGTCCGCTGGCCTTCCCGACCCCCGCGGGCCAGGACCGTCCGTACGCGCCGTCACTGGTGTGGACGAGCGACGGGGTGCTGCACCTGTGCTTCGTGACCCTGACGGGCAGCGGCAACTCACCCGACGCGGGCTGGCTCTCGTCCTCCAAGGACGCGGGCGCGACGTGGACCACGCCGCAGAGGGTTCTGGGTGCGTACGCCTTCCAGGTGCGGATGGCCGCGGACCCGACCGGCAGGACCCTGTACCTGACCTGGCTGCAAGCCGACAAGGCATCCACCGCGGCGCAGCTCTCGTTCAGCCGCACGGGGCTGCCGATCATGGCGGCCCGGTCCACCGACGCCGGTGCGACCTGGGGCAGTCCGCAGCGGGTGTCGGCCGCGGACCGTGCACGCGTGGGCGCTGCCGTGCCCCAGGTGCTCAAGGACGGCAGCCTCGGGGTCCTCTACTACGACTTCGGCCAGGACCGGCTCGACTTCGAGAACTTGCCGGGCGACGTCTACGACGGCACCTTCAGCCTGGTCCTGGCGCGCGGCGCAGGTGATCTGTCCCGGTTCACCGAGTCGGTGGTGGACAGCAAGGTGAAGTCCAGCGAGCGCTTCCTGGTCTACCTCCCCGACTTCGCCGGCCTCGCCGTCGACCGCAGGACCGGGGCGGTGTACGTCACCTGGAGCGACTCCCGTAACGGGAATCGCGATGTCTTCCTGCGGCGGTCCGCAGACGGTCGCGGCAGCTGGTCGGACGCTCGGCAGGTCAACCCCCGCTCGCCGCGGGACCAGTACCTCCCGTCGGTCTCGGTCGCGCCGAGCGGCCGGGTGGATGTGGCCTACCTGGACCGCCGCGACGACGACGCCGACGTGCTGACCGGCGCCGCGTACGCGGTCAGCGCAGACCGCGGAGAGAGCTGGTCCTCCCTGACCTTGTCCACGCAGCTGTTCAGCTCGCAAGTCGGGCCGGGCAGCGAGCTGGACCTCGCGGATCAGGGGACCCGGCTGGACCTCGTGTCGCGGGCCGACGGAGCCGTGGTCGTGTGGACCGATGCGCGGCGCGGGACGACCGACAACGACAAGCTCGATGTCTACTTCGCGGCAGTGCGCATTGCGGCGAGGCGCTGATCACACGGCTCTCCAGGCCCTTGTGCCAAATGCCCGAATCGTGCGAGTATGAGGGTCGTTGGAGCGCCCCTGAGCGTGGCCGGACCGGTCGCCGTGCGCCCTAGGAAGTCGAGGCGGTCATGAGCCGGTTCACCTCTCGTCGTGTCGCAGTGGTCACCGCGGGCATCGCTGCGGTCCCGCTGCTCGGCCTGTCCGTCGCCTGGGCGTGCACATCGCTCGCGACGATCGACATGGATCATCAGAAGGGTGCTGTTGCCGGCGAGACCATCCACGGCACGGGTCAGGGCTTCTCGCAGAACCCCACGTCCTCCGATGTCCAGGTGCACCTCGACGGCCGCAACGGCCCGCTGCTCGCCTCGGCCAAGGTCGACGTCAACGGCAGAGTCGCCTTCGAGTTCACGACGCCGCAGGCGGCTGCGGGCGACCACGTTGTGGTGGCTACGCAGACCAACGCACAGGGTCAGCCCGTCGGCGGCACCCCCGCCCGCGCGCCGCTGACCATCAATGCAGCGCAGTCGGCGCCCGCACCGGCCCAGCCGGCCGCCCCGCCGGCCCGGCAGACGCAGCCGGCACCCCAGGCCGTCCCGGCCCAGGCCGCGCCCGCTGCCCCGGCACCGGCCCGACCGCTCGCTGCGGCGCCCGCCAAGCCCCCGGTTGCCGCTCCCCCGGCCCGGATCGCGCCTGCCGCGAAGCCGCTTGTCGTGGCTCCGGCCCCAGTGCCGGCCCAGGCCGTCGCGCCTTCCGGCGCCCACTCGGTGACCATGAACCCCGGCAGCTCGCAGAACCTCACGCTCCCCCTCGTGCTCGTGGCGGTCGGCCTGCTGCTCACCGTCGGCTCGGGTGCTGTCGTCGCCGCCGCCTCCCGCCGGTCCTCCGACGCGCCGGCCGAGGCAACGCGCCAGGCCTGATCGACGCCCACCTGCTGGGCTGCTGGACACGGACGCCGGTCTTCCGGCGTCCGTGTCTGTTTCTCCCCTACCTCTGGAAGTGATGTGACCCCGATGCGCCTGCGCCGACCAGTGCGGCTGCGCCCGCTCCTCGCCCTGCTTCCACTTACTGCGGTCGCGCTGCTCGCGACCGCGGCCGCCGCCCCGGCGGCGACAGCGGTGCGCGTCGTGGGCAACCACCGGCTCGCTCCCGACACGCTGCGCGGCCCGGCACGCGACGCCCCCGGTCTGGCCGTCGACCCCGCCGATTCCAAGCACGTGGTGGCGGTCGACGTCGAGGTCACGACGAAGACGTGCGAGTTCTTCGTGTCCAAGGACGCCGGACGCACCTGGAAGCGCGGTGCGCTGGCAGCCCCGGACGGATACCCCGAGCGGCCGTGCGCCGGCGGTGTCAGCTCCGGCGACATCGACGGCGGCGTGGTCTTCGGCTCAGGACAGAACGTGTACGTCACCTTCGCCGCCAAGAAGGTCTCCGACGGCAGCAACCACATCCTGGTGGCTCGCTCCACCGACGGCGGCACCACCTTCGCGACAGCCGTGGAGACACCCGGCACCGCCCGCTACCCGAAGATCGCCGTGCAGCGCAGAGCCAACGGCGACCGGCTGTACGTCGCCGGCAGCAACGTGCTCGTGACCCGGTCCGACGACGCAGGCCAGAGCTGGCAGCCGCTTTCCACGCCGTACGCTTCCGGCGCCTCCGTCGCAGAGGCGACGCAGCCGGCCGTCGACAGCGCCGGGACCGTCTACAT
>JBHENF010000165.1:0-20585 GCA_046262175.1 Mycobacteriales bacterium
GCTGGAGTACCCCGTGCCGAAGTCGTCGAGCGACAGGGTGACGCCGAGGTGGTCCAGGGCGCGCAGCGTGCTGACGGCACGTACCGGGTCGGCGAACAGCGAGCCTTCGGTCACCTCGAGCCGGAGCAGCTCGGGCGGCACGTCGTACCGCACCAGACCCGCAGCGACCCGCTGGGCGAGCCCGTCGCCGCACAGGTCCTTGATGCTCACGTTCACGGCAAGGCCCAGCCGCAGCCCCTGGTCCAGCCACACCCGCAGCTGGCGCAGCGCCTCGTCGAGGACCCACGCGGTGAGCGGGCGGACGAGCCCTGAGCTCTCGGCCAGGGGGATGAAGTCGTCAGGCGGGACCAGGCCCCACTCGGGATGCTGCCAGCGCACCAGCGCCTCGACGCCGACGACGGATCCGTCACGCAGTGAGGCCTTCGGCTGGTAGTGCAGGACGAGCTGCCCGTCGGCGATCGCGCGACGCAGCTCGCCGAGCATCGCGAGCCGGCCCGTGCTGTTGCGGTCGCGTGCCGCGTCGTAGACCTCGACGCCGCCACCGGCGTCCTTCGCGAGGTACATCGCGACGTCGGCCCGCTGCAGCAGCAGCTCGAGCTCCGTGCCGTGCTCAGGAGAGACGGCGACACCGACGCTGGCGCCGACGTCGACCAGAACGCCCTCCAGCACGATCGGCTCCGCGATCGCGGCCGCCATCCGTCGGGCCGCGTCGCGCGCCTCGGCGACCGACCGCACACCGGGCAGCAGCATCGCGAACTCGTCGCCCCCGAGCCGGGCGACCGTGTCGCCCTCGCGAACCGCGCCGGCGAGCCGTTCCGCGACCACCTTGAGCAGCTGGTCCCCGACATGGTGCCCCAGGGTGTCGTTGACCTCCTTGAACCGGTCGAGGTCGAACAGCACCAGCGCCACCCGGCCGTCCGTCTGCTCGAGCAGGGCGGTGGCGGTCCGCTCGCTGAGCAGCTTGCGGTTCGGCAGGCCGGTCATGGCGTCGCTCATGGCCTCCTGCTCGCGCTGCAGCGCGACGGCAGCGACCTGGTACACGGCGAACAGCGGCGGCAGCAGCAGCGGCACGAACGCGACGCCGCGCTCCATGGCGACCGCGATCAGCGGTGACAGGGCGAGCAGGGCCCCGTTGGTCAGCGCCTCGTACGCGAGGTTGCCGAGCAGCATCGCGCGCAGCGGCTTCCCCGTCTTGAGCGAGACGGCGCGAGTCACGAGGACCTGGTTCACGGCGAAGTAGGCGATGCCGCCTCCGGTGGCGGCAAGCAGGTCGAAGGCGCGCAGGCTCGACGGGTGCGCCAGGCTCGCCGAGTGGCCGAGAGCGGTCACGACGGCGGCGGCCGCGAGCCAGGACAGCGTGTACTGCGCGATGTTGAACGCGCTGCGCCACACGGCCTTTCGCCGCGACAGGTCGACGATCGCCGTGACCATGGCCTGCAGCAGGATCGCCGGCCCGACGCCGTACCGCAGCAGCACCGCGAACAGGAACGCGTTGGTGACGAGCAGCCCATTGGCGTCGGTCGCGCCTGCGGTGAACAGCGGCCGGAGCTCGCCCAGCAGGACCAGCCCGAAGACGAGCCACAGGGCCGGGCTGACGTGGGGGACGACCGCCCAGTCGGTCTCGGCGACGTTGCCGATGAGCACGGCGCCGCCGGCGGCGATCACCAGGGCCACGTAGAGCCGGAAGCGGGCGCTCCTACCGTCGAACGCGTTGCGCGGATCGGCCCGATCTGGGGTAGCCACGTCACCTCCTCCGGGCAGCCTGCTGCTGTCGTCTCAGGAAGTGTCGGCGGATGACCGCCCGACCTGACTGATCCGCTGGTAGGCGCGGATCTGGCCGGAACGGACTAGTCGGATACGGGCACGACGGCGACGGCGCGGGCGGCCTCCGGCCCCTGATCGAGCAGGACGGTCAGCCCCGCGTCGTCGAGGAGCGGGACACCGAGCTTGACCGCCTTGTCGTACTTGCTCGCGCCCGGGTCGCTGCCGACCACCACGAAGTCCGTCTTCTTGGACACGCTGCCGGAGACCTTGCCGCCGAGCGCCTGCACCGCCTCGGTCGCGCCGTCCCGGCTGTACGACGGCAGCGTGCCGGTCACGACCACGGTGACGCCCTCCAGCGGTCGCGGTCCCTCGTCGGCTCCCTCGTCCTCCATGCGCGCGCCGCCGGCCCGGATCTTCGCGACGATCTCGCGGTGCCGCGGGTCGGCGAACCACGTCGCCATCGCCTGCGCGACGACCGGGCCGACGCCCTCCACGGCGGCCAGCTCCTCCGGTGTGGCGTTCATGACGGCGTCGATCGACCGGAAGTGCCGCGCGACGTCCTGCGCTGCCGTCGGCCCCACGTGCCGGATCGACAGCCCGACGAGCAGCCGCCAGATCGGCCGGTCGCGCCCGGCCTCGATGCCGCGCAGGATCTGCTCGACCTTCTTCTGCCCGAAGCCCCGCAGGCCCTCGAACGAGTCGGCGGTGAGGCTGAAGACGTCGCCGACGTCGCGCAGCCGGCCCGCTTGCAGCAGCGCGACCGCCGTCTCGTACCCGAGACCGTCGATGTCCATGGCCCCGCGGCCCGCGAAGTGGAAGACCGACTCCCGCAGCTGCGCCGGGCAGGACACCGTGTTGGGGCAGCGGACGTCGACCTCCCCCTCCGGCCGGCCGAGCTCACTGCCGCACTCCGGGCAGACGGTCGGCATGACGAACACGCGCTCGCTGCCGTCCCGCAACGCGACGACTGGGCCGAGCACCTCGGGGATGACGTCGCCGGCGCGGCGGACGACGACGGTGTCGCCGATGAGCACTCCCTTGCGCTTGACCTCGTCCTGGTTGTGCAGGGTCGCGAGCTTGACCATCACGCCGCCGACCTGCACCGGCTCCATGAACGCGAACGGCGTGACCCGGCCGGTGCGCCCGACGTTGACGCGGATGTCGTGCAGCTTCGTGGTGGCCTCCTCGGGCGGGTACTTGTACGCGATCGCCCAGCGGGGGGCCTTGCTGGTCGCGCCCAGGCGTCGCTGCAGCGGCACCTGGTCGACCTTGACCACGACCCCGTCGATGTCGTGCTCGACGTCGTGCCGGTGCTCGCCCCAGTGCTCGACGTACCGCTGCGCCCCGGCCAGCTCGTCGTGCACCTCGTACCGGCTCGACACCGGCAGTCCCCACTCCTGCAGCTGCGCGTACGCCTCCGACTGCGACGCCGGCTCGAACCCCTCGCGCGCGCCGATGCCGTGCAGCGTCAGGGACAGCGGCCGGCTCGCGGTGACCCGCGGGTCCTTCTGGCGCAGGCTGCCGGCTGCCGCGTTGCGCGGGTTCGCGAAGGGCGCGCGCTCCTCCGCGACCAGCCGCCCGTTGAGCTCCCGGAAGTCGTCCGTCGCGATGAAGACCTCGCCGCGGACCTCGAGCAGCGGCGGGATGTCGTTGCCCTCCAGGCGGTGTGGGACCTGGCGCAGGGTCCGGACGTTGCCGGTGATGTCCTCGCCCGTGCGGCCGTCGCCTCGGGTGGCGGCACGCACGAGCCGGCCGTCGCGGTAGACCAGCGCGACCGCCAGGCCGTCGATCTTCAGCTCGCACAGCCAGCGGATGCCGTCGCCACCGTTGCGCACCGCGCGGTCCGCCCAGCCCCGGAGCTCGTCCGCGTCGAAGACGTTGTCCAGGCTCATCAGCCGCTCGAGGTGGTCGACCGGGGTGAAGTCGGTCGAGAAGCTCTCCATCACCTTCTGCGTCGGGGAGTCCGGCGTACGCAGCTCGGCGTGCCGCTCCTCGAGAGCCTGCAGCTCGCGCATCAACCGGTCGTACTCCGCGTCCGACAGCGTCGGCTGCGCGAGCACGTAGTAGCGGAACGCGGCCTCCTCGAGAGCGCGACTGAGCTCGGCGTGCCGGGCGAGGTCCTCGTTGTCGCTCACTCGGGCTCCTCCCCCAGCCGGCGGGCGATCTCGGCGCACGCCTGCAGAGCCTGCCGCGCGTACGCGGGCGAGGCGCCGGCCAGGCCGCAGGACGGCGTCACGACGACCAGCCCCGGCAGGCGGTCCGGCTCGAAGCCGAGCCGGCGCCACAGCTGCTTCGCCGGCGCGGCGAGGGCCTCGAGGTCCAGCGCCGCGTCCGTCGACGGCACAAGGCCGAGCAGCAGGCGTACGTCGTTCTCCAGGGCCGCACCCAGGTCGTCGTGGTCGCGCGACGTGAGCAGCGCGGCGTCGACGGCGACCCCACCGGCGCCGGCGTCCGCGAGCAGCGCGAACGGCGGCCGTGGCGCGCAGCAGTGCACGACTGTCTGCTCCGCGACCTGCAGGACCGTGCGCAGCCGGTCCAGCGCGACGAGCCGGTCCGGCGCCCGCAGCCGACCGAAGCCGCTGGCGGTAGGGATCTGCGCCGACAGCACGCCGGGCAGCGCCGGCTCGTCGAGCTGCAGGACGAGCGTGGTGCCGGGCAGCCGGCGGGCGACGTCGGCGAGGTGGGCGGCGAGCCCCTGCGCGAGGCTGGCGGCGAGGTCCTCCACCGCACCGGGGTCGGCGAGCAACCGGTCGCCGCGGGACAGCTCGACCGTCGCGGCCAGCGTCCACGGACCGGCGCACTGCAGCTTCAGGAACGGCGGGCGCGCCTCGGTGCCCTCGAGGGCGTCGAGGTCGCGGGCGAGCAGGTCGCGAGCGCGCGTGCCGTCGCGGGACGGCCGCGGCGTGATGCGCCAGCCGCTGGGCTGCAGGTCGACGTGCAGGTCGGCGAGCAGCGCGCAGGCGCGGCCGGTCAGGTCGGCGTGCGGCCCGCGCGCCGGCAGCTCGGGCAGGAACGGCAGGTCGGGGAGCTCCCCCAGGACGGTGCGCACCGCCTCCCGCGGATCGGTACCCGGCAGGCTGCCGATGCCGCTCGCGGCGGCGACCGGCCAGGCGGTGGTCACGCCCGGCGGGCGCTCTTCTTCGCGGGCGCCTTCGTCGCCGGCTTCGGCGGACCGGCCTTGCGCGCGGTGGGGGGCCGCGGCGCCGGCTTCTCGGACCCGCTGGAGAGCCACTCGAGGTCGGCCCGCAGGGCGGCGATCACGTCCGCGCGAGGGGCGGACGCGCCGCGGACGGCCAGGCTGTAGCGCTGGATCACCTGGAGGTCGGGCAGCTGCACGTCGTCACCGGAAGCCATGCCGGAACCCTAGTTGGCCGAGGACACGGTGGCGCTCGCCAGCACGCGGTCGCCGTCGTAGAGGACGGCCGCCTGCCCGGCGGCGATGCCCCGCGCCGGCGTCTCGAGCTCGACCCGCCAGCCGTCGCCGTCCGCGTGCGCCGTGCACGGGACGGGGACGCCGTGCGCGCGCAGCTGGACCTCGGACCGCAGCGGCAGTGACAGCGGCGTCAGCTCGACCGGCCGCTCGGCCCGTACGGTCCGCACGTCCAGCGCCTCCACCGGTCCGACGGTGACCGTCCGCTCGACCGGCGACACGGACAGGACGTACCGGGGCCGCCCGTCCACGTTGATCCCGAGACCGCGGCGCTGCCCGACCGTGTAGCCGTACGCGCCGTCGTGGCTGCCGACGACCGCCCCCGTGAGCGCGTCGACGACGGGGCCGGGCTGCGCGCCGAGGCGGTCGCGCAGGAAGCCGGCGGTGTCGCCGTCGGCGATGAAGCAGACGTCGTGCGAGTCGGGCTTGTCGGCGACGCCGAGCCCGCGGGCCGCCGCGGCCGCCCGTACCTCCGCCTTCGTCATCTGCCCGAGCGGCAGGACGGTCGCGGCGAGCTGGTCGGGCGTGCAGCCGGCGAGGACGTACGACTGGTCCTTGTCCGCGTCGACGCTGCGGCGCAGGACGCCGGCCTCGAGCCGGGCGTGGTGGCCGGTGACGACCGCGTCGAAGCCCAGGGCCAGCGCCCGGTCGAGGACGGCCGAGAACTTGATCTTCTCGTTGCATCTCAGGCACGGGTTCGGCGTACGGCCGGCGGCGTACTCGGCCACGAAGTCGTCCACCACGTCAGCGCGGAAGCGGGCCGCGAGGTCCCAGACGTAGAAGGGGATCCCGAGGACGTCGGCGGCGCGGCCGGCGTCTCGGGCGTCCTCGCGTGAGCAGCAGCCGCGCGAGCCGCTGCGCAGCGTCGCGGGCGCCTCGGACAGCGCGAGGTGGACGCCCGTGACCTCGTGCCCCGCCTCGACGGCGAGCGCAGCGGCGACAGCCGAGTCGACGCCGCCGGACATGGCGGCGAGCAGCCTCACCGGCGGACGAGCCGGGCCCGGTCCACGACGGCCGGCAACGCGTCCAGCACGGCGTCCACATCGGCGGTCGTCGAGGTGTAGCCGAGGGAGAAGCGCAGCGAGGCGCGGGCTCTGTCCTCGTCGGCGCCCATGGCGAGCAGCACGTGCGACGGCCGCGCGACGCCGGCGGAGCAGGCCGAGCCGGTGGAGACCTCGACCCCCCGGGCGTCGAGCAGCAGCAGCAACGAGTCGCCCTCGCAGCCGGGGAAGGAGAAGTGCGCGTTGCCGGGCAGCCGGCCGCTCGGGACGTCCCCATTGAGCACGGCGTTCGGGAGCGCGGCGCAGATGCCGCGCACGAGGTCGTCGCGCAGGGCGGCCAACCGGGCCGCCGTCTCGGGCTGACGCTGCACGGCGAGGGCGGCGGCCGCCGCGAGGCCGGCGACGCCGGGGACGTCGACCGTGCCGGAGCGGACGTCGCGCTCTTGCCCCCCGCCGTGCAGCAGCGGGGTGCACGCGACGTCGCGGCCGAGCAGCAGGGCGCCGGCGCCGAGCGGCCCGCCGAACTTGTGCCCCGTCACCGTCAGCGCGTCGACGCCGGAGGCGGCGAAGTCGAGCGGCAGCTGGCCGACCGCCTGTACGGCGTCGGTGTGGAACGGCACCCCCCGGCTGTGCGCGAGCTCCGCGAGCGCGCGTACCGGCTGGATCGTGCCGACCTCGTTGTTGACCCACATGACGCTGACGAGTGCCACGTCGTCCCCGAGCGCGTCCTCGAGCACGGCGGGGTGGACCCGGCCGACCTCGTCGACCGGCAGCCAGGTGACCTGCGCGCCCTCCATCGCGACGAGCCACTCGACCGCGTCGACAACGGCGTGGTGCTCGACCGCACTGGCGAGGATCCGGGTGCGGCGCGGGTCGGCTGCCCGCCGCGAGAAGAAGATGCCCTTGACCGCGAGGTTGTCGCTCTCGGTGCCGCCGCCGGTGAAGACGACCTCGGACGGGCGCGCACCGAGGGAGGCGGCGACCGACTCGCGGGACTCCTCGACGAGGCGGCGCGCGCGGCGGCCGGTCGCGTGCAGCGAGGAGGGGTTGCCGCTGGCGGCCATCGCAGCCGTCACCGCCGCGACGGCCTCGGGGAGCATGGGCGTGGAGGCCGCATGGTCGAGGTAGGCCACGGGACGAGCGTACGGCGCGCTCAGCGCTGCAGCACCCGCCGACTGACGGGGGCGCCGTCGACCGGCAGCACCCCGTCGGGCGCGACCACGACCTGCGTGGGCAGCAGGCCGGCAGCCGCGCGGACGTCACGCGCGACCGCGACCGCGACGTCGGCCGGATCGGCGGCGGCCGGCGGCACGACGTGGACGAGCAGCTCGTCGGCGTTGTCCCGCGCGCTCGGACCGAGCACGATCCGCCAGTCCTGCACATCGGCGCGACCTACGAGAGCACCCGCGACGGCCCGGACGTCGACGGCGCGTACCCCGGCGCGCAGCGCGAGCAGCGGCACGAGCGCACCGGCCCGCAGGCCCACGACCCGCGGGACCGTGCGGCCGCAGGACGGGCACGGCTCCGACGTCACGTTGTCGGCGACGTCACCGGTCCGCCAGCGCAGCAGCGCGGTGCCGCGGAAGCCGAGCTGCGTCACGACGACCTCACGGGCGCCGCGGTCGGCCGCCTCGCCCGTCTCCGGGTCGACCATCTGGACGAGCTCGAGGTCGGGGTAGGTGTGCAGTCCGGTCCGGCCGGCGGACGCGCGGCATTCGGCCCACATCAGGCGGTGCGCGTCGGGCACGTGCGCGGCGAGGACGAGGCAGTTGTCGGGAACGCCGATGCGGGTGAGGGCAGCACGTACCGCCGCCCGCTCGTCGTCGTACGGCGCGCCGACCAGCAGCAGGGTCGTCAGGCCGCCGAGGTCGACGCCCACCTCGTCCAGGTCGTCCAGCGTCGTGGCTGCGCTCGCCGAAGGCAGCGCGAGCACCGTCGCGGGGACGAGCTTGAGCGCAGCCGCCAGGTCGTCGACGTCGTCGCCGGGCGCGAGCAGCGGAGAGGCGGCGCCGAGGGCGCCGAGCTGCAGCGCCTGCACGGCTGCCGTCGGCAGGGTCGGCAGGCCGCTGACGACGACGTCGGCGCCGGACAGGCCGAGGACCTGCCACAGGCGCGCTCCGGCGCGGGCCACGAGGTCGAGGTCGGACCGGGTGCTCGCAACGGGGAAGCGCAGCCCCTGACCGGCCCACACGTACGACGTCGGCCGGGTGTCGGCCTCCACGACCGCCTTGTACGAGCCGGGCTTGGCGAGCCGCCTGGCGAGTGCACCGCGCAGCACCGGGCCGTCCGCGTGCAGCGCGAAGCCGGACTCACCCGCCTGCAGCACGAGGGCCGCCGCACCGGCCGGGTCGCCGTCCGGGCAGACGTCGCGCTCGCCGACCGCGGGCAGCTGCGACAGGCCGTCGACCGTGGCGCTCTGCGCAGCCGTGCGGCCGAGCGTCTTCAGGCGCGCCCGCCAGTACGGCGAGAACGGGCCGACCGCGTCGACGACCTGCGTCCGGACCGCCGCCTCCCGCTGCTTCGCGAGCTGCTGCGTCGTACGGCGGTCCCAGTCGGCCATGGTCGCGGAGTCTAGGGAAGGCTGGCGGCATGACCTCCTGGAGCGCCGCCGACGTGCCCGACCAGACCGGCCGGGTGGCGCTCATCACGGGCGCGAACTCGGGGCTCGGGCTGCACACGTCGCTCGCCGTGGCCCGCCGCGGCGCCCGCGTGCTCATGGCCTGCCGCGACCCGCGGCGCGGAGCGGAGGCCCTCACCCGCGTGCGCGCCGTGGGCGACGCCGAGCTGATCCAGCTCGACCTCGCTTCGCTGGCGTCGGTGCGCGCGGTGGCGGAGGGCGTCACCGGGCCGCTCGACCTGCTCGTCGACAACGCGGGCGTCATGGCCGTGCCTCGCCGGGTGACAGAGGACGGGTTCGAGCTGCAGCTCGGCACCAACCACCTCGGGCACTTCGCCCTGACGGGGCTGCTGCTGCCGCGCCTGCTCGCAGCGCCGGCCGGACGCGTGGTCGTGGTCAGCAGCGACGCGCACCGGATGGGGCGGATGCGCTTCGACGACCTCATGGGCGAGCGGTCGTACGGCCGGTGGTCGGCGTACGGGCAGAGCAAGCTGGCCAACCTGCTGTTCGTCCGGGAGCTGGTGCGGCGCGCGCCGTCGCTCGTCGTGGCCGCCGCGCACCCCGGCTACGCCGCGACCAACCTGCAGAGCGGGCAGGGCAATCCGCTGCTGGTCGGGCTCATGCAGGTCGGCAACCGGGTGATCGCCCAGCCGGACGCGCACGGCGCCTGGCCGCAGCTGTACGCCGCGACCATGCCGGACGTCCGCACCGGCGAGTTCTTCGGCCCGCGCTGGGGCATCCGCGGGACTCCCGTACGCGCCACGCCGGCCAAGCAGGCACGCGACGACGGCGCGGCCCGACGGCTGTGGGCCGAGTCGGAGCGCCTGACCGGCGTCACCTACCCCTGAGGCCTGCCCTTCGCCGGCGGGAGCCGGACGCGCGTCGGCCCGGCACCCCTTGCGGGAGCACCGGGCCGACGGACAGCAGGTCTAGCCCTTGCGCTTGGAGATCTCCTCCGTCAGCTGCGGCACGACGTTGAACAGGTCGCCGACGAGGCCGAAGTCGGCGAGCTCGAAGATCGGCGCCTCTGGGTCCTTGTTGATGGCGACGATCGTCTTCGACGTCTGCATGCCGGCGCGGTGCTGGATTGCGCCCGAGATGCCGACCGCGATGTAGAGCTGCGGCGACACGGTGCGGCCGGTCTGACCGACCTGGTTCTGGTGCGGGTACCAGCCGGCGTCCGTGGCAGCGCGACTCGCACCGACGGCCGCGCCGAGAGTGTCCGCGAGCTTCTCGACGATGGAGAAGTTCTCGGCGTTGCCCATGCCGCGGCCGCCGGAGACGACGATGGACGCCTCGCCCAGATCTGGCCGGCCGCCCTTCGCCTCCACGACGGACTCGGTGACCTTGGCGGCCTTGTCGGCGTCGCTGAAGGTGACGCTCACCTGCTCGACCGTGCCGGCACCGGCCTGCTCGGTCGCCGCCGTGCTGTTCGGACGGACCGTGATGATGGGCGTACCCGTCTGCACCTTCGACTGGACCGTCACGGCGCCACCGAAGATCTGCTGCTCCGCAACCAGCTCGGGCGTGACCGCCACCGCGTCGGTGAGGATGCCGGAGCCGGTCTTGACGGCCAGGCGGGCGCCGACCTCCTTGCCCGTGCCGTTGCTCGGCAGCAGCACCGCAGCCGGGCTCTTCTCCTGCACCAGCTGCGCGAGCACGGCCGCGTACGGCGCGACCAGGAACTGGGACAGCTCCTCGGCCTCGCTGACGTAGACCTTCTCCGCGCCGTACGAGCCGACCTTCTCGGCGGCGGCGGACGCGCCCTTGCCCAGGACGACGGCGGACGGCTCACCCAGCGTGCGGGCGAGCGTCAGCAGCTCGTACGAGACCTTCTTCGGAGTGCCCTCGACGTGGTCGACGAGGACCAGGATCTCTGCCATCTGCTGCTGCCCTCTCAGACGATCTTCTGCGACGCGAGGTACTCGGCGACCTTGGTGCCGCCGTCGCCCTCGTCCTTGACGATCTGGCCCGCCTGGCGCGGCGGCTTGTTCGCGAACTCCACGACCTGCGACGGCGCGGCGGCCAGCCCGACCTGCCCGGCCTCGATGCCGGCGTCGGCCAGCGTCAGCGTCGTGAGCGGCTTGCTCTTGGCCGCCATGATCCCCTTGAAGGACGGGTAGCGCGGCTCGTTGATCTTCTCGACGACCGACACGATCGCCGGGGTCGGCGCCTCGACGACGTCGTAGCCGTTGTCGGTCTGCCGCTCGATGCGCACGGTGCCGCCGTCGACGGTGACCTTGCGGGCGCCGGTGAGCTGCGGCTTGCCGGTGCGCTCCGCGAGCAGCGCGCCCATGATCGCCATCCGGGAGTCGGTCGCCTCGGAGCCCGAGATCACCAGGTCGTACTCGAGGGTGTCGAGGACCTTGGCCAGCGCGTACGAGGTCTGGATCGCGTCACTGCCGGCGAGCGCCTCGTCGGACAGGTGGACGGCCTTGTCGGCGCCCATCGACAGCGCCTTGCGGATCGTCTCGACGGCCCGGTCCGGGCCCATCGTCAGGATGGTCACCTCGCCGCCGCCGGCCTCCTTGATCTTGAGGGCCTCTTCGACGGCGTACTCGTCGATCTCGTTCATGACGACGTCCACCGACGCGCGGTCGAGCCGCTTGTCGTCCGCGTTGAGCTTGCGCTCGGCCCACGTGTCCGGGACCTGCTTGACCAGTACGACGATGTTCATGCTCGGGCGCCGACCTCCGTTGGCAAGTGGTGCTCAGGGCGCGGTCGTGCGACCCGCGCGGGCTGCTGAGGATGTTGCTCGAACGCTAACGCGCAGCAGGTGCGCGACCGCGACCGCCCTACGCGTCCAGTGTTACCCGCCGGTAGCAGCCGTGCAAACTGCAGCAAGCACCTGTGCCGGACGTCACGTCAGCGGCCGGAGAACTCGGCCTTGCCGGGTCCGTTGGCGACGAAGGACTCCATGCCGATGCGACGGTCCTCGGTGGCGAAGAGCCCTGCGAACAAGGTGCTCTCCAGACGCAGCGCGGCATCGAGGTCCATCTCGATCCCCTCGTCGATCGCCTTCTTCGCCGCACGGATCGCCACAGCCGGGCCGGCGGCGTGGTGGCCGGCCATCTCGAGCGCCTTGGCGTAGACCTGGTCGGTCGGGACGACGACGTCGGCGAGCCCGATCGCCAGCGCCTCGTCGGCCTCGACGAACCGGCCGGTGAAGCAGAGGTCCTTGGCCTTCGCCGGGCCGACCAGGCGGGTCAGGCGCTGCGTGCCGCCGGCGCCCGGGATGACGCCGCGCAGGATCTCCGGCTGCCCCAGCTTGGCGTTGTCGGCGACGACGCGGAAGTCGGCGCACATCGCCAGCTCGCAGCCGCCGCCAAGGGCGTAGCCCGTGATGGCGGCGATGACCGGCTTCGGGATGCGCGCGACGGTGGAGAACGCGTTCTGCAGCCGGCCGGCGCGCGCCAGCATGTCGACGTAGTCGACGCCGGCCATCTCCTTGATGTCCGCGCCCGCGGCGAAGACGCGCTCGCCGCCGTACAGGACGACCGCACGGATGTCGTCGCGATCGGTCGCCTCCTCGGCGCAGCCGCGGATCTCCTCCTGCACCTGGGCGTTGAGGGCGTTCATCTTGGGCCGGTCCAGCCGGATCGTCGCCACCGCACCGTCGACCTCGAGCCGTACGAACTCGCCCACGCGTTCCTCCTGGTGTCGTTGCCCGCACCCTAGGCTCCCCGCATGTTCCGGGACGCGCGCGGGGTCGTGCACACGGTGTCGTCCGCCGACCCGCTGGCGGACCTGCCGGACGAGGCGGCGCGGGCGCTGCAGTCCGCGCTGCTGACGCCCGTCGACGGCGACCTCGCCTCCGCGCTCGAGCGCTGCGACGCCGTACGCGATCTCCTCGAGCGCTGGCAGGACGCCTTCTTCGCGTCGCTGCCGGAGGAGGTCGACCTGGCCGAGGAGGCGACGTGGGCGGCGCAGGCGGGCATGTCACTGGCCGAGCTCGACGCCGCGTACGAGGACGACGACGAGGACGACCCGCCGCTCGACCTGACCGCGCTGGATCCCGAGGCGGAGGACCTCTCGGAGCTGCTGCTCGAGCCCGATGACGAGGACCCGCGGTCGGTGCTGCCCGAGGAGCTCGTGGCCGTGCTCGAGCGCGAGCTGCTGCTGCTGCCGATCCGCACCCGGCTCGAGGCGCTCGTCGCGGCCGCCGACCTCGTCAGCGCCTGGTCGGACCTGCTGGCCGACCACGAGAAGCTGCTCGGACACCTCGTGCTGGCGCACGGCGCGGCGTCGGCGGCCGACGCGCACGAGCTGCTGGCCGACCGGCACGCGACGCTGCATGCGCAGACCGGACCCGCCCACCCGTGACCGCCGCTGCCACCTGGCGGGACGTCGACGTCGACGGCGCGACCATACGGGTGATGGAAGCAGGCAGCGGCGACCCGCTGCTGTTCCTGCACGGCTGGGGGCTGACGCCTCGGTCGTACGCGGCCGGGATCACCCGGCTGACAGCAGCCGGGGTCCGGGTCATCGCGCCGGCGCTGCCGGGGTTCGGCGGCAGCGACGGCCCGCCGCTGCGGGGGACGGACCTGCCTGCGTACGCGCACCGCATCGGCCGGCTGCTGGACGTCCTGCAGCTCGACAAGCCCGTGTTCGTCGCCGGTCACTCCTTCGGCGGCGGGGTCGCACTGCAGCTCGCCGCTGACCGGCCCGACCTGGTCCGCAGCCTGACGCTGGTCAACAGCGTCGGCGGCGCGCCCGGTCGCCGCGGCTTCGCCGATGCCTCGTGGCTGCGCTGGGTGCTGGGGACCGTCGGCGAGCTCGACGCGAAGGGGCTGCTCCGCTCGCTGCCCTTGATGGCGCGCGACTTCGTGCCGCAGGTCCTGCGCAAGCCCGTGACGACAGCTCTGACCGCACGGCTCGCTCTCACCGCCTCTCTCGGCAGCGCGGCCGCGACGCTGGTGGACCGCGGCCTGCCGGTGCTGTTCGTCTGGGCCGACAGCGACCGGGTGGTCGCGCCGGGCGCACTCGCCGACGTCGTGACGCAGCTGCCGCCCGAGGTGGTGGACGGCCACCACGGCTGGCTGCTGACCGACCCGGAGGCGTTCTCGACGCTGCTGCGCAACGCCCTCGTCGTGCACGCGATGCTCGAGCGGCAGCGGCGCGGGCAGTCACTCGTCCTCCCCCGCGGCGTCTCGCTCGCCGACCTGATCCCCGTCGAGCGGCGCACGGTGACGCGTTGACGCCGCGTCCCTGGCCGGGGCGGCCGCACCCGCTCGGAGCCACCTGGGACGGCGAGGGCACCAACTTCGCGCTCTTCAGCTCGGCCGCCGAGACCGTCGACCTGTGCCTGTTCGACGACGACGGGTCGGAGACGCGGATCCCGCTGGAGGAGACGACGTTCCACGTCTGGCACGGCTACCTGCCACAGGTCGGCCCAGGGCAGCGCTACGGGTTCCGCGTCGACGGGCCCTTCGACCCGGCGCAGGGGCTGCGCTTCAACCCGAGCAAGCTGCTGGTCGACCCGTACGCGCTTGCGATGGAGGGCGCGTTCCGGCTCGACGACGCGGTGTTCGGCTCCGTGCCCGACAAGGACCGGGTGCAGCAGCACCGCGACAGCGCGCCGTACGTCCCGAAGTCCGTCGTCGTGCACGACGTCTTCCCCTGGGGCGAGGACCACCACCGGCCGCACCATGCGTGGGCCGACACCGTCATCTACGAGCTGCACGTCAAGGGCTTCACCCAGCTCCACCCCGACATCGCTCCCGAGCTGCGCGGCACGTACGCGGGCCTCGCGCACCCGGCCGCGATCGCGCACCTGCACGAGCTCGGGGTGACCGCGGTCGAGCTGATGCCGGTCCACCACTTCGTGTCCGAGCCGCACCTCCTGCGGGGCGGGCTGACCAACCACTGGGGCTACAACTCGCTCGGCTACTTCGCCCCGCACGCGGGCTACAGCGCCAGCGGGTCGCGCGGTGAGCAGGTGCGCGAGTTCAAGGCGATGGTCCGCGCGCTGCACGCGGCCGGCATCGAGGTCCTCCTCGACGTCGTCTACAACCACACCGCCGAGGGCGACGAGACCGGGCCGACGCTCGCCTTCCGCGGCATCGACAACCCGACGTACTACCGGCTGCAGGACGCCGACCCCGCGCTGTACAAGGACTACACCGGCACCGGCAACACCCTCGACGTGCGGTCGCCGCACGTGCTCCAGCTCATCATGGACAGCCTGCGCTACTGGGTGACCGAGATGCACGTCGACGGCTTCCGCTTCGATCTCGCCTCGGCGCTCGCCCGCTCCTTCCACGACGTGGACAAGCTGTCGGCCTTCTTCGACGTCATCCAGCAGGACCCGGTCATCAGCCAGGTCAAGCTCATCGCCGAGCCGTGGGACGTCGGCGAGGGCGGCTACCAGGTGGGCGAGTTCCCGCCGCTGTGGACCGAGTGGAACGGCAAGTACCGCGACACCGTCCGCGACGTGTGGCGCGGACAGGGCAGCGGCGTCCGTGAGCTGGCCTATCGGCTGTCCGGCTCGAGCGACCTCTACCAGGACGACGGGCGACGGCCGTACGCCTCCATCAACTTCGTGACCGCGCACGACGGCTTCCCGCTGCGCGACCTGACGACGTACGAGTCCAAGCGCAACGAGGCGAACGGCGAGGGCAACCGCGACGGCGACGACCACAACCGGTCCTGGAACTGCGGTGTCGAGGGCGAGACGGACGATCCGGCGGTGAACGCCCTGCGCCGGCGGCAGGCCCGCAACCTGCTTGCGACGCTGCTGCTGTCGTCCGGCGTACCGATGCTGACGATGGGCGACGAGGTACGGCGTACGCAGGGCGGCAACAACAACGCCTACTGCCAGGACAACGAGACCGCGTGGATGCCGTGGTCCTTCGACCCCTCGGCGCTCGCGCTGCGCGAGCTGGTCGGGCGGCTGGTACGGCTGCGCAGGTCGCACCCGGTCTTCCGGCAGAAGGCGTTCTTCCTCGGCCGCGCGGTCGATGACGGCGGCGTCAAGGACCTGGCCTGGTTCGGCGCCGACGGCCGCGAGCTGACGGACGAGGACTGGTTCGACCCGGCGGTGCCGACGATCGGGATGTACCTCGACGGGCAGGGCATCCGGACCCGCGGGCTGCGCGGCGAGCGGATCGAGGACGACTCGTTCCTGCTGGTGCTGCACACCGGGGCGGAGCCGGCGGAGCTGGTCCTGCCGCCCGCACCCTGGGGGCTGTCGTACGAGGTGGTGCTGGACACCGCCGACGAGAAGGGGGACGGCGGTGCCACGTGCGCCGGCGGCGACCGCCTGCCGGTGACCGCCCGGTCGCTGGTGCTGCTGCGGGTGACCCGCGGAGCCCCGCGTCCGTGATCCAGGCGCACTTCCCGGCTCTGGTGCCCGTACCAGAGCCGGATCCGCCGCGTGGATCACCGGGGCGTCGTCCACAGGTGACGTTGCCAGGCGCCGCCCGGGCGCCGCGGGCGCTTCGCTGCGCGGGTGCTCCCACTCGTCCTGACCCCGCGCGACCTCGCGCAGCTGCGCATCAGCCGAACCGTCGCCGAGCGGGCGGCCGCCACCGGCCGCTGGCAGCGCGCCGCGTCCGGTGTCTACCTCCCGCACGACCGACCCGCGACGCCGCGCGAGCTCGTCGCGGCGGCAGACGCGCACGTGCAGGCGCCGCACGCCATCACCGGGCTGCTGGTCCTGTACGAGCTGGGGCTCCCGTGGTTGCCGCCGCTGCAGGCGGTGCAGGTCCTGGTGCCGCCGGACGTGCGGCGTCGCTCGGGCCGTCTCGTGCACGTGCGCAGGGCGCAGCACTTCGCGGAGCTGACGACCTGGACCCGGTACGGGAGTCGGCTCGTCGAGACAGAGCAGGCGGTGGTCGACGCGAGCCGCGCACGCGATCTGCGGACGGCGCGCGGGCTCGTCCTCGGTGCTGTCGCAGCAGGGCGGGCAGATGTCGACGAGCTGCGCCGGGTGCTCGACGCCGGTGCCAGCGGAGGATCGGCCACCACGAGGCGCGCGCTGCTCGATGCCCACCGCGGTTGCGCGAGCCCGCCGGAGGCCGAGCTCGTCGACGCGCTCATCGGGCGACGCGTGCCGTTCTACGTCAACCCTGAGTTGTGGCTCGACGCCGTGCTGCTCGGCTGTCCGGACGTGTGGCTCGTCGGCCGCGGAGTCGGAGGCGAGGTCGAGAGCCAGGAGCGGCACGGGAGCGCAGGCCAGGTGGAGTCGACGTACGACCGGCACGAGCGGTTCGGCGGGCACGGCCTGGAGCTCGTTCACCTGAGCGTCCGGCGCATCCGGGTCAGCGCGACCGAAGCCGCGAGCCGCCTGCTCGCCGAGCCGCCACGCGCGCAGCCCGCTGGCCTCCGGGTGGTGCCGCGCGGCCCGCTGCTCTCATGATCCACGCGCAGTTCCCGGCTCTCGCGCGCGTGCGGGAGCCGGGAACTGCGCGTGGATCAAGGGAAGAGGGTCAGGCGGTGACCATCAGGCCGAGGTCGGCGTCGCCGGGCAGCCGGTCGCTGTGCGGCAGCACCCGGACGGTGTAGCCGAAGGAGCCGGCCCGCTCCAGCGGCACCTCCCCCTCGTACCGCTGCAGCCCGTCGTCCCCGGCACCCGCGGACGCGAGGACCACGTACGTCGGCGTCCGCAGCTGGTCGCTCTCGTCGACCCGGCCATACGCCGCCTGCCCCGTGACGTCGGACGGCTGCAGCCCGCCGAGGTCGACGACCGCGCGTACCTCGAGCCGCGCACCCACCTGCGGCGCGTCCCCGACTCCGCCGGCCTCGACGTGCACGACCCGGACGTCGCCCCAGCGCGCCTGCACGTCCGCCCGCCAGCGCGCCACCTCGCGCGCCGGCCCGAAGGAGGACGCGGCCAGCTCGCGGGACGCAGCCGCAGCGGGCGCGTACAGCTCGTGCACGTAGTCGCGCACCATCCGCGAGGCCAGCACCTTCGGGCCGAGCGACTGCAGGGTGTGCCGGACCATCTCGACCCAGCGCTGCGGCACGCCGTTCGCGTCGACGTCGTAGAAGCGGGCCCGTACCTGCTTCTCGACCAGCCCGTAGAACCCGTTCGCCTCGATGTCGTCGCGCCGGTCCGGGTCCGTCACCCCGTCGGCCGTCGGGATGGCCCAGCCGTTCTCGCCGTCGTACATCTCGTCCCACCACCCGTCGCGGATCGACAGGTTCAGGCCGCCGTTCAGGGCGCTCTTCATGCCGGACGTGCCGCACGCCTCGAGCGGCCGCAGCGGGTTGTTGAGCCACACGTCGCAGCCGCCGTACAGGTAGCGCGCCATGCCGATGTCGTAGTCGGGCAGGAACGCGATCCGGTGCCGGACGTCCTCCCCGTCAGCGAAGCGCACGATCTGCTGGACGAGCTCCTTGCCGCCGTCGTCCGCCGGGTGCGACTTGCCGGCGATGACGAGCTGCACCGGCCGCTCCGGGTCGAGCAGCAGCGCGCGCAGCCGGTCGGGGTCGCGCAGCATCAGCGTCAGGCGCTTGTACGAGGGCACCCGCCGGGCGAAGCCGATCGTCAGGACGTCGGGGTCGAACGCCGTCTCGGTCCAGCTGAGCTCGGCCTCCGACGCGCCGCGCTGCAGCCACGACGCGCGCACCCGCCGTCGTACCTCGTCGACGAGCCGCGCGCGCAGCAGCCGGCGGACCTCCCAGATCGAGGTGTCGGCGACCTTCGCGATGTTCTCCCAGCCCTGCGCCTCGGTCGTGATGGACGTTCCGATCTCGCGCTCGGCCAGCTCGAAGACCTCTCGGCTCACCCAGGTCGGCGCGTGCACGCCGTTGGTCACCGAGCTGATCGGCACCTCGGCCGGGTCGAACCCGCGCCACAGCCCGCTGAACATCTCCCGGCTGACCGTGCCGTGCAGCTTCGCGACCCCGTTGCGGCGCTGCGCCATCCGCAGCCCCATGTGGGCCATGTTGAAGACCGTCGGGTCCTCCTCGGCGCCGAGCTCCAGGATGCGGTCGACGGGCACGCCGTCGACCGCGTTGTCGCCGCCGAAGTACGTCGCGATCAGGTCGCGCGGGAACCGGTCGATGCCGGCGGGCACCGGGGTGTGCGTCGTGAACACCGTGCCGGCGCGCACCGCCTCGCGCGCCTCGTCGTACGACAGCCCGAGCGCCGTCAACTCGCGGATGCGCTCGAGCCCGAGGAAGCCGGCGTGGCCTTCGTTCGTGTGGAACACCTCGGGGGCGGGGTCGCCGGTGAGCGCGGTGTACGCGCGGATCGCCCGCACGCCGCCGATGCCCAGCAGCATCTCCTGGTGCAGCCGGTGGTCGCTCGCGCCGCCGTACAGCCGATCGGTGACCTCGCGCTCGGCCGGCGCGTTCTCCTCCACGTCGGAGTCGAGCAGGAGCAGCGGCACCCGGCCGACCTGCGCCTTCCACACCTGCGCGTGCAGGGTGCGCCCCTCCGGGAAGCCCACGGCGATCTTCAGCGGCGCCCCGGAGCCGTCGGTCAGCAGCGTGAGCGGCAGGCCGTGCGGGTCGATCGGCGGGTACCGCTCCTGCTGCCAGCCCTCGGCGTTGAGCGACTGCTTGAAGTAGCCGGCCCGGTACAGCAGTCCGACGCCGAGGATCGGCACGCCCAGGTCGGACGCTGCCTTGAGGTGGTCGCCGGCGAGGATGCCGAGGCCGCCGGAGTACTGCGGCAGCACCTCGGTGATGCCGAACTCGGGCGAGAAGTACGCGATCGACGAGGGCGCGTCGCTGAGCGACTGGTACCACTTGGGCGTCGTCAGGTACGTCTGCAGGTCCTCGTGCGTCGCCTGCAGCCGGGCCAGGAAGTCCTCGTCGACCGCGAGCTGCGCCAGCCGCTCCGGGCTGACCTCGCCGAGCAGCCGGACCGGGTCCTGGTTGACCGCGTCCCAGGTCTCGGGGTCCACCGACGCGAACAGGTCCAGCGACGTGGGGTGCCACGACCACCGCAGGTTCATGACGAGCTCACCGAGCGGCGCGAGGGCCTGCGGCAGAGCGAGGCGGACGGTGAAACGGCGGAGGGCTCTCACGCTGACGGACCCTAGCGTCGGTGGCCCGCGGGCCACTCCGGCAACGGACAACTCCCCCAAAGAGGCCATTGTCCCCCGCGACCGGCGCGCGCAGGCTGAAGGGGTTCGCCTTCCAGAGGGAGCAGACCATGCTGCGCGCGCTGATCGTCGACGACGACGCGGACATGCGCTTCCTCGTGCGGATGACCATCGAAATCGCCAACGAGGGCCTCTCGGTCGCCGGCGAGGCGGCCACCGGCGACGAGGCGCTGCGGTCGATCAGCAGCGACCGGCCCGGCGTCGTGGTGCTCGACTACCGGATGCCCGGGCTGACCGGCCTGGAGACAGCGGCCGCCATCCTGGCGGCGGACCCGGATCAGCCGATCGTGCTGTTCTCCGCCTCGCTCGACGCGGAGCTCATCGAGCGCGCGCGGGAGCTGGGCATCCGCACCTGCCTCGCCAAGACGGACGTCGAGCGGCTGCCCGAGACGCTGTGGCAGGTGGCGACCGGCGCCTGACGGGCAGTCACGGGCGTCACGTTCACCCCCGGAGCAGGTGGGTACGGTCGGCGCAATGGTCGGTCGCATCGCAGTCGTAGACGTACGTCCGGAAGTCTCGTGCGGGCAGTACCCGTCACGCGCAGTCATCGGCGAGGCGCTGACAGTTCGCGCCACGGTGTTCCGCGAGGGACACGACGCCGTCGCCTGCAACGTCGCGGTGACCGGCCCGGACGGAGCGGCCCAGCCGTTCCTCCGGATGATTCCGGACGGCACCGAGCCGGACATCTGGACGGCCGTCTGGTCGCCGGACGCTGT
>JBHENF010000166.1:0-5045 GCA_046262175.1 Mycobacteriales bacterium
CCGCCGGCCGGCCGCGCGTCGAGGACGTGCGGATCGTGATCCGCGGCCGCTCGGTGACGGTCCCCGGCCGGGAGCAGGCACAGCGCCGCTCACAACTGGAGCGCTCACCGCGCAGCCACAACTCGCTGCAGCCGCAGGCCCGGACGGCGCTGGTCAACCTCGTCGTGCGCGCGTGGATCCGCGCCGCGGGTGCCGACGACTGGAACGACCGCGCGAAGGACGAGCTGCGCGAGGAGGCCGCGATCGACCTGCGTGACGACGCGGCCTTCGAGGCGGCGCTCGAGAGCTTCTGGCCGGTGCTGGGCTCTCGCGAAGTGTTCGACTCGCTGCGCACGGGGATGCTCCGGCTGCCGCCGGGCGTGCTGTCGGATGCCGAGTCGGCGCTGCTTGCCGACGCGTGGCGGCGCGACGTCCTGACGGCCGCCGACGCGGTGCTGATCGACGAGCTCGACGACCTCATCGGCGACCCGCCGGTGCCGCCCGAGCCGTTCGAGGACGAGCCGGTGCCGGACGACTACGGCGAGGTGACGACGTTCGCGGACCGGTCCTACCGGGCCGCCCGCGACCTCGCGTCCGACGAGTCGCACCGCGACTACGCGCACGTCGTCGTCGACGAGGCGCAGGACGTGTCGCCGATGCAGTGGCGGGCGCTTGGCCGGCGGGCCCGCTCAGGCACGTGGACCGTCGTCGGCGACTGGGCGCAGTCGGTGTGGCCGGACCCGGCGGAGACCGCTGCCGCCGTGGACGCCGTCGCCGGCAAGCGCCGGATCCGCCGGCACGAGCTGACGACCAACTACCGGACGTCGACGGAGATCGCGGACCTGGCGGCAGAGGTGCTGGCGCTGATCGACCCGGCCGCGACGCCGCCGGCTGCGGTCCGCTCGACCGGGAACCCGCCGGTCGTGCGTACGGAGGTCGACCTGGTCACCGCCGTACCGGCCGCCGTCGCGGAGGTGCTGGCGCAGGTGACCGGTGTCGTCGGCGTGGTGGCGACCGCCGCGGACGTGGGCGCGCTGCGGGCGGTCGTGACCGACCCACGCGTCCAGGTGCTCGACACGTGGCAGGCGAAGGGCATGGAGTTCGACGGCTGCGTCGTGGTGTCGCCGGAGCGGATCGCGGCGGAGACCCCTGCCGGGCTGCGGTCGCTGTACGTCGCCGTCACCCGCGCCACCCAGCGGCTCGTCGTGCTCACCGAGGCCGCCCGCCCCTGGTGATCGATCAGACCGGGTTGGCTGCGCGCATGCACAGGCGGCGTCGGCAGCCCGACCTGATCGCCGGCGTCTGCCCCGCTGGCGCGATCAGGTCGGGTTGTCTGCGTACGAAGACAAGGGGCGCTCCCAGCCCGACCTGATCGCCAGGGCTCTCACAGCGGCTTCACAACGCCGGGTGTCGAATGGACGCATGAGCCCCGTACGCAAGACCGAGGACCCGGGCGCGTCGCTCGAACGCGCCCTCATGGAGGTCAAAAAGGTCGTCGTCGGCCAGGACCGGATGGTCGAGCGGATCCTCGTCGCGCTGCTCGCCCGCGGGCACTGCCTGCTCGAGGGCGTACCCGGCGTCGCGAAGTCGCTCGCCGTCGACACGCTCGCCCGCGTGGTGGGCGGGTCGTCCGTACGCCTGCAGTTCACGCCCGACCTCGTGCCGAGCGACATCGTCGGCACCCGGATCTACCGGCCGAGCCGCGAGGCCTTCGACGTCGAGCTCGGCCCGGTGTTCGCGAACCTGGTGCTCGCCGACGAGATCAACCGCGCACCCGCGAAGGTCCAGTCCGCGCTGCTGGAGGTGATGCAGGAGCGGCAGGTGTCGATCGGCGGCACGACGTACCCGCTGCCCGTGCCGTTCCTCGTCCTCGCCACGCAGAACCCGATCGAGAGCGAGGGCGTCTACCCGCTGCCCGAGGCGCAGCGCGACCGGTTCCTGCTCAAGGTCACGGTTGGGCACCCGTCCATGAGCGAGGAGATGGAGATCGTCCGGCGGATGGCCGTCGACCCGCCGCGGGCCGAGCAGGTCCTGAGCCTCGAGCAGCTCGTCGCGCTGCAGTCGCAGGTCGACCAGGTGTTCGTGCATCACGCGGTCGCGGAGTACGCGGTCCGGCTCGTCATGGCCACCCGCGACCCCGCTCCCTGGGGCGCGCCGGAGCTGGCGCCGATGCTCGCCCACGGCGCCTCCCCGCGAGGCAGCCTGGGACTCGTGCAGGGCGCGCGCGCGCTCGCCACGCTGCGTGGCCG
Organism: Mycobacteriales bacterium; assembly: GCA_046262175.1. Classification (GTDB taxonomy): domain Bacteria; phylum Actinomycetota; class Actinomycetes; order Mycobacteriales; family SCTD01; genus RYN-124. Next base: position 2,229 of record JBHENF010000166.1, read on the forward strand.
CAGCTACGTCCTGCCGGCGGACGTGACCGACCTGGCGCTCGACGTCCTGTCGCACCGGCTCGTCCTGACGTACGAGGCGCTCGCGGACGGCATCACCGCGCCGAGCCTGGTCGAGCGCGTACTGCAAGTTGTCCAGCCGCCGCATGTCTCTCCCAGCCAGCTGTCCGAAGGCGTCGCGTGACGGCTCCGCACGAGCGAGCCCGCCGGCTCCGCCTGGACGTCGCCCGGCGGCTCGACGGGCTGCTGTCCGGCGAACACCTCGGCTACCTGCTGGGACCGGGTACGGAGAACGCCGAGGCCCGGCTGTACACGCCGGGCAACGACGTCCGCCGGATCGACTGGGCGGTGACCGCCCGTACCGGCGACACGCACGTACGGGACGCGATCGCGGAGCGGGAGCTCGAGACGACGCTGCTGGTCGACCTCACCGCTTCCATGTCGTTCGGCACCGTCCGGTCGGAGAAGCGCGAGCTGGCGCTCGAGGTCGCGGCGGCCGTGCTGCACCTGGCCGGCGGCGGCGGGGACCGGGTCGGCGCCGTCGTGCTCGGCGACCGGGTGCACCGCCTGCCGCCCCGGGGTGGCCGCGATGCGCAGCTCGCGCTGCTGCACCGCCTGCTCACCGAGCCGCGCGCCGAAGGGACCGGGCCCGATCTCGCGACCGGACTGACGACCGTGCTGAACCCGCCGCGCCGCCGGGGCCTGGTGTTCGTCCTGTCCGACCTGCTCGGGCCGCTCGGCGAGCCGGCCTGGGCGCGTCCGTTGCGCATGCTCGCCAGCCGGCACGACGTGGTCGTGGCGGAGGGGCTGGACCCGCGCGAGCTGACGCTGCCGGACGTCGGCGTGCTGCGGCTCGTGGACCCCGAGACGGGGCGGCACCTGGAGGTGCAGACGCGGTCGAAGGCGCTGCGCGAGCGGTACGCGAGGGCTGCGGCCGAACGCCGGGCCGGGCATGCCACCGCCGTTCGGCGGGCCGGCGCCGGTCACCTGGTGCTGCGCACCGACCGCGACTGGCTGGTCGACCTGGCGACGTTCCTCGCCGCCCGCCGCCGGCTGCGCGGCGCGGGCCGCCCGGCGGTGCGCTGATGAGCTCGCTCCGGTTCGACGCGCCGGTCCGGCTGCTCCTGCTGCTGCTGGTCCTCGGGCTGGTCGCGGCGTACGTCTGGCTCCAGCGTCGCCGCCCCGCGTACGCCGTCCGCTTCACCGAGCTGGACCTGCTCGCGTCGGTCGCGCCGAAGAGCCACGGGTGGCGGCGGCACGTGCCGGCCGCTCTCCTGATGCTCTCCCTCGTCGCCCTCACGACCGCCTTCGCGAAGCCGACGGGCGAGGTCAAGGTGCCGCGCGAGCAGGCGACCGTCGTCGTGGCGCTCGACACCTCCGCCTCGATGCTCGCCACGGACGTCTCCCCTGACCGGTTCTCGGCGGCGAAGGAGTCGGCGAAGGCCTTCATCGGCCGGCTGCCCGAGCGCTTCAACGTCGGGCTGGTGTCCTTCAACGCTGCGGCGACGGTCGTCGCCGCACCGACGCAGGACCACGACGCGGTGCGCAGCGCGATCGACCGGCTGCAGCTGTCCGGCGGCACCGCGATCGGCGAAGCCGTACTCGCATCGCTGGAGGCGGTGCGGTTGGTCGCGGGCGAGAAGGCCCCGCCCGCGCGGATCGTGCTGCTGTCCGACGGCGGCAACACCGTCGGGCGCTCGCTGGACGTGGCGGCGCAGGCGGCGCTGCAGGCGGGCGTACCGGTGTCGACGATCGCGTACGGCACAGCCAGCGGCACCGTCGAGGTGCAGGGCCAGACGGTGCCGGTGCCGGTGGATGCGCCTGCCCTGGAGGCGTTCGCCGACGCGACGAAAGGCCAGAGCTACAGCGCCGCGAGCGGCGAGGAGTTGAACGGCGTCTACTCCGACATCGGCAGCCAGGTCGGCTACACGACGCAGCGCAAGGAGGTCACCGCAGCAATCACCGGGCTCGGCTTGCTGGCCGCGCTGGGCGCCGCGGCCACCGCCCTGCTCTGGACCTCCCGCTTCCCGTAGGGACGTCGGCCCGCGCGATCACTGCCGGCGCGGCCTCCGGCGGGAACGCGCAGGCCGGCAGCGATCCGTACGCGGCGGGGGCGTCGGTGCCGGCGAGGCGTTCGGTGCCGGCGCTACGGGGTCGGCGAGGCGCTCGGCTCGGTGGACGGCGATGCGCTGGGGCTGGCGCTTGGCGACGCCGACGGAGCAACCGCGCTGGGCGACGGGGACGGCGCGGGCGCGTCCGCGGGCGTGTCACCGGTCGGGTTGTCCGTGCCGGGGGCGCTGCTGCCGGCCGTGAAGGTGTAGCTCCCGCCATACACGTACACCGAGGTCCCGACGCCGATCGCGCGCAGCAGGTACTTCGCGTCCGTCCGCGTCACCCGGATGCAGCCGTGCGACGCCGGGAACGGCGGGACGCTGTTCGAGCCGTGGATGGCCCAGCCCCGATAGAAGTACTGCGGGTCGTAGAGGGAGCCGAGGTCGGCCTTGCGCTCGCCGACGATGCGGCGCTGGACCTTGTACCAGCCGACGGGGGTGAGGGCCTTCGCGTCGCTGCGGTCCTTCTGCTCGTACGTCCGGCCGTTGCCCGAGCTGACCGGCAGGATCCGCTCGATCGCACCGCCGGACACGACGTACAGCACCTGCTTGGTGAGGTCGACCTCGACGCGGTCAGCGGGCGCGGTCGCCTTCAGCGTCGGCTTCCTCGGCGCCTTCAGCGCGGCGAGCGTGCCCTTGCCGACGACGCCGTCGGCGCCGAGACCCTGCACCTTCTGGAACGCCAGCACCGCACTGCGCAGCGCCGGGC
>JBHENF010000167.1:0-6563 GCA_046262175.1 Mycobacteriales bacterium
ATCTTGTCCTGGCCCCGCCGCAAGGTGTCGACGATGCCGCCGTTCAGCGCGGTCGTGCCGACGACGATCCCCAGCGCCAGCGCGAGGAAGACCGCGATGATCGACACCAGGTGGTACCGGAAGTCAATGATGGCGGCCACCCCCGGCGCTCTGGCCGCGCCCGGAACGAGCCGGCCGTGCGACCCGCGTGACGCTCAGGGCGCCGCCCGTACGCAGCCCGCGCTCCCTGTCGGAAGGCTCGGCGGTTCGGGCGACGGACACGCTCGGGACGGTAGTCGCGGCACGGAGCAGGGTCAGTTCTGACCCGCGGGCGACCGGTATGACGTTCGCCGCTAGACCTGCCTCGGCGCCAGGCGCCAGCAGTTCCGGCCGGCACGCTTGGCTTCGTACAGTGCGGCGTCAGCCCGCCCGCGCACCTCGCGGGCCTCGGAGCCCAGCGCTGCGACGCCGATGCTGATCGTGGTGCGCTGGGCTCGGGCCGCGTTCAGCAGTCGGTCCGCGACCTCCTCGCAGTCGGCGCGTCCGGCGGCGTTGTGCAGGAGCGCCGCGAACTCGTCGCCCCCGACGCGGTAGAGCCGGTCCGGTGCCCGCAGCTCCCGTTGGAGGGAGGCCGCCAGCGCGACGAGGAGGTCGTCGCCAGCCAGATGGCCGCCCGAGTCGTTGATGGTCTTGAAGTCGTCGACGTCCAGCAGCAAGCAGGCCTGGGCAGCGCTGCGGCCGCCGCGCGCGGCCGCCGCCGCCCGTTCGAGGTCGGCGCCGAACGCTGCTGCGTTCGGCAGCCCCGTGAGCGCGTCCGTCACGGCAAGTCGCTGCCACTCCTGCGCGGCCTTGGTGACAGCCAGGGCCGCGGCGGTCTGCGCGGCCAGCAGCTCCAGCACCGCTTCCCGCTCGATCGAGGCGGCGTCCCGCGTGGTGAGGCGCTGCCGCTCGTCCAGGGTGAGCAGGAGCCCGGTGACGGAGCCCGCGGCGATCATCGGATGAGCGGACAGGCACGACGCGCCGGCGGTCGCGAGGAACGCGTACTCGGGCGGAGCGTCCGGCCAGTAGGTGACGTGGGACGACGTCCCCGCTGAGACGGTCGCGGCCACCACGTCGAACGCCGGCGGGGACCAGCGGCGCACTGCCTGCGCCAGCGAGCCGTACGCGGCTGCCACGTACCAGCCGTCCCGGCCCGACTGCACGACTGCCGCAGACGACATCTGTGACAGCTCCACCGCAGCGCGCGCGGCGCGTTGGACGATGTGCGGCACCTCGGTGAGCGAGGTGAGCTCCACCGCGAGCCGGGCCAGGCGTTGCGGGAGCGAGACCGGCTGCAGCCCGCCGTGCGCGTCCAGCCAGGCCTCGAGGCGATCGGCGACCAGCGTGAGGTCCGCCAGCGCGCTGGTGGGCAGCGGCCCCGTGGACTCGACGTTGACCGCTCCGACGACCTCCCCGCGGCACCGCACCGGGACGCACGCCTCAGCGGCGATGTCGGGGCGGGCGAAGATGAACTCCGGCACTGCCGTCACATCCGTGATCAGGCGCGGCCGACCGCTCGCCACGACTCCACCGATGACGCCCACGCCGGGCGGCTGGCCGTCGGCGACCTGGTAGTACCCGAGCGCCTCCATGCAGCGAAGGCGGCCGTCGAAGAGCAGGTACACGCTGGGCAGCGCGTAGCCGGCCAGCTGCAGCTCCCGCGCCGCGCCGGAACACGCGTCGGCCAAGGAACCCTCCGGCCCGCGCTCCGCCGCCGACGGCTCCGCGGTGGCTGCGACACCTGCCCTCTCGACGCCGGTCATCGCCGGTGCTGCTCCTCTGCTGGCGCCCTGCACTGATGGCCCGGTGACTGCCGCGCATCCAGGCCGGACAGCCGGCTCGCGCGCGGAACGTACGGCGAACCTAGCGGCTCGAGCCCTGGTGGTCGCCGTTCCCGGCCGCCAGCGGGCGCATCGCAGCCCCGCGCTGGGCGAGGCCGAACGTCGCGAGCTTGCGGACGGCGACGATGAGCGCTGCTCCGGCGATCGCCTTGAGGCCTGGGCTCCCGGCGAGCCGCAGGAGACCGGCGGCGAGCAGGTAGTCCAGCAGCACCCCCAGCGCAAGACGCAGGTCCCGTACGCACGCCGCTGCCAACGCTGCGCACAGCAGCCCGAGCAGGCTGCAGAGCAGCGCCGCCGCCTGCAGAGCTGCGTGCACCTCAGGTGCTCGTGGCGTCGCTGCGATCGCCGGTCCGCTGCTCCACCTCAGCGCGCTCGCGCCTGATCTCCTTGGCCAGGAAGTAGTTCAGAACGGTGCGGATCGCGGCGATCGCGGCGAGTTTCCCGATCTCGGCGAACGTCGGCGCGATCGCCGTGCTCAGGACGTCGCTGGCGAGCTGGAACTCCAGGCCGAGCGTGAGATAGCGGCCGAGCCCGAGGCGGACCCGGACGAACTCCTCGTCCCTGTGCCGCGCCAGCGCCGCACGGGCGAACCCGATCGCGGCCAGGACCGCACCCAGGAAGATGACCACGGCGCCGGCCGCCTCGACGAGGCGGACCAGGAGGTCCACGTAGTTCCGCAGCACCTCCTCCGACAGCAGCGAGGCCGGGAACCCCTCGGACGCGAGCGAAGGCATGGGCGTCCGCTACCCCCGTCCGAGCAGATGACGCACGGCACACGCGGCAGGGAACCGCGGCCGGACGTCGAAAGGAGCAGCCAACTCCCGGTCCACCCAGCCCCGCCCCCGCGGGATCGACCAGATGAGGGCTCAGATGCGCCTGCGCACCTGGCGGCTGTTCGCCGCCGCCACCCTGACCGTGTCCACCATCGGTGTCGCCGGCATCGCCAGCGGCGAGACCACGCCTGCGCAGCCCGCCCCCACCCCGGGAATCGGCTGCGACGCCGGATCGCTGCCCGAGACGACGCAAGGTCGGGCCCCGTACGGGGACTACGACAGCGGCCGCGCCGCGCTGGGCTACACCTGCAACGCGACACAGGTCGCCCACTTCGGCGGGACCAGCGGCGGCTACCGCGTGGAGCGCTACGTCGACGCCGCGGGCCACGAGTGCGCGTACTACGACTCCACGCTCCTGTTCCCGGCCACGGCCGGCGGTCAGGGCACCGAGACCACCGGCGTCTACGCGATGGACCTGACGGACCCGGCGAAGCCGGTGCACACCGACACGCTGCGCACACCGGCCATGCAGTCCCCGCACGAGTCGCTCCGCCTCAACACCGCGCGCGGCCTGCTGGTCGCCGACATGGGCTACCCGACGACGCAGCCGGGCTTCGTCGACGTCTACAGCGTCACGAAGGACTGCCGGCACCCGGAGCTGCTGTCCTCGACGCCGATCGGGATCCTCGGCCACGAGAGCGGCTTCTCCCCCGACGGCAACACGTACTGGGTGGCCTCGCTGAGCGGCAAGACGCTCGCCGCGATCGACCTGACCGAGCCGCGGGTGCCGAGCCTGCTCTGGCTCTCCCGCGACTACACCCCGCACGGCGTCTCGATCAGCAACGACGGCAACCGGCTGTACATGGCCGACAACGGGAACAAGGGCCTGACGATCCTCGACGTCAGCCAGATCCAGGCGCGCGCGGCGAACCCGCAGGTGCCGGTCGTCAGCCACCTGACCTGGCCTGAGGTCGGCACGCCGCAGAACGCGACGCCGTTCACCCGCGACGGCCACCCGTACCTCATGGAGATCGACGAGTTCGGCAGCGGCGCGAAGATCGGCGCCGCCCGGATCATCGACATCGCCGACGAGAAGGCCCCGACGGTCGTGTCGAACATGCGCCTCGCCGTCAACCAGGCGTCCGCGCAGGGCGCCGATCTCGAGAAGGACCCGGGCAACGACCAGCTGTTCCAGGGCTACCAGGGCCACTACTGCTCGCTGCCGAGCCGGGTCAACCCGAACGTCATCGCGTGCAGCTTCATCATGTCGGGCCTGCGGGTGTTCGACATCCGGGACCCGCTGAACCCGGTGGAGATCGCGTACTTCAACAAGCCGCTGCTGCCCGGTAAGGGCGTCAACCCGAAGCAGGCCGGCTCGTTCGCGATGTCGGCACCTGCGTACGACGACGAGACCGGCGACATCTGGTACTCCGACGGCAACAGCGGCTTCTACGTCGTACGCCTCACCAAGGGCGCGCACGTGAACACGTTCGCCAAGAAGGTGCTGCTCCCGGGCAACTAGAACAGGGAGCTCAGCCAGAACAGGAAGCTGTGCCACTGGTCGCCGAGGAGCGACGTGTAGGCACGGCCCACCGTTGAGGCGGCGACCGCGACGGCCATCGCCACGAACGCGGCGAGCACCAGGAACACCAGCGACAGGGTCGAGATCCGGCTCCGGTACAGCCGGCTGACGCCCTTCGCATCGACCAGCTTCCCGCCGACCCGCAGCCGGGTCAGGAACGTCGACGCCATGCCCTGCCGGCCCTTGTCGAGGAACTCGACCAGCGTCGCGTGCGTGCCGACGGCGACGATCAACGAGGCGCCCTTCTCATCGGCGAGCAGCAGGGCGACGTCCTCGCTGGTGCCGGCCGCCGGGAAGACGACGCCGCTGACGCCGAGGTCCTGGACGCGCTGCAGCCCGGGTGCGCGCCCGTCGGCGTAGGCGTGCACGACGACCTCGGCGCCGCAGCGCAGCGTCTCGTCGCTGACGGAGTCCATGTCGCCGACGATGACGTCCGGCTGGTACCCCGCCTCGCGCAGCGCGTCGGCGCCGCCGTCCACGCCCACGAGGATCGGCCGGTACTCCCGGATGTAGGGCCGCAGCACCGCCAGGTCCTCTCGGTAGTCGTAGCCGCGTACGACCACCAGCACGTGCCGGCCGACGAAGTCGGTGCGGACGTTGGGGACGCCGACGCCGTCGAGCAGCAGCGCCCGCTCCTTGAGCAGGTACTCCATGGTGTTGGCCGCGAACGCCTCGAGCTGCGTGTGCAGACCGGCGCGCGCCTCCGCCATCGCCGCGGTGATGGACAGCGCGTCCTGCTCGACGCCCTTCGCGACGACCCGGTCGTCGACGTAGACGATGCCGCCGTCGACGCGGACGAGCTCTCCCTCGCGGACGGCGGAGAAGACGTCGGTGCCGACGTCGTCGACGAGCGGGATGCCGCCCGCCAGCAGGATCTCCGGGCCGAGGTTGGGGTAGCGGCCGCTGGTGCTCTGCGCGGCGTTGACGACCGCGCCGACCTTGGCCGCGACCAGCGCGTCGGCGCTGACCCGGTCGATGTCGACGTGGTCGATGATCGCGATGTCACCCGGCTTGAGCCGCTTGGTGAGGTCCTTCGTACGCCGGTCGAGCCGGCCCACGCCGGTGACGCCCGGCAGGCGCTCGGCCGACCGGCCGCGGCGCAGCGACGTCAGCCTCATCCCGGGCGAGCGTGCCAGAGGCGCTGCGGTCGTCGCGGCAGGCGCGCTAGTCGCGCGGGGTGGCCAGGAACAGCGTCAGCTCGCGCAGCCCGCGCTCGTACTCGGTCGTGATCGCCCGCTGCGAGGGGACGAGCGGGGTCAGGTTCGGCGGCGGCAGGTCGTCCGGGAGGGGCGCCGGCAGCTGCCGGGCCGGCCGGCGCGGGAGCCCGGTCGCCTTCCAACCCTGGTCCTTCGCGTGCTGAAGGCACGCCACCAGAACGCCACCCGCGATTACCAGCAGGAACACCGCCACGACCATCTGCCACCTCCTGGTGTGTTCCTCGGCAGGTCCGACCCCTAGAAGTAGTCCAGAATTCGCGCCGGTTGTCCGCCGAACGCCGCATCCAGTGCCGGCAGCGCCCGGTCCAGCAGCCCGGCGCGCACGGCAGCGGCGCTGGACCCGCCGCCGTAGAGCAGCGCGAGACCGCGCACGTGCAGGCTCGGCAGCTCCGTCTCGTCGGTGGGCTCGAGGTGCCCGCTGCCGTCGCGGACGACCAGCCGCCAGCCGCGGGAGTGCTCCGCCACCAGCGGGTCGTCGAGCCGGAACGAGACGTCGGCGTCCGCCGCCCAGCCCCGTGCTGCAACGGCGGCCGGGGCGTCGGTGATCCGCAGCATCCAGGGCTGGGCGCGGCGCGCGGGCGGCAGCACGAACGGCAGCAGCAGCGCGAGCTCATCGGTCGATCCGCGCCAGACGGTCGTCGGCGCGACGGAGTCCCACGTGCCGAGAACCCGGAGGAGCGCTGCCGCAGCATCCGCGCGGGCTGCGACGAGCTCCTCCACCCGCTGCTCGGCGTCGACGTAGCCGCGACCGCGCGTGTACGCCAGGTAGCCGACGGGCGTGCCGTTCAGCTCCGCGAGCGAGACCAGGTCGTGCTCCAGGACGCCGTCCGCGCCCTCCGGGAACTCGGGGCCGGTCCGGCTCAGCAGCCCGTTCCCGGACCGGCAGCGCTCGGCGTACAGCTGCGCGATCGCCGGCACGTCCGCGGGCCCCGCCGTGCGCACGGTCACCTGCCCCGGGTCTGGTGCGCGCCGCAGCTCGCCCGTCCGCAGCGGGGTCTCGTCCAGCGTGCCGACGACCTCCCAGCCCAGCGGCCGGTAGATGCCAGGCGCGGTCGGGAACAGCGCGCTCACCGGCTGGTCCTCCGCACGCATCCGCGCCAGGACCGCCGTCATCAGGGCACGGGCTGTGCCC
>JBHENF010000168.1:0-17749 GCA_046262175.1 Mycobacteriales bacterium
GGAGCGCGGTTGGCGGCGGCGTCCACGGGGGTAGGAGCGAGCCATGAGCGACGAGCTGGTGGTGCTGCGCGGCGGGAGCCGGGACGGCGAGAGCACGAAGGTCGACGTCGGCGTACGGCGGATCCTCGCCGCGTCGGAGGCGCCGGGGCTGCTGGACGTCTACGAGGCAAACGGCGAGACGCAGGAGCTGCGCGGCAACGCGGAGCAGGCGATGGTGTTCGAGCACGCCGGCCAGGAGCCGGCCGACGGGGTGGCGCCCGAGCTGCTGCACCCGCCCCAGCACTAGTCGTTCAAGAACTCCTGCACGAGCGCCCGCAGCCGGGCCCGCTCGCGGAAGACCACGTGCGGCTGGTCGAAGACGACGAGCCGTGCCTTCGGCAGGACGGCAACCAGGTCGCGCGCGACCTGCGCCGGGTGCAGCGGGTCGCTCTCCTGCGCCAGCACCAGGACGTCGGCCGACACCGCCGCCAGTGCTGAGCGATCAGCGACCGGCGTCACGTACGGCAGCGACCGGACAGCGACTGCGATACCGGGGTTGGCCAGCAGGAAGGCCGCGCGCGTCCGTACGTACGCCTGCGCCTCCGGCGGCAGCTCGGCAGCGACCAGCCGCTCGACCGCCGGCACGTCCTGCTGCTCCAACGCGACCGCGAGCTCCTCGAGCAAGCGGACCGCCTCGTCCGCCCGCGGCCGGTCCAGCGCGGCAGGCAGGAACGACACCACCCGGTCGAACCTCGTCGGGGAGCGGCTGAGCAGCGACCACAGCGCACCTGAGCCCATCGAGACGCCGAGAGCGCGGGTGGCGCCGTGCGTATCGGCGACCTGCAGCAGGTCGTCGCCCAGGTCGCGGTACGTGAAGGGCGCAGGCACGTTCCCGTCGTGGCCGCGCGCCTCGTAGAACACCCGGCTGCCGCTGACGCCGCTGAGCAGCGGACGTGTCTCGGCGACCGAGGCGCCGAGACCGTGGGCGGCGACCGTGACGGGCTCTCCCGAACCCGTGACGATCAGCCCCACGGACCTCCGCCCGGGCGCATCTCGCGCACCGCCGGGCGTACGTCGACCAGGTAGACGATCGCCGCGACGGCGACGACGAACCCGAACAGGCCGAGGATCCCGCCCAGCCCGGCCAGGCACAGCAGCAGGGCGACGCCGAGGATGGCCAGCCAGATCGGCTTGGTCTGCTTGCCTGCCGCGACGAACGCAGCCGCCGGACGGGTGACCGCGTCGATGAGCCCCCAGACGACGAGGACGAGCAGACCGAGGTTCAGCAGCGTGACGAGGCCGCTGGAGAGTGAGGACATGGCTACGACGGTAAACGCGCGCGACCCCCGGGCCGCGAGGGCTCCGGGGGTCGGGCGGTACTGGGGTGGGAACTAGCCGATCTTGGCGGTGGCGCCCTCGACGGCCTTCTCGCCGGCCTTGACGCTCTTGCGGGCGGCGGTCGCGGCGGCCTCGGCCTTGCGCACGGCCTCCTTGCCCTCGGCGATGGCGGCCTCGGTCGCGGGCTGGCGGCGGATCTGGGTCACGAGGCGCTCGCCGCGGATCGTGAGCTTGGTGTAGAGGTCGGTCGCCTTCTCCGTGGCCTTCTCGACGTTGCTGCGAACGGTGACCGGCAGCGCCTGGACCTGCGCCGGGACCTCGGCGACGAACGCCTGGACCTTGGTGGAGACGGTCTTGTTCAGCTCGGTCAGCTCGGCCGGGATCTCCTTGACGCGCTCGATCGCGAGGTCGGCGACACCGACGTACGCGAACAGCGGCTTCTTGGCCTCGGCGGCGTCGAAGGACGGGAGGTTCTTGAGGGTGAAGCGGCCAGTGACGGTGTCGCCGGTCTTGGTGACGTCGGTGGTGACGGTCATGCAGTGCCTCCAGGGGCGGTGGGAGATGTCGGGACGCTCTTCTTGGGCCGTGCGGTCGTCTTCTTCGTCGCAGCAGTCGCGGGCTTCGTGGGCGCATCGGTCGCCAGCGGCTCGGCGGCCGGCGGGAGGCCCGCGTTCTCCTTGCGGAAGCTCTCGTAGATCTCGAGCAGCACCTGCTTCTGCCGCTCGTTCAGGAGCTCGTCGGCGAGCACGGCATCGGCGACCACGCCACTGCCCTCCCGCTGCTCGAGGATCCCTGCCTGCACGTACAGCGCCTCCGCGGAGATGCGGAGGGCCTTGGCGATCTGCTGCAGGATCTCGGCGCTCGGCTTGCGCAGGCCCCGCTCGATCTGGCTGAGGTAGGGGTTGCTGACGCCGGCGAGCTTGGCCAGCTGGCGCAGCGAGACGTTGCTGTCGCTGCGCTGCTCGCGGATGTAGTCACCGAGGTGGCGGACGTCGGAGATGCCTGCCATCTGGTGCCTCCTCCCGCGCTGTCCTGCTGACCTGTACGAACCTACGGGAGGGTGCTAGCAACTGCAAGCAGTCTTGCTAGCAGATCGCGGTGAGGCTGGTCACAACGCGAGCGGCCCAGTGGCACATCGGGTGCGTACGGTCGACCCGTGCCACGGCGGACGAAGGTGCTGCAGACGGGGGCGCATCGATACCCGCCCACGGCACCGGAGGTCGCCGTCGTCGCGGTCGTTGCGGCCGCGTGCAGCGCGGGGATGTTCCTCGGGGGGCCGCCGCTCTGGGCAGCGGCGCTCGGGACGCTCGCGCTGGTGGGAACCCTCAGCGGCGGCATCGCGTCCGCGTACGCCACGACCTGGCAGGTGCGCGGCGGCCAGCTGGTGCGACGTGGCTTGGTGCGAAGGCAGTCGGTCGACCTCGGCGCGCTGCGCAGCGTGCGGTACAGGCCGATCCGCTATCAGCCGTACCTCGCCCTCCGCGACGGCAGTACGACGATCCGGCTGCCGCTCGCGGTGCTCGAGGCAGGTGGCGAGCTGCGGCACGCGCTGCGCGGCCCCCTGATGGCGCACGGCGCCGAGGACTGGATGCTGGGCCTGTAGCGCGAGCCGAGGTGGACCAGACTCATACGGTGCTCGCCACCGACCTGCCCAGCCGCGCGCCCGACCTGTGGGCTTCGGCGACCCGCTCCCCGTTCCTCGACGCCGTACGCGACGGGACGCTGCCGGCCGGCTGGTTCGACACCTGGCTTGCGCAGGACGCGCTGTTCGTCGCGGACCTGCTCCGGTTCCAGGCCCGGCTGCTCGCCCGCGCGCCACGACCGGCGCAAGCGGTGCTCGCCGGCGGAGCAGTCGCCCTGGTGGAGGAGCTCGCCTGGTTCGAGCAGCTGGCCGAGCAACGGGGTCTCGACCTCGACGCCGACCCGCTGCCGGCGACGCGCGGCTACGCCGACCTGCTGCAGCGGATGGACGCAGCGCCGTACGCCGACGCCGTGGCTGCCCTGTGGGTGGTGGAGAAGGCGTACCTGGACGCCTGGACGTCGGCGCTGCCCGGAGCCGCCGCGTACCGCGAGCTGGTCGAGCACTGGACCAGCCCCGGGTTCGCGGAGTACGTGCAGGCGCTCGAGCGGCTGACCGGGCCGGCTGACGAGGCGCTGCTGACGGACGTGCTCCGCCAGGAGGCTGCTTTCTGGCGGATGACGCTCGCATGAGCCTCGCCGCCGACCTGTGGGCTGCCTCGGCCGACCAGGCGGACGCGGCGCTCCGGCACCCGTTCGTGCGTGCCCTCGGCGACGGGTCGCTGTGCCGCGAGGCGTTCCAGGGCTACGTGGCGCAGGACGCGTTCTTCCTCGACTGCTTCGCCCGCGCGTACGGCCTCGCCCTCGCGTGCTGCACGGAGCCGGCCTCGGTCGCGGCGTTCACCGACCTGCTGGCCGGCGTACGGGACGAGCTCCGGCTGCACGCCTCGTACGCTGAGGCCTGGGGCGTCGACATGACGCGCGTGTCCCCGCTACCGGCCACGTCGGCCTACACGGACTTCCTGCTGGAGACCGCCGGGCTCGGCGACGTCGGCCTCACCTGCGCCGCGATGACGCCGTGCATGCGGCTGTACGCGTACCTCGGCTCGTCGCTGGACCCGGAGGCCGCCGGGCCGTACGGGGAGTGGGTGCGTACGTACGCCGACGTCGGCTTCGAGCACCTGGCCGCGTCGCTGGAGGCCCTGCTGGACCGGCACGCGCAGGACACGCCGGAGGTCCGGGGCGCGTACCGGCGGGCGATGGACCTCGAGCTCGGCTTCTTCGACGCCGCGGGTGCGCAAGCTCCTGGACGTGGTGCAGCATCGGGAGGTGCAGGAACTCGCTGAGCTGGTCGCCCGCGGTGCCGTCGTCCTGCTGACGGGCGCGGGGCTGTCGACCGAGTCCGGTATCCCCGACTACCGCGGGCCGTCGGGCGTCGCGCGCCGGGCCACGCCGATGACGGTGCAGCTGTTCACGTCGGATCCGCTGGCCCGCCGGCGGTACTGGGCCCGCTCGCAGCTCGGGTGGCGGACGATCGCCCGGGCGCAGCCGAACGCCGGGCACCGCGCCGTCGCCGAGCTCGAGGCGCTCGGCCTGCTCGCCGGGATCATCACGCAGAACGTCGACGGGCTGCACACCTCGGCCGGCGCACGCGACGTCGTCGAGCTGCACGGCAATCTCGATCGGGTCATCTGCCTGGACTGCGGCGACCTGACGCCGCGACTGGTGCTGGACGAGCGACTGCGCGCGGCGAACCCGGAGTGGGACGCCCGGGCGCTGGCGGTGAACCCCGACGGCGACGTCGAGCTGTCCGAGGAGGCGGTGGCGTCGTTCCGTACGGTCGACTGCGCCGTCTGCGGCGGGATGCTCAAGCCCGACGTCGTGTTCTTCGGGGAGAACGTGCCGCGCGAGCGGGTGCAGCACTGCTTCTCGCTGGTCGAGGGTGCGCGGGCGCTGGTCGTGCTGGGGTCGTCGTTGACAGTGATGTCGGGCTACCGGTTCGTGCTGCGCGCGGGCAAGCACGGCGTGCCGGTCGGGATCGTCAACCAGGGCGCCACCCGCGGCGACGACAAGGCTGTCGTGACGGTCGACGCGCCGCTCGGCGAGGTGCTCCCGGCGCTGGTGGAACGGGTCAGGCTGTCAGCAACGGCGTGACGCGCACCTCGCCGACGGCGACGCCGCCGCCGAGCACGGGCGTGGTGGCCAGCTCGTCCAGACCTTCGACGCCGAGCCGTCGAAGCGCCGCGACGAGGACGGGCGTACGGGCGCGGGCCGCACCGTCCTCGATCTTCAGCGCCACCGCGGAGCCGTCCGCGAGCGCCACGGCGTAGACGCCCTCGGCGCCGTCCTTCGCGACCAGTCCGGGTACCTGCTCCATCAGCTGCGTGACGTCGCGGCCCGTTCCGCCGACGTGCCAGGGGTTCTCGCGCATCGCGTCGGCGACCTCACGCTGCAGGCCGGCGAAGGCGCGGGCGAGGCCGTGCAGGCTGAGCGCGTGCTGGGGTGCGCCGCAGCCGTCGACCGCGACGTGCTCGATCCGCTCGCCGGCCAGCTCCTCGAGCGTCCTGTACAGCCGGACCTGGACCGGGTGCGTGGAGTCGAGATAGCTCTGCGTCGGCTGCCCGTTGACGACCGCGGCCGCGAGCATCGCGGCATGCTTCCCGGAGCAGTTCATGGTGAGCCGGCTCGCCTGCTCGCCCCTGGCCAGCAGGGCGTGCGCTGCAGCTTCGTTCAGCGGCAGCATCCGCGGGCAGCCCAGCGCGTCCTCATCCAGTCCGGCGGCCGCGAGCATCTCCCGTACGACGTCGAGGTGCCCCTCCTCGCCGCTGTGCGAGGCGGTTGCGAGGGCGAGTTGCCGGGGGTCCTCCGGCTGCCACCCCTGGGCCAGGAGTCCGACGGCCTGGAGCGGCTTGTTCGAACTGCGCGGGAACACCGGTCGATCGACGTCGCCGAGCGCGAGCACCGGGTGTCCGTCGGCGTCGAGGGCGATGACGGAGCCGGTGTGCGAGCCCTCGACGTATCCGGACCGGATGACCTCGGCGAGGACCGGCAGGGTCAAGAGGTGGGCTGCTCGCCCAGCAGCGTCTCGACGTCGGCCTCGCCGTCGCGGTACCGGCGGGTGATCTCGGCGCTGCACGCGTCCATGACCGTCTGCACCTCACGGCGCTTCGCGGACAGCGTCTGCTCCTCCTCGGACAGCGTGCGCATCGCGTGCGCGAGCTGGTCGGCAGAACGGCTCGCGACGTCGGACAGGTCGACGTCCGCGACGAGGGCCTCGACGTAGCGGCGGTGGCTGTCCGCGCGGGACGGCTCGACGGTGACATGGCGCCCGAGGCCGCGGGCGGGACCGCGCGGCTCGTCGGCGAGGATCTCGGCGAGGTCCTGGACGAGGTTGCCCGAGCCGTTGCCCTCGCGGCGGTTGAGCTCGGCCCGGATCACGTCCAGCCGGCCCTGCACCATGCGGCGGATGTAGGAGAGGTCGACCTCCTCCTGCTCGGCTTCCGTCCGCAGCTCGCGGACCTCGGCCAGCGGAGCCGTACGGAGCCCGGTCAGGTAGTCCTCCGCGAGGACACGGTCGATCCTGCGGCTGCCGGTGACGGGGGTGCTGTCGGTGCTCACCCGGCCATGGTGTCAGATCGGCGCAACGGGCGGGTCCGTTGCGCCGGTCGGCTCAATCGCGAGGCCGGTCCTGCCGAAGCCACAGATGCGGGGGGTCCGCACGCACAGAGGAGGTCGCAGTGCTGAAGGGCGACCTCGCCACGACCCCGCTCCCGGCCGTCCTCGAGCAGCTGGCGGACGGCCTCGCCACCGGCTGCCTGCACGTGCTGAACCCCGATGGCGACGACGCTCGCGTATACCTGCGCGGCGGCAACGTCTACGCCTGTGTGGTGCCTGGCAACCGGCCGCAACTCGGCGCGCGACTGGTCTCCTCCGGTGACCTGGCCCCCGAGGCGCTGGCCGAGGCGCTCGAGGCGCAGCGGACGGAGCTGCAGGGCTGGCGGCTCGGCGAGCTGCTCGTCCACCTGTCGTACGTGGATCAGCCGGTCGTCGAGGCCTTCGTGCAGGAGCAGGTACGGGAGTCGCTCTCGGATCTGATGCAGTGGCGTACGGCGACCTGGAAGTTCCGCATCAACGAGCGCACCCGCGAGGACGTCGCGCCGCCGGTGCCCGTCTCCGACCTGCTCGCCGAGGTACGCCGCCGGCAGCTGCAGTGGCAGGACATCACCGAGGTCGTGCACGGCCCCGCCGCCGTCCCGCTGCTGTCCGCCGGCTCGGCCGCGTCGGCCGAGATGGAGATCGACGCCGACGCGTGGTCGCTGCTGTGCAAGGTCGACGGAGTCCGCTCCGTCGAGGAGCTCGCCCGCGACTGCGGCTTCACGCTGTTCGAGGCGGGTCAGGTCGTGTACGCCCTGGTCCAGGCCGGCCTGCTCGAGGTCGAGGAGGAGGCGGCGCCCGAGCTGCCCGAGCCCGTCGGGTCGGTGACGGACCGGCTGGTCGCCGCGTTCGCGCCGCCGCCCGCTCCGGTGGTGCCGGCAGCACGGTCGAACCGCTCGCTGGACAGGGCTCCTGCTGACGATCAGATGGACGGTTCGATCGACCGCGTCTCCGCGGCGTTGGCCTCGCTGCTCGGGCCGCAGACCGCGTCCGACGACGTGTTCAACGCGCCGACGACGGCGGCCGTGAACGTGCGCGCAGAGGCCGTCCAGAGGAAGTCGTCGACGGACGCCCGCGCGGCGGCCCGCCGCGAGCGCGACGCAGCCGAACTGGCGCAGGCGCAGGCGGAGCTGGAGGCGGTTCGTGCCGCTCAGCTCGCGCAGTCGGAGGCCGAGCTCGGCGAGGGTCACGTCGCGCAGGTCGTCGACCTGGGATCGGTACGGCGCGGGAAGGACCTCGAGGCGGAGGAAGCGGAGGCCGCGGCTGAGGCTGGGCGACTCGCGGAAGAGGTTGCTGAGGCTGAGCGCGTTGCCAGGGAGGCAACTCTCGCTGAAGAGGCCCGCGTCGCCGAAGAAGCTCGCGTCGCCGAGGAAGCGCGGCTGGCCGAAGAAGCCCGCCTTGCTGAAGAGGCTCGACTCGCCGAGGAAGCTGCTGCGGCTGAGGCTGCGCGACTCGCGGAAGAGGTTGCTGAGGCTGAGCGCGTTGCCAGGGAGGCAACTCTCGCGGAAGAAGCCCGCCTCGCCGAAGAAGCGCGGCTCGCGGATGAGGCTGCTGCGGCCGAGGCCGCGCGCCTCGCGGAAGAAGCCCGCCTCGCCGAGGAAGCTCGCCTCGCTGAGGAAGCCCGCGTCGCTGAAGAGGCACGTCTCGCCGAGGAAGCTCGCCTCGCTGAGGAAGCCCGGCTCGCCGATGAGGCCGCCGCAGCTGAGGCTGCACGCGCCGCCGAGGAGGAGGCGCGCCTTGCCGAAGAGGCCGCGCTGGCGGCCGAGAACGCGCGCGTCGCGGAGTTCGCCCGCGCCAAGGAGGAGGAGCGGCTCGCCGAAGAGGCTCGCCTGGCCGAGGAGGCCCGTCGGCAGCAGGAGGAGCAGGACCGCGCCGAGCAGCTGCGCCGCGAGGAGGAGGACGCGCGCAACGCGGACGCAGACCCCGCCGGCGCTGCGGCCGTCTTCGCCGAGCTGAGCGCCGCCGCCAACGTCGCCGCGCCCGAGCCGCAGCAGTCCGCCGTCGCGGTGGTCGAGGACGAGCAGCCGTACCAGCCGTACGTCCCCAACGACACCGACACCGCAGCGCTGCTCCGCGAGCTGTCGAGCCTTGGACTCGACGACGACCCGCCGCCCGCGCCGGTTCGCCCGTCCGCGCCCGCGCCGCGCCCGTCCAGCACCCCCGCGCCCAAGAAGAAGAAGGGCCTGTTCGGCCGCTGACCGGGCGGGCCAACGGCGTCGTGTACGCGGCGCCTGATCCTGCGGACGCGCGAAGCACGTACGGAACGCGGTAGGCCGCCGTCGCTCCGACAGGCTTCGCGACCTACCGCACTGCGTGCGCGGCGCCTGAGCGTGCGCACGCCGGCACGTCACGCACGGAACGCGGTAGGTCGCCGTCGCTCCGACAGGCTTGGCGACCTACCGCACTGCGAACGCGGCGTCAGCCGCCAAGCAGCCGATCTACCCGCGCGGCATCCGCAACAGCGACGTGCGGACCGCCGCCGCCTGCCGAGCCGCGGACACCGGCTCGTCCTCCGGCGCCGGATCGACCCGCGCCGCAACAGGGCCGGCCAGCAGCACCGCGTCGTCCGGCACTTGCCGCTTCACCAGCGCCAGCGCGAGCGGACCCAGCTCGTGGTGCCGGGCAGACGTCCCGACGCGCCCGACCTCACGACCGTCGAGCGTCACCGCAGCACCCACCTCCGGCAGCTCGCTGTCGCTGCCGTCGAGGTGCAGCAGCGCCAGCCGGCGCGGCGGCCGTCCGAGGTTGTGCACGCGCGCGACAGTCTCCTGCCCCCGGTAGCAGCCCTTGTCCAGGTGCACCGCGCGCACGAGCCAGCCGACCTCGTTGGGGATGGTGCGGTGGTCCGTGTCCAGCCCCAGCCGGGGGCGCCGGTCGGCGACGCGCAGCGCCTCGTACGCCCAGATCCCGGCCAGCTCGCCGTCCAGCGACCCCAGCGACGACCGCGGGACGATCCGGTCGCTGCCGTCGTGCAGCACCGCCCAGTCGGCGGACACGTCGGCCACCTCGACCCCCATCAGGAAGCGCATCCGGTCGAGGAACTCCACCAGCGCCGGCGCCGTACCCGGCTCGACGTGCGCCCAGAGCGCCTGGCCGTCGTCGACAAGCTGCAGGTGGTGCTCGACGTGCCCGTTCGGCGACAGGACGAGCGCCTCAGTCCAGGCCCCCGGCTCCAGCGACGTCAGGTGCTGCGTGGTCAGGCTGTGCAGCCAGGTCAGCCGATCGGGTCCGCTGATGCGGATGACCGGCCGGTGCGACAGGTCGACGGTCGCCTCGCCGGCGGCGAGCCGGCGCTGCTCGCGGTACGGGTCGCCGTGGTGCGCGGCGACGCCGGCGTCGACGCCCAGAGCAGCGACGGCGCCTGGCCGGGACAGCAGCGGACTCGTCACATCAGCGACAAGCCGCGGCAGCGCGTACGGATTCCGCTCAGGAGATGAGCAGCGAGCGTGTGTTGCTGCGGCCCGGTGCGTTCTGCGCGTCACGTCCGGTCTTGACGACGAACTCGTCCCGCACGCCCTGGTCGCGCGCCCCGAAGCTCACCGACATTGCGTACTCGCCGGTCTGCGCGTCGGCCCGGGCCTGCCGCAGGAGTGTCTCGCCCGGGCACCTCGACGGGTCGACGCCGGCCGCGCACGGCTGCCCGACGATGCGGTACAGCGTGACGATCAGCCCGCCCTCGCGCGCCGGGATGGACTTGCCGCTGAAGGTGTACGCGCGGGTGCCGGTACGCGTGACGACGAGCGTCTCCTGGGCCCGCACCTCGAGGACGACCGAGTCGCCGTTCGGGCAGCCCTGCTGCCGCGCGCGCAGGCGGGTGTTCGACGCGGGCATCAGGTCGTTGAACGTGATGCTGCCGTTGCTGTCGGCCTTGCCGGTGCGGTCCACCGGCGTCGGGTCGTTGTCGAACGTCGCCGTCCCCTTGTGGTTCTGGCTGTAGCCCTGCAACTCGACCGTCGAGCTCGGCGCGGCCCCCGTGACGGTGACGGATGCGCGGCCCGTCGCGTTGATGGTGGTCGCGCCGTTGATGCGCACCTTCGGGGTGGTGGACGGGCAGCCGGACGGACCAGCGCTGCCGGACGGCGACGCCGGGGCGCTGGAGGCTGCAGCCGTGGGCGCCGCAGCCGCAGCCGGCGCGGTGCCGACGAGGTACGGGCACAGCCCGGTGGCGGTGTCGGAGGTCAGCGTGGCGCCGACTCCCGCCGAGCGCTGCGCGAGCACCTGCAGGCCGCCGAGCGAGGACCCCGTCGCGAGCGGGTCCTTGGGCTTCGCGGTGCTGTTGAAGTCGGCGGCGGAGAAGGTCGTCGTGATCTCGTCCTTGACGGGGTCGAACGTGCCGGTGATCGGTTTGAGCTCCGTGGCCCCTGTCGTGCCGTTGGCCTTGAGGTCGTAGGCCGTGCTGCCGGCCACGCTGCGGCTGGCGGTCGTGAGGTACTCGCCGGTGCCGTAGCTGAAGTAGAAGCGGAAGTACTGGCCGCCGGTCGTCGTCAGGTCCTTGACCTTCACGTGCGTGGTGATGCTCGGCGCCGCGGCCGTGCCGCCGGTGGTGAGGAAGGCACGTACGACATCCAGGTCGTTCTGCGACGGAGTCGGGGTGTCGTCGACCAGCGCGGCCCCGGTGGCGTCCCCGGCCGGGTCGACCACGGTGCCGTCCGGTGTGCAGACGGTTCCTCCGGCGTCCGGGAAGACGTTCGCCTGAACCGGCGACCCGTCGATGAGGCTCAGGCCGCTGTTCTGCCGTACGTACTCGATGTGCGCCGTGCCGGCGCTGCCCTGATCCGCGGCGTAGGCGATGTTGGCGCGGCCCTGACCGTCGATCGCGACCTGGAAGAAGTCGAGCAGGGTGCGGTCACCGTCGTCGGTGATGCCGCAGACCGTGCCGTTGTTGCAGACGTTGCCGGTGTGCATGACCGGGGTGATCGCCAGGTCGCGCGCCGCCACCGTCGGCGCGGAGACGCCGGCGGCGTCCTTGGCGGCCGCGTTCGTCAGCTGCGCGAAGGCGACCGTCCACTTGGTGTCGGCGGTGCCGACGTTGCGGTAGCCGGAGGTGTCGCCGCCCTCGCCGTGGTACCAGACGATGTCGAGCCGACCGTCGCCCGCGGCAGCGATCCACGGGAACAGGTCCGCGGTGCCGCCGAGCTTCTTCGCCCCGGCCTCGCCCGGGTTGACCGTGAACGGCTTGCTCCACGTCTTGCCGGCGTCGCTCGAGCTGACGTACTGGATCAGGTTGCCGTCGGTCCAGGCGCTGTAGAGCTTGCCCTTCTTGTCCACGGCGATGACCGGGAAGATCAGGTCGAGCTCGCGCTTCTCGGTCGGGGCGGTGGAGAACGACGTCGTGTCCGTCCAGGTGACGCCGCCGTCGTCGGAGCGGGCGACGTAGATCGTGTCGATGTGGTCGAAGCCGCCGCTGCCCGCGGTGCCGGCCGCGGCGTCGGCGGCGTCGCGGCTGCCGCCGAACGTCGCCCACAGGGTGTGCACCTGCTCGCCGCTGATCGGGTAGAAGCGGCTCTCGACCGGCCGGGACAGGTCCGTCACGACGTTGCCGATCTTGATGTTCTGGATCGTGTATGAGTGCGCCGGGTCGATGACGCCGGTCGCGCCGGCCGCCGTGCCGAGCGTGAGGTAGGTCTGGCCGCCGTCCTCGGACCGGCTGTCGACGATCTGCCCGGTGTCCACCTTGTGGTACAGGAGGTGGTTGGTCTTGATCCCGTCGAAGGTCTGCCACTGCCGGTCGGTCAGGGTGTTCTGCGTCCCGTACGGGTTCAGCAGCGAGAACGTCTTGCCGCAGTCCAGCGACTGGGCGACGGTGAAGTTGTCGAGCAGGTCGATGTTGTGCAGACCGGAGTACGCGATGGGCGCGCAGCCGGTCTTCGGGTCGACGCTGCTGCCGACGGAGATCTCGGCGTCGCCGCCGCCGGTGCCCTGGTCGGGCTGGACGCCCTTGGTCGGCGTCAGCGTGGTCAAGCCGTTGCTGTCGACCTTCTCGTCGATCCGCCAGAAGTTGCTGCCCAGGCCACTGGGAGCGGAGACGTAGGCGGCCGAGCGACCGTCCGGCGCCACCCGGATGCTGGGCTCGGCGCCGCCGCTGTCGAGCTTGACCGGGACCGTCCAGTCGGGCGTGCTGCCCGTCGCGGCCGCCGCCGACGCGTTGAGCGCGAGCGGGACGAGGGGCGCAGCGACGAGGCTGAGGACGCAGAGCAGGCGGATCCGCACGGGGGCTCCAGGAGTAGCGAGGTGTTCGTACAGGATTCGGTGCGGGTGTCCGGTATCCCTGCTGTGATGTGACGCACGAACGGCGGCCCCTCCGGAAAGGGACCGCCGTTCGGGACGTGCCGAGCTAGTTGATCAGCAGCGAGCGGACGTTGCTGCGGCCCGGGGCGTTCTGGGCGTCGCGGCCGGTCTTGACGACGAACTCGTCGCGCGTGTTCTGGTCGCGGACCGGGAAGCGGATCGCGATGCGGTACAGGCCCTCACCCGGCGAGCCGAGTGCGACAGCGCGGGCCTGGCCGATGAACGTCTCGCCCGGGCAACGGCTCGGCTCGACGCCGGCGGCGCACGCCGTGCCGGTGATCCGGTAGAGGCTGACGATCAGGCCGCCCGGACGGGCCGGGATGGAACGGCCGCTGAAGACGTACGAGCGGGTGCCGTTGCGGGTGACGGTGAGCGTCTCCTGCGCGCGGACCTCGAGAACGGTGTTCTCGTCGCCGTACGGGCAGCCGACCTGGCGGGCCCGGAAGCGCGTGTTGGACGACGGCCCGATGTCGTTGAACGTCGCCGCACCGTTGTCGTCCGCGGTGGCGGAACGGTCGACCGGCGTCGGGTCGTTGTCGAAGTTCATGTCGCCCTGGTGGTTCTGGCTGTAGCCCTGCAGCTCGACCTCGCTGCCAGGCTGCGCGCCCGTGATGGTGACGGACGCCTTGCCGGTCGCGTTGATCGTCCGGGCGCCGTTGATCTGGACGCTCGCGGTCCTGCACTGGTTGGACGGGCTCATGGTTGCCGTCGCCGTGGCGGAGCGGGACGGGCTCATGGTGGCGGTCGGGGTTGCCGAGGCGCTCCGGCTCGCGGACGCGCTCGGGCTGGGGCTCGCGGCCGTGGCGGCCGCGCAGCTGAAGCTGCTCGCCTTCGTCGCAGCGGTCCCGCTACTGCTGCCGCCGGTGTTGAGCACGGTGAAGACCGGTGAGCACTCGGGCGTCGAGGTGCTGCCGTCCGGCGCGTTGACCCGGACGCGGTAGGCGCCGGTCGGGACGTTGGTCGTGTCGAAGTCAGCGGACAGCGTGGTGTCGCTCGGACGGTCGACGTTCGTCCCGGAGATGACGCGGCCGCCGGTCTCGTCGACGAGGTCGGCCGTGGCGCCGACCGGGAAGCCCCGGCCGGTGATCTTGTGCCGTGAGACAGACGTGTTGTTGGCGGCGTTCGGCTCGATGCTGCTGACGAAGATCGTTGTGATCCGCAGCGCGCTGCCGAGCGTGCCGGACTGGGTGTCGGTGTTCGTGACGCGGATGTCCCGGAAGCCGGGCGTCGTCAGCGGGTCGACGCGGATCGTCTTGGTGATCTTCGTGCTCGTGTTGGTGATGACGTTCGTGCCCGACTTGGCAGCCGTGAACGTGATCTTCGGGTCGAGGGTCTCCGTGCCGGGGAGGTAGGCCTCGAGCCGGCTGCTCTTGGCGAAGTTGGTGCCGGTGACGATGAAGGACTGGCCCTGGACTCCGGTGGGCAGCTGCGCCGGGGAGATCGACGTGACTGTCGGCTGGCTGGCGATGACGGTGAAGCAGCCGGTGCACATGTCGCCCGCGCTGCGGTCGCCGACGTAGATGTAGACGTCGTAGCGACCGGGGTTGGCCGGGGCCTGCGTGCCCGTCGTGCCCGGGCCGAAGTCGACCTCGGCCTTGATGATGCCGCCGGGCGGGGACGGCTCGTCGACCACGTCGCCGACGATCAGGTCCTCCGGGTCGCTGCCGGTGCGGACGAACTCGATCTGCGTCCCGGTCACGCCATCCGGGTCACCGGCGTGCGGGAACGGCTTGGTCACCTTGAACGACAGCGTCCGGAGGGTCGTGATCGTGTTCGACGCGGCGCTGTCGGACGCGGTCGCCGGCGACAGCGTGTCGGCGGCACTGGCCGTGCTGATGCTGACGAGGGTGACGCCGAGCGCGGTGGCGCTGACAGCGACTCCGGCGATGAGGCGCCGGGTGGCGAGCTTCATGGAACTCCTGTCGGTGATGCGGGCTTGCCGCCGACGCTACGGCGCGGTGGCTCTACCTACCTAGACGTTCGTACGTGTGTCTGGTTCGCCTCCGGGGCGAAGATCCCTGCCGCGGCAAGGTGACGAAACGGTGTCAACCGGTGCAAGCACGACAGCGGCCGAACACCGCGAAGTGGCCGACGTCGACGCGGAAGCCACGCTCGGCCGACAGCCTTCGTACGACGTCCTCCAGCAGCGAGCTCTCGATCTCGTCGACCGCGCCGCAGTCGCGGCAGACCAGGTGGACGTGCTCATCGTCACTTGCGATCGAGTACGTGGGAGCGCCGTGCCCGAGGTGGGTGTGCTGGACGAGCCCGAGCTCCTCGAGCAGCTCGAGGTTGCGGTAGACGGTCGAGATGTTGACCCCGGTGGCCGTACGACGGACCGCCGCGGCGATCTCCTCCGGCGTCGCGTGACCGAGCTCCCCCACCGCCTCGAGGACGAGCTGGCGCTGCGGTGTCAGCCGGTACCCCTTGGCGCGCAGCTCGGCCTGCCAGTCGCCCGCGGCCGGCCCGCTCCGCCCCATGGCCGAACACTAGCCTCGGCACATGACAGTGCTGGCCGTCCTCGGCCCGGACGGACCGGTCCGTCGGGACCCTGAGCAGCCGGTCCTGCGGGCGGACGACCTCGGCGTGCTGCGCGGCGAGTCCGTGTTCGAGACGATGCGCATCGCCAACGGCCGCCCGGCCTTCGTCGACGCGCACCTGCAGCGGCTGCACCGCTCCGCGGCCCGGCTCGCGATGGACCTCCCCGCCGGGATCGAGCGGCTGTTCGACGC
Organism: Mycobacteriales bacterium; assembly: GCA_046262175.1. Lineage (GTDB taxonomy): Bacteria > Actinomycetota > Actinomycetes > Mycobacteriales > SCTD01 > RYN-124. Next base: position 15,507 of record JBHENF010000168.1, read on the forward strand.
GCACGGCGTCTCCGAGGGCGTGCTGCGGATCGTCTGCACCAAGGGCGGCACGGCGTACGCGCTGGTCAGCGACATCCCGGCCGAGACGCTGCGCGGCCGGGAGCAGGGCGTACGGGCGATCACGCTCACGCTGGGCGTGCCGGCGGGGTTGCGCGCGCAGGCGCCGTGGCTGCTCGGCGGCGTGAAGGCCACCTCGTACGCCGTCAACATGGCGACGCTGCGGCACGCGCACGACGAGGGCGTCGACGACGCGATCTGGCTGAGCACCGACGGTGAGGTGCTCGAGGCGCCGACGGCCACCGTCGCGTGGGTGAAGGACGGCGTGCTGGTGACGCCGCCGGCCGGCGAGGTGGCGGTGCTGCCGGGGACGACCGTCGCGGTGGCGCTGGGGCTGCTGACGACCCCGTACGAGGTCCGACGCGGTACGGCGGACGAGCTGCGCGCGGCGGACGAGGTGCTGATGCTGTCCAGCGTGCGGGGGATCGCGCCGGTGGTGGAGCTGGACGGCCGCGGGCTCGGGACGGGACCCGTGACGGCCGCGCTGCGGGACGCCTTCGAGGCCGAGCTACTCCGCTGACTCGCGCTGCGCGGGCAGCTCGTGGGTCAGCAGCTCCTCGCTGTGCGGACCGAGAACCAGGTCCAGCAGCAGGGTCAGCGGAACGCCGCTGGACAGCAGCGTCATGGGGGCGGGGGGCACGCGTACCTCCTGGTTGGTCATCTGCCTGAGGTGTCGACCGGGGCTGAGCCCGGATCGAGCACCGGACGGGTGATGATCGATTGCGCCGTACGCTCGCAGGCATGGCGGCGTCCGGGGGTGCGCCACGCCGGGACGCCTGGATCGTCGGGTTCGTCCTGGCGCTGGGGGTGCTGCTGACCGCCGGCTGGTTCGCGACCGGGCACGCCTCCGCGCCGGACTCCGGGCTGCTGCAGCTCGACGTGCTGTCGTTGCACGAGCGCGTGCCGGGGGTGGCCGCGGTCGACGGGAAGCCGACGATGGTGGTGCTGGCGTGCAGCGGGCGGTCCGAGCTGCCGCCGGCGTACGGGGTGGTGGTGCACCGGCCGTCGGAGCCGGTATTCGCGGGGTTGGCGGAGGCGCTGGCGCTGCCGCGGGCTGTCGACTGCTCAGCCGGCTACGCGCTGGTCGACCCGGCCGGGTTCGTCCGCTACCGCTCGTACGACGCCGGCTGGGCAGGGCACACGGACGAGCAGTCGATCCTGCTGGACGCCCTGTGAAGCGGCTGGCGCTGCTCGGCCTGCTGGCGCTCGAGCTGGTCGTCGCGGACGCGTACTACGCGCGCGGGACGTGGTGGCACTTCCTGCTGCACCAGTTCGTCGGGTGGGGGCTCGGGCTGTCGGTCGCGGCGCTGCTCCGTCTTCCCGCGGTTCCCGCCATGGTGGGCGGGCAGCTGGTGTCCATCTTCCCGGACCTGATGTTCCGCTTCATGCGGATGCCGCACGAGCCGTACATGGACTGGTGGGTCGGGCACATCTCGATGCACCGCGGGCCGTCGCCGATGCTGGTGGGTTTCGCGGTGCTGGTGCTCGGCGGGCTGGGGTGGTTCCTCGCGCCGCGACGGGCCGCGGTGGTCGTGGCCCTGAGCGGGCCGGTGCTGCTGCTCGTCGCGTGCCTGCTGGCTTCGCCGATCCCGTCGAAGCTCAGCGACTACTAGGGCCGCCGCCGCGGCCGACCCCCCACGAGGGCGGCCGGCAGTCCTAGACGCCGGAGACCTCCGGCAGGTGCCCCACGCGTGCCAGCAGCCGCTCGTCAGCCGTGACGAGCCTCGCGCCGAGCCGCTGGGCGAGCGCGAGGTAGACCATGTCGTACGCGGGGTGCTCGTCGTACCGCCGCGACAGCTCGTACGCCCGGTCGGCATCGGCGGCCTCGTCGAGCAGGGCAACCGGCAGCCGCCGAAGGTGGGCGTACGCCGCGTCGGCCTGGGCGCCGCTCCACCGGTCCCGGCGTACGCCGGTGAGCAGGGCGTTCCCGACCTCGTGCAGCAGCAGCCGGGGCGCGGCAAGCGGCTCGTCGGCGTCGGCGAGCTGGTCGAGCAAGGCCAGGGCCCGCGAGGTCGGGATCAGCCCCGGCGCCACCCAGTCGACCACCACGCTCGCGTCAACGACCGTGGTCATCGCCCCAGCGATCCTCGGCCACAAGATCCGCCGCGCTTCGCCCGTCCCCGGCACGGGGGACCGCATCCGCCCACGCGCGCAGGCTGAGCTGCTCCGGCGGCCGCGTCAGCGCG
>JBHENF010000169.1:0-6959 GCA_046262175.1 Mycobacteriales bacterium
GAGGCGATCAGGTCCGGCAGCCGGAACCCGTCGCCGATCTCGACCATCTCGCCGCGGCTCACGACGACCTCGCGCCCCGCCGCCAGTGCCGTCGTCGCGAGCACCAGCGCAGCGGCCCCGTTGTTCACGACGAGCACGTCCTCGGCTGCCGGCACGGCAGCCCGCAGCGCCTCCAGCGTCCCGCGTCCGCGGCGGGCCCGCGCGCCGGTGCGCACGTCGAACTCCACGTCGACGTACCCGGCCGCCACGGCCATCGCCTCCACCGCCGCCGGCGACAGGGGCGCCCTACCGAGGTTGGTGTGCAGCACCACGCCGGTCGCGTTCAGGACGGGACGCAGCGAGGTCACTGTGACCGGCAGCAGCCCGACCGCCGCGTCGGCAACCGCCTCAGGAGCGACGGCGCCGGACCGCGCCGCGTCCTGCGCCGTCCGTACAGCGTCCTTCCCCACCTGCGGCCCCAGCACCACTGCGGCGCGCACGAGCCGCGGGTCGGCCAGGACAGCGTCCGTCCGCGGCACGGCGCGCCGGGGGTCGGTCACGGCTCTCGGTACATGGCCAGCTGCCGCGCCTGCGCCACCAGCCGCCCGCGGCTGTCCCAGATCTCGCACTCCTCGTCCAGCCAGCCGTCCTGCAGCAGGCGCGCCCGCTGCAGCCCGCGCAGCCAGCCCGCCGCGGGCAGCGCGCGGACCAGCACGGTGTACTCGACCGTCGGCACCCAGCCGCCCATCCCGAGGTCGATCGTCACCGGCGGCAGCGCGTCGCCGCAGATCAGCATCGACAGCGGGTCCGGCTCCTGCCCCGACGCCAGCCGCAGCCAGGCGGCCACCTCGGCCCGCCCGGTCCCGCCGCCGGTCCACACGTCGACGTCGTAGCGCAGGTCCATCTGCTCGACGATCCCGTTGCGCGGCGCGCCCTCGGGCATCGCGCTGCGCGTGCACTCGTCCACCGGCTCGAGCACCGGCGGCTCGTCGCCGCGCGACCAGTACGGCTCCGACTGCTGCAGCCGCCCTGCCGACAGCAGCACCTCGACCCGCACCGTGTCGTCCTGCCGCAGCCGGGCCCGCACGGACGAGACCGATCGGCCCGCGCGCAGCACCTCCACGTCGACGACCGCCGGCCCGACTCTCGCGGCGGACACGAAGTGCGCGCTGGTCGCGAGCGGGTGCGGATGCTCGACCTCGCGCAGCGCTACCTCGGCTACGGTCGAGACGAGCCAGCCGCCGTGCAGGACGCCGGCGCCGTACGACCAGTCGTCGGGCAGGTCGATGTCGTACGAGCTCATCGGCCGGTGAACCTGGCGTCCCGGCGCTCCACGAAGCTGGCCACGCCCTCCGCCGCGTCCTCTGACGCCAACAAGGCCGGCAGCAGCCCGCGCAGGTGCTCCACCGCGGCCCCATGCCCCGACGATGCGGCGACCCGGGCGTTGGCCAGCGTCCCCTGCACTCCCAGCGGCGCCTGCGCGGCGATCAGCTGCGCGAGCTCGACGGCCCTGGCCAGCTGCTGCCCGGCCGGCACGACCTCCTGCACCAGCCCGATGCGCAGCGCGTCGGCGGCGCCGAACTCCTCTGCCGTCAGCAGGAAGCGCATCGCGTTGCCCCAGCCGAGCTGCGTCACCGCCCGGATCGTCGCGCCGCCGAACGGGATGATCCCGCGGCCGATCTCGAGCTGCCGGAACCGCACGTCGTCCGCGGCGACCACGACGTCGCAGGCCAGCGCCAGCTCGATCGACAGGGTGAAGGCGATGCCCTGCACGGCCATCACGACGGGCTTCGGCACCGGCGGGCCCCAGATGCCGAACGGGTCGTACGCGCTCGTCCCGCTCAGGACCGCCGGCCCCTGCTCCTGCACCGCCGGCAGCACCTGCGCGAGGTCCAGCCCAGCCGAGAAGTGGTCGCCGTGCCCGAAGACGACGCCCACCCGTACGGACTCGTCCGCGCCGAGCTGCTCGTACGCCGCGCCGACGCCGGCGATCGTCTCGAGGTCCCAGGCGTTGCGCTTGGCCGCCCGGTCGACGCCGATGAGCAGGACGGCGCCCTCGCGCTCGACGGTGACTGGCATGCGGCGAGTCTTCCAGTTGCCGGAATGCCCGCGCCACGGGAGTGTTGTACGAGAGGTAGTTGCACTCTCAACCAGCCAGGAGGCTGTCATGCCCGCCGTCACCGCCGACCCGACCACCCTGACCCGCGTGCCCGCAGCCGGCCTCGGTGACGTCGAGCGCCCCGTCCGCTCCCTCACCACGGCGCCGTCCGGCCTGCAGGGCGAGGGCTTCCCGGTCCGCATGGCGTTCGCCGGCGTCGACGCCCGCGACCTGGACCCGTTCATCATGATGGACCAGATGGGCGAGGTGGAGTACGCGCCGTACGAGCCCAAGGGCACCTCGTGGCACCCGCACCGCGGCTTCGAGACGGTGACGTACCTGCTCGACGGCACCTTCCTGCACCAGGACTCGCACGGCGGCGGCGGGATCATCTCGAAGGGCGGCACGCAGTGGATGACCGCCGGCGCAGGGATCCTGCACATCGAGACCCCGCCGGAGGAGCTCGTCATGAGCGGCGGCCTGTTCCACGGCTTCCAGCTGTGGGTCAACCTGCCGAAGGTGAAGAAGTTTGCGGCGCCGGCGTACCAGAACCTCGAGGGCGCCGACGTCACGCTGCTCGCCTCGGAGGACGCCGGGTCACTCATCCGCGTCATCGCCGGCGAGGTGGGCGGGGCTCGCGGGCCCGGCTCCACGCACACGCCGATCAGCCTGGTGCACGCCACGGTGACCGCCGGCGCGCAGCTCTCGCTGCCGTGGCGGCCCGACTTCAACGCGCTGGTCTACGTGCTCGCCGGCGCCGGCACCGTGGGCGTCGAGCAGCGGCCGATCCGCACCGGGCAGCTCGCCGTGCTCGGTGCAGGCGACCGGCTCAGCGTTGCGGCGAACGCCCGGCAGGAGAGCCGCTCCCCTGCGCTGGAGGTGCTGGTGCTCGGTGGGCAGCCGATCCGCGAGCCCATTGCGCAGTACGGCCCGTTCGTCATGAACACGCGCGACGAGCTGCGGCAGGCGGTCGAGGACTACCAGGCCGGCCGGCTGGGCGTCATCCCGGACGGTGCGCTCATGCCGCACACCGGCCGCCGGTAGCGCGCGTCAGCCGCGCGATCAGGTCGAAGAAGAAGCGCCGCTCAGCGACGCACGACGCCTCTTCGACCTGATCGCGACCATGAGCGCGCGGCCTGATCGCGCCAACCGATCGCGCGGCCGATCGCGCGACCCCATCGCCACCGGACTGCGCGACCGGGTGCGGACCGGGCGCGGTGCCGGGACATCCACCTCGTGACCACGGTGACGCGTGGGGCTGATGGGACGCGGGATCAGTCCGGGTGGATGTCCTTGCACCGGGCTCGCGGCTCCCGCGCCCGATCGCGGCAACCGGATCCGGTGCGCGATCAGGTCGGGTTGCCACGACGCCCTTGTACGAGGCGCAGACAGCCCGACCTGATCGTCCGCGCGCGCAGCCCTGGACGGGGGCTTGTCGACGTGATCGCGAGCGCTGCACCAAGCGGGCGCGAGTCCTCGGCCCGTAGGACCGAGCGCTCCTACGCGACGGCCTTCTTCAACTCGGCCAGCTCGTCGGCCAGGTACCCCGCCATCTTGTCCAGGTCGGGCACCAGCTGACGGTCGGCGATGAGGCCGAAGTGCAGCTGCCCGCCGTAGCTCATGACGGTGATGTTCAGCCCCTGCCCGTCGGCGATCGCCGACAGCGGGTAGTACGCCTCGAGCCGGCAGCCCGCGTAGTAGAGAGGGATGTTCGGGCCCGGCACGTTGCTGATGATCAGGTTGAACGCGTTGATGCGCTCGACCAGCCGCAGCCGGGCGGCCAGCCGCGCCGCCTGCCCCGCGAGCGCCGGCATCGCGAACTGCGCCACGTCGGCGAGCATGTCCGCCGGGAGCGCGCCGTGCTGCGCCTTCGCTGCCTGCATCGCTTCGTGGCAGGCCTGCAGCCGCTCGCGCGCGTCGGCGAGGTTCGTCGGGATGGGCGCGATCATGCTCGACACCCGATTGCCGCCGGTACCCTTCTGGTCCTCCGTACGCACCGACACCGGGACGCCCGCGACGAGCGGCGCCTCGGGGAGCGCGTCGTGGTCGAGCAGCCACCGCCGCAGCGCGCCCGCCGACAGCGCCATGACGACGTCGTTGACCGTCGTGCCGAGCACGTTCTTGACCTGCTTGACGTCGTCGAGCGGCAGGCTGATGAAGGCCCAACGCCGGTGCGGGCTGACCGACTTGTTGAACGGCGTGGCCGGCGCGCGCAGCCCCGCCGACGAGAGCACGACGTTCGCGTCCCGCTTCAGCAGGCGGTCGACGATCGGCAGCTTCGGCCGGCCGGGGCTCGCCGCGAGTCCCGGCAGCGACCGGACGAGGCCGTACGAGACGCGCGCTGCGCGGACCGGGTGGCTCGTCAGCGAGACGGCCGAGCGCGCGAGCATCGACACGTTGCCCGGCTGCTTGTCACACGTCCACTCCGGGATGTCGCCCTCGTCGCGGCCGTCGGGCGACAGGTCCAGCACCGCGGCGAGGATGTCGTTGCCGGAGACGCCGTCGATCGCCGCGTGGTGCACCTTCGTGTAGATCGCCTTGCGGCCGCCCTGCAGCCCGTGGATGAGGTACAGCTCCCAGAGCGGACGCCGGCGGTCGAGCGGCCGGGCGTGCAGCCGCGCGGCCTGCTCGGCCAGCTGCCGGTCGTCACCGGGCTCGGGGAGCGCGAGCTCGCGGACGTGGTACTCCACGTCGAAGCCCGGGTCCTCGATCCAGTACGGCTGGTCCAGGCCCAGCGGCACCTCCACCAGCCGGCGGCGGAACGGCGGGATCAGGTGCAGCCGGTTCTCGATCAGCGTGGTCAGTCGGTCCAGCGTCAGCGGCTCCGGCGCGGTGGACGGGTCGATGACGCAGACGCTGCCCACGTGCCCGAACACCGCGGACGTCTCCATCGCCAGGAAGGCCGCGTCCAACCCGCTCAGCTGCTGCATGGGTATCTCCTCGTCGATGTCCTGTCCGATATGTGTACCGGAGCGGGATACGGCACGCCCCGAGCAGGAGATCCGCTCCGTACGCCGAACCTGCCACACATGGGACGCCGTCGGACTGCGCTGCTGGCTGCCGCGGCGCTGGTCGTGCTGGCGGCGCCCCTGGCGCACGCGGACCCGCAGGGGCAGGTCACGGTGACGGGTCGCGGCGGCCAGGTCGCGCAGCTCGTGGTGGGCAAGGGCGGGGTCGACCTCGACGTGGACCCGTTCGGCGCCGCGCGGCTGCCCGGCGGCAACGGCGCCGTGGGCGGCCTGACGGTGCAGCGCTCCGACGGCACTCCTGCCGGAGGCGTGCTCCTGCAGAACGCCCCTGGTTTCGACACCGCCCTCGCCCTCCGGCTGATCCCCGAGGGCACCCCACACCTGGGCCCGGGCCGGTACCGGCTGACCCTGCTGGGGTCCGGTGCCCAGACCGCGACCCTGCAGCTGAAGGGCGACACGCGCCACCTCCGGCTGCGCGCGTCCGGCAGCGCGACCCCGGTGACGCGCACCGGGTACGCCGGCGCGGCCACCTACAGCGAGTGGTCGGACGACCTGCAGGTCCGCCCGCGGCAGTACCTCGTCGTCGGCGCCGGGACCGGCGGCGACCTCGAGCAGGCCGACGCGGTCGACCTGTGCGTACGCGCGGCGAGCAACGACGCCTGCGTGGGCGGCGACGTCCTCGGCTTCTCTCCCGGCGCCGGGTCGTCCGCGAGCTGGACCAGCCTCACGTTCGCCCCGGACACGTTCGAGCCGGGCCACTACGTGTTCGAGGGATCCGCGCTCGGCATCGGTCCAAGCAGCACGACGGGGCACGCGTACGCCCTGATCACGCTGCGTCCCTAGGGGGTCGTCTCCGGCTCGTCGATGCGGGGCGAGTCCGGCGTACGGCCGGCTGCCGCCTGCTCACCCTCGCCGGTGTGCGCACCGCCGTCCGGCTGGTCCACGTCCGGCGCGCTGGGCGTCTTGCCGCTGTCGGGTTCGGTCATGCCGCGGTCGTTCCCGGCGCAGCGGCAGCCATGCACGATGGTGCTGTGCTGGACGAGGCCGGGCTGCAGCGCGGCGACCTGCTCGCCGTGGTGCTGGTGCCGGCCGGTGCCGCCTTCGCCTGGAGCGGCGGGTCGACCGCGGCCGCCGGGGACCCTGCGACGGCCGTCAGCGACGTGGCCCGGCACGACCCGCGGTGGGTGTGGTGGACCGCACGCGGTACGGCGGCACCGCTGGTCGCGGCCGGGCTGCGCCCGCGCGCCTGCTGGGACCTCGGCGCGGTCGCCCGGCTCGTCTCCGGGCTGCGCCGCGAGGACGCGCCGGCGGTGTGGGCGGCTGCGAAAGGCGTGCCCGAGCCGCCACACGTGTCCGGGCCGCCGACGCTGCTCGAGGCCGGCGGCGACACCGTCCTCACGCCGGACGGCCACCTCAGCCGGGTGTGGCTGGCCGACCTCGACCTGCCACGCGCCGTCGAGCTGGCCCGGCTCGCACTCGAGGTGCAGGCGGCGCAGGAGAAGGCCCTGCGCGCCCTGCCCGACCCCCGGACGGCGCCTGCGGACCCACCGCTGCGGGTGCTGACGGCGTACGCCGAATCTGCCGCCGCGCTGCTGGCTGTCGAGCTCGAGCACGAGGGGCTGCCCGTCGACCGGGACGTGGCCGAGCAGCAGCTGGTGGCCGAGATCGGGCCGCGGCCGGCAGATCAAGCAGGCGAGGCGGCGCACCGGGCGGCGCGGGACCACGAGGTGCTGCGGCACTTCCCGGGCGAGCCGGTGGACCTGCGCAACCCGGCGCAGGTGAAGGCGCTGCTCTCGCGCATCGGGCTGGACCTGCCGGACACGAGGGCCTGGCGGCTCGAGCCGTTCGCGGCCACCTCCCCGGGGGTCGCCGCGCTGCTGGCGTGGCGACGGGCCGAGCGGACGTCCACGACG
>JBHENF010000170.1:0-14118 GCA_046262175.1 Mycobacteriales bacterium
ACCCGCTCCCCGATCCGGGTCGCGAGGTTCTTCGACACGGCATCTGCCTGCGACTGGGTCAGCCGGCCCGCCTTCACGTTCTCCGCGAGGTCGGCCTTCGCGGCAGCGACCAGGCGCTCGACGAGCGCGGCCTTGCTGATGTTCTTGGCTGCCGCGATCTGGGCCAGCGTCTTGCCCGCCTCCGTCTGCGTCCGCAGCTCGTCCACCGTGATGCCGAGGGCGTTGGCGACGGCGTTCGGGTGCAGGTGCGCACCGCCGCCCCGCGGGCCGCCGAAGGGGCCCGGGCGGGCGGGACCGCGCTGCAGGAGCTTTTCGTTCAGCGTCTTCGCGACGGCGTCGGCCTGCGCGGAGGTGATGGTCCTGTCGTCGACCAGGCCCTTCAGGGCATCCCGGATCGCGCTGAGCCGGCCGCCGACGCCGGTCGCGGTACCCGCTTCTGCGGACGCGCCTAGCGGGGCGATGAGCATGCCCCCGGTGAGCCCGAGCCCTCCGGCCAGTGCAACGACAGCGATCTTCTTGCGCATGGGTTCCTCCAGAGGGAGCGGAGCGGATGAGAACCAGGGTGGGCGGGCTACCTGTGAAGCCGGCGGCCGGAACCTGTCAAGGTGCTGTGAGTCGCCGGCCTCTGCTCAGAAGCGGGTGACGACGGAGATGCCGGGCGTACGGCCGACCTCCCGCAGGGCGTCGCCCGCCTCGTCCAGCCCGAGCTCCCGGGTCAGCAGCAGGTCCGGCCGGAGCCGTCCCTGCGTCACCAGCGCCAGCAGCTCCGGGTAGGAGTGCGCGGCCATCCCGTGGCTGCCGTACAGCTCCAGCTCCAAGGCGATGACGCGCTCCATCGGCACCAGCGGCCGGCCCTGCTCCGGTGGCAGCAGGCCCACCTGCACGTGTCGTCCGCGCGGACGTAGGGACAGCACCGACCCCACGCAGGTCCCTGGGCTGCCGAGCGCGTCGAGCGACAGGTGCGCCCCACCGCCGGTGACCTCCCGTACCGCCGAGGGCACGTCGACGTCGGACCCGTCGACGGCGTGCTCGGCGCCCAGCTCCAGCGCCAGCCCGAGCGCACCCGCGGACACATCGACCGCCAAGACCCGGGCACCCGCGGCGACGGCGACCTGCACAGCGGAGAGCCCGACGCCGCCGCAGCCGTGGACGGCCACCCACTCGCCCGGGCGCGCCCGGCCCTGCTGCACGACGGCCCGGAACGCCGTGGCGTAGCGGCAGCCGAGCGAGGCCGCCGTCGCGAACGTCATCTCCTGCGGGAGCCGGACCAGGTTCACGTCCGCTGCCCTCAGCGCTACGAGCTCCGCGAACGAGCCCCAGTGGGTGAACCCGGGCTGCGTCTGGTGCTCGCAGACCTGGGCGTTGCCGCTGGCGCACTGCGCGCACCGCCCGCAGGCGCAGACGAACGGCACCGTCACGCGGTCGCCGACCTGCCAGCTCCGTACATCGGCGCCGACCGCCTCGATCGTGCCCGCCAGCTCGTGCCCCGGGACGTGCGGCAGCACGATGTCGCGGTCGTGCCCTTGCCAGCCGTGCCAGTCGCTGCGGCAGATCCCGGTCGCACCCACCCGTACGACCACGCCGTCCGGCGACGGTGTCGGGTCCGGCACCTGCTGGACCTCTAGCGGGCCGGCGAAGCGCTCGAACACGAGCGCCCTCATCGCAGGTGCTCGTCGAGCAGGTCGACCAGGGCCGGCACGTCGACGGGCTGCCGGGTGTCCACCTCGAGCACCGGCCAGCCGCCGGCGACGGGCTCGGCGACCTCGTCGTTCCACAGCTCGTCGTCGACCCGCAGCGCGTCCAGGTGGCGGTCGTGCCGCGTCTGCCGGTCGCGGTACCGCCCCAGGCTCACCTCGCGCGGGCAGCGGCAGAAGACCTCGACGACCGGCCCGGGCAGCGCCGCCAGCTCACCGGACGCGCGGCTGCGGTGCCATGCCGACTCCAGCACTGCGCCGGCGGGGTTGGCTGCAGCGACCGCGAGGAGCGCGGTGACCGAGGCGCGTCCGACGTGGCGGGACGTCGGTACGTCCGGCACGTCGAGCACCTGCTCGAACCCGCGCTTGATGGTGTCCTTCGCCAGCAACGGCAGGCCCAGCGCCGGCGCGAGCTCGCCGGCCAGCGTCGTCTTGCCGCTGCCGGGCGAGCCGCTGACGACGACGTACGTCATTCGACGATGCTGCGCGTCAGGGCGATCGCCGTGACGAACGTCCGGTACAGCCGGACCGGGTCGTCGTCGGTCATCCTGACCGTCTTGGGGTCGATGCGCTCGACGCCGCGGATCCAGGTCGCCATCTCGGCGAAGTCACCGTTGAGGAAGCGGACCTCGAGGGTGGCCGGCAGCTCCAGCGCCGGTACGGCCACCTCGGCGGTCATGGCGCGGCGGGCAGCGTCGCGGATCACGTCGCGCGCCTCCTCCGGGTGCAGGCTGTCTGCGGCGAAGCGGGTGACGGAGCGCTTCACGACCGCGGTCACGATCCCGGGGCAGAAGCGGGACGTCTCGTCCGCCGTCGTGTCGTCGCCGGTGACGAGCACCACCGGCACGCCGTACGCCTGCGCCACCAGGGCGTTGATCCCACCCTCGCCCGTCACCTGCCCGTTGAGGCGGACATCGGCGATCGCGCGCGGGTTGTAGGTGTGCGACAGCGCGGATGCCTCGCTCGACATCGAGCCGTGGTACGAGACGAAGAAGACGGCGGCGAACGAGCCGTCCAGCCCCTCCATCATGTACATCGGCTTGTGCCGGCCGGACAGGTAGCGCGCCCGCGCCGAGAGCCGGTCCGGGTGGAGGTTGCGCATCAGCCCGTGCGAGTCGTTCACGAGGAACTCGGTCGCGCCGCCCTCGACAGCGCCCTCGATCGCGGCGTTGACCTCTGCCTGCAGCAGTCCGCAGTAGTACGCGTACTCGGCCCCGGGTCCCCGGCACTGCTCCCAGTCGACGACGCCGGCGGTGCCTTCCATGTCGCTCGACACGAACACCCGCATCCGCCGACCGTAGCGGGGGCCGGAGCGAGACCGATGTCACAGGGCTGGGCGACCCGAAGGTGCTTGCTCCAGCAAGCACGGGGCAGACCAGACGGGACACACCAAACAGACACCAGGAGTGAAACCACATGGTCGACGTCAGCCCCGCCGATGAGGCACGCAAGGGACTGCTCGGATCTCTGACCGGCAAGGCCAAGGAGGTCGCCGGCGCCGTACTCGGCAACGACTCGCTCGCTGCCGAGGGGCAGCTGCAGCAGGCCGAGGCGCAGGCCCGCAAGGACGCCAGCGCCCGTGACGCCGTCGCCGACGTCGAGGCCAAGGAGGCAGCGGCCAAGCTCGCCGCGGAGCAGCAGGCCGCAGACCGCCAGCGCGACGCTGTAGAGGCGTCCGCCGAGGTCCGACTCGAGGCGACCGTCCTCCAGGCCGAGGTCCAGGAGCAGGTCGCCGAGGCGCAGGTACGTCGCGACGAGGTCGTCGCCGAGCGCCAGGCCGAGCTCGAGGCCGAGGACGAGCTCAAGCGCACGCAGGCGCGTACGCAGGCCCAGCTCACCCAGGCCGAGCAGCAGGAGGCCGCGGCTCGCCGCGACCGTGAGCAGGAGGCTGCACGCGCCGAGGTGGCTGAGCAGGCCGCCGCCCGCGCGCGCGCCGAGGCCGATCGCCTGGCCGCAGAAGCCGACATCCCCACCAGCTGATCCACGAGGAGACCACTATGAACGTCCTTACCGTGCCGCGGACCGTCGCGGCTCTTGAGTACAAGGCGCTGCGCTTTCCGGCGACGCTCCTGCAGTCGCAGGTCGTCGTGCGCTTCCTCGACGACGACTCCAAGCTCCGGCTCGGGTTCGAGAAGGCGCTCGGCAGCCTCGACGAGAAGGCAGGCTCCCTGCTGGCCAACGAGGACCTGAGCAACCGCGGTCGCGTGTTGCGCCGCCGCTCCGAGGTGCTCGGCAAGGCCGTAGAGCTGGAGGAGGTGGCCGAGCAGCGCAAGGCCGCCGCCGAGGCAACGCTGCGCGAGGGCAGCAAGAAGGCCGAGCGCACCCGTGAGCAGGCCAAGCAGCAGCAGCGGGAGGGCGTGCAGCAGGCGCTGCAGGAGGAGCAGGCCGACAAGGCCAAGGCCCGCCGCGAGGCGAAGTCGAAGCTCGACGCGGAGAAGTCCCGTGTCCAGGCGCAGACCCAGGCCAAGGTGCAGGCCGTGACGTCCCAGCTCGACGCGCAGGAGTCCCGTATCGACGCCACCGAGCGCGCCCGCACCGCCGCGCCCACCGCGCAGCTCACCGACGCCGTGCAGGAGAAGAAGACGGCCGACGCCGAGCGACGCAAGGCCGAGCGTCTCGCCCAGCTGGCCGAGACGGAGAAGCAGAGCCGGCAGAACGCACGCCGCTAACGCGCGCCGATCGAGAGCCCTTCCCCTTCGGGGGAGGGGCTCTCGGCGTTGCTGCGCGAGAACCACCAGCGCACGGCCAGCACCGTGGCCACCGCGTACAGCCAGCCCGCGAGGACATCGGCGACGTAGTGCTCGCCGCCGTAGACGAGGGACGCGGCCATCGCCACCGCGTACAGGGCCAGCCCGAGCCGGGCCAGCGGCCGCACCGACGGCCAGAAGAACGCGAGCAGCATCGCCGGCACCCCGGCGTGCAGCGACGGCATGGCGGCAACCCGGTTGGAGTACGCGGCGCCGCGTTCGACGGCGCTGTTGACGGTGTGCCCGCCCATGGCCTGCAGCGTCTCCGATGCCACCCGGGCCACGTCCGGCAGCGCGCCGTTGAGCCCAGCCATCCACGGCGGCGCCGCCGGGAACAGCGCGTACGTCGCCAGCGTGATGACGGTGAGCGTGACCAGCGTCCAGACGTAGCGCCGGTAGACCTGGTAGCTCAGCGCCCACAGGACGATCGCCACACCGAGCGACACGACGAAGTGCGAGAAGTAGACGGGCACAGCAACCGCGTCGTACCAGTGCACGACGCCCGGGTCGTAGAAGTGCTGCTGCAGCCACACCGTCGGCACGTGGCCGCCGAACAGCCAGTCGTCGAAGCGAATCATCTCGGTGACGTGCGCCTTCGCGGTGAACGCCGGGTTGAGCCTGTCCGCCTGCAGCGTCGGCAGGTCGGCCAGCCGCGCGCCGACGTGCTCGGCCGATCCGCGCAGGAAGTCGTACAGGAACAGCACGCCGATCAACGGCAGCCAGTCGCGCACGACCACGCGCCACCAGACGCCGACCTGGCCGGCGCAGGCCGCGTAGAGGAACAGCAGCACCCAGCCGGTGATGACCTCGCGCCCGGTCGGGAAGCCGAAGACGGCAGCGACGCCGACAAAGAGCACCCCGACGAGCAGCAGCAGCCTGGTTCGGCGGGTCCGCTGCTCCGGGGTCGCGCTGCGCCACGGGGAGTCGCGCGTCTGCGCGGCGTCGATCACGGTCGCCGTCGCCACGCCCGCAACACTACGGCGCTGCGGAGGTGCTTCCCTCGCTGATTAACGAGGCGTACGTTGCGCTCCCCGCCGACAGAGGACCCTGGATGAGGATCGCCCGCAACGGCAAGGCCGCGCTCGTCGTGGCAGCGACAACCCTTCCCGCGCTCGCCCTGCTCGCAGGTGGTGCCGCGGGTGCGACCGGTACCACCGGGAGCCAGGCGAACAGTCCGCAGGTGAACGCGGCGTACGCGGTGAGCCAGGGCGTCCGCTTCCCGACGAACAAGCAGAACGAGCCGACGATCGCGCGCAACCCCGTGACCGGCGCGTTCGTCGCAGGCTCGAACGACGAGCAGCGGCAACCGGCGTGCGGCCCGGGGGGCATGCGCGGGACGACCGCGCTCCCCAGCGACTGCTCCTTCTTCCCCGGCGTCGGGACCACGCCGATCTACACCTCTGCGAACGGTCGCAGCTGGACCAACCGCGGGCTGCTGCCGGGGTTCAGCGACCCCGTCGGCAGCGCGCAGCTCGCGTCGGGGGAGACGGCCCGCACCGACCTGATCAGCGATGGTGACCCGGTGCTCGCCTACGGCCCCACCTGGCGTGCCGGGACGTTCAGCAAGACCTCGTACACGGCCTACTACGCCAGCCTTGCCAGCTATGTCGCCGGGCAGCAGCAGGGCCAGCAGATCCCGGAGCTGCTGACGGTCAGCCGGTCGACGGACGACGGCCTCAGCTGGTCGGCGCCCGTCGTGGCGGCAGACGGGCACGGGACACTGTTCAACGACAAGGAGTCACTCTGGGCGGACCGCAATCCCGTGTCCCCGTACTTCGGGCGCCTGTACATGACGTGGACGCAGTTCCGCGGCGCCGGCGCGGAGCCGATCAACGTCGTCTTCAGCAAGAACGGCGGCCGGACCTGGTCCAACCCGAACCAGCTCTCGTCCGCCTACAACAACGGCAAGCAGGGCGGCCGGCAGGGCTCGGTGGTGCGGACGGGGCAGGACGGCGCGGTCTACGTGGCGTGGGAGGACAGCATCAACGGCCAGAGCGTGCAGGTGATCGCCGTGAGCCGCGACGGGGGCGTCACCTTCAGCAAGCCGAAGGTCGTCGGAACAGTGACCGACCTCGCCGACCCCATCCCTGGCTCGAACTTCCGCACGAGCAGCTTCCCGACCCTCGCAGTGCAGCAGGCGAAGGCCCCTTACGGGATCCACGTCGGCTGGACCAACCGCAACGGCATCGACTCCGACGTCGTCGTCGCCAGCGGCACCAGCGCCCTCACCACCTGGACCCGGCGCACGGTCAGCACCAGCGCGGAGGGGTACGACTTCTTCCCTGCGCTCGACGTGGCGCCGAACGGGCGCGTCGACCTCGGCTGGCAGGCGCAGCAACAGCCTTCCCCGACCACCTACGGCACCGGGACCGCGCGGGTTGCCTCCTGGTACGCGGCGCTGCCTGTCGGCGGCCGGTGGAGCGCGCCGGTCCGGGTCAGCGCCCTCAGTGACCCGGCCGCCAGTGCGCAGAACAACCTGGCCCGCCAGTTCTGGGGCGACTACAACACGATGACCAGCAGCAACAACCGGGCCGACTTCATCTACACGGATGCGCGCAACGGCTCAGGCTGCCCTGCGGTCGACAGCTACCAGCACGCGCTCGATGCCGGCACCACGGCGAGCAAGCCGGCACCCGGCAGGGACTGTGCCGCCACCTTCGGCGACACGGACATCTACGTCAGCACCGTCACCTACTAGCGCAGGTAGGCGGCTGCCCCGGAACACGTTTCCGCGGCGGCCGCGGCGCGCGTACGATGCCGCCATGACGTTCCTGCTCCTTCCCGGGCCGCGCTGACGACGAGTCATGTCAGTGCGGCGCCCTCGTGACCACGGGGGCTTCTTCCATTTTCGGACCCGGGAAGGACAGGAGACGCAGCGATGACCGAGCCAGACGCCCGTGAGGTGTACGACCCGCACGCCGTGCAGGACCGGTGGCTGCCGGTGTGGGACCGGCTCGACCTGAACCGCGCGGGCGTGCGGGAGGGCGCCGAGAAGAAGTACGTCGTCGACATGTTCAGCTACCCCAGCGGCGACCTGCACATGGGCCACGCGGAGGCGTTCGGCATCGGCGACGTCATCGCCCGCTACTGGATGCGCCGCGGGTACGACGTCCTGCACCCGGTCGGCTGGGACTCCTTCGGGCTGCCGGCGGAGAACGCCGCCATCAAGCGCGGTGAGCACCCGGCGACGTGGACGTACGCGAACATCGCGACGCAGTCAGAGGCGTTCCGCCGCTACGGCGTCAGCTTCGACTGGTCGACCCGGTTGCACACCTCCGACCCCGACTACTACCGCTGGACGCAGTGGCTGTTCCTGCGCTTCCGCGAGCGCGGCCTGGCCTACCGCAAGAAGAGCGCCGTCAACTGGTGCCCGCAGGACCAGACGGTGCTGGCCAACGAGCAGGTCGTCGGCGGGAAGTGCGAGCGCTGCGGAGCCGAGGTCACCAAGCGCGAGCTGACCCAGTGGTACTTCAAGATCACGCAGTACGCGGACCGGCTGCTGGACGACATGCAGCGGCTGGAGGGCACGTGGCCCTCGAAGGTCCTGCTGATGCAGAAGAACTGGATCGGCCGGTCCAAGGGCGCGCACGTGGATTTCCAGGTGGGCGATCGCACGGTCACGGTCTTCACGACCCGGCCGGACACGCTGTACGGCGCGACCTTCTTCGTGGTGGCGGCGGACGCGGCGCTGGCCGACGAGCTGTGCGCGCCGTCCCAGCGCGAGGCCTTCGAGGCGTACCGCGAACAGGTCCGCAGGCTGTCGGACATCGACCGGCAGTCGACGGACCGCGAGAAGACGGGCGTCGATCTGGGCGTCACCGCGATCAACCCCCTGACCGGCGAGCAGATGCCGGTGTACGCCGCGGACTACGTGCTGGCCGACTACGGCACCGGCGCGATCATGGCCGTGCCGGCGCACGACCAGCGCGACCTCGACTTCGCCCGCGCGTTCGGGCTGCCGGTGCGCGTCGTCGTGGCCACCGGCGAGGACGACCCGGCCGTGTCCGGCGTCGCGACGGCGGGCGACGGGGTGCTGGTCAACAGCGGCCCGTACGACGGGCTGGCGAAGGCGGAGGCGATCGAGCAGGTCGTCGCCGACCTGGAAGCGCGTGGCGGCGGCAAGGGCGCCATCAACTTCCGGCTGCGCGACTGGCTGCTGTCCCGGCAGCGCTTCTGGGGCGCGCCGATCCCGATCGTCCACTGCGGCGACTGCGGCGAGGTGGCGGTGCCGGACGACCAGCTGCCGGTCCGGCTGCCCTCGGACATGAAGGGCGCTGACCTGCAGCCGAAGGGCCAGTCGCCGCTGGCGTCGAACCGGGCCTGGGTCGAGGTGCCGTGTCCGTCCTGCGGAGGCGCGGCCGAGCGCGACACCGACACCATGGATACGTTCGTCGACTCGTCCTGGTACTTCCTGCGCTACTGCTCGCCGGACTACGAGGACGGCCCGTTCGACCCGGACGCCGTCCGGCGGTGGATGCCGGTGGCGCAGTACGTCGGCGGGGTCGAGCACGCGATCCTGCACCTGCTGTACAGCCGCTTCTTCACGAAGGTGCTGCACGACATGGGGATGGTGGACTTCGAGGAGCCGTTCAGTGCGCTGCTGAACCAGGGGCAGGTGATCCTGAACGGCTCGGCCATGAGCAAGTCGACCGGCAACCTGGTCAACCTGGGCGAGGAGCTGGCGTCGTACGGCGTCGACGCCGTGCGGTTGACGATGCTGTTCGCAGGCCCGCCGGAGGACGACGTGGACTGGGCGGACGTGTCGCCGACGGGCTCGGTCAAGTACCTGGCCCGGGTGCTGCGCCTGGCGACGGACGTCGGCAGCCTCTCGGGCGCTGACCGTGACGATGCGGTCGACAAGGCAGTCGCGAAGAGCGTGGACGAGTGCACCCGGCTGGTCGAGGCGCACCGGCTGAACGTCGCGATCGCGCGGTTCATGGAGCTGACGTCCCTGCTGCGCAAGGCTTTTGATGCGGGAGCAGCCGGCCCGGCATCGCTGCGGGACGGCGTGGAGGCGCTGGCGACGATGCTGTCCTGCTACGCCCCGTACGCAGCCGAGGAGGTGTGGTCCCGGCTGGGGCATGACGTCGAGAGCGGCGACTCGGTGCATGCCTCGCTGTGGCCGACCGCGGATCCCGCGCTGCTCGTCGACGAGACGGTCACGTGCGTCGTGCAGGTGGCGGGCAAGGTCCGCGAGCGGCTCGAGGTGCCGCCCGACATCGCGGAGGAGGAGCTGCGCGCACTGGCGCTGTCGTCCGACGCGGTGGTGCGCGCACTGGGCGGCGCCGATGTGCGAACGGTCGTCGTACGGGCACCGAAGCTGGTCAACGTCGTCCCTGCGTAGGGTCGGCGGCATGGACGTCGCAGTCGTCACCGACAGCACGGCGTACCTCCCGCCCGGCGTCGCAGCGGAGCACGGCATCAGCGTCGTGCCGCTGCACGTCGTGCTGGGGCTGCGCACGGGGGCCGAGGGCGTCGACGTGCAGCCGGCGGAGGTTGCCGCGGCCTTGGCCGAACGGCGCATGCAGGTGTCGACGTCGCGGCCGACGCCGATGGAGTTCGCCGCGGCCTACCGCTCCGCGGGCTCGGCATGCGTCGTGTCGGTGCACCTGGCGGCCGGACTGTCCGGCACGGTGGACGCGGCGCGGGCCGCTGCTGCCGACGTCCTCGGAGAAGGGATCGAGGTGCGTGTCGTCGACAGCGGCACGATCGCGATGGGTCTCGGGTTCGCCGTTCTCGCGGCCGCGTCCGTCGCGTCAGCGGGTGGCGCCGCCGACGAGGTGGAGGCGGCCGCGGCAGGCGCCGACACGGCGACCCTGTTCTACGTCGACACCCTCGAGCACCTGCGCCGCGGCGGCCGGATCGGTGCGGCCGCCGCGCTGGTCGGCACCGCCCTGTCCGTGAAGCCGCTGCTGCACGTGGTCAACGGCCGCATCGCCCCGCTCGAGAAGGTCCGTACGGCGTCGAAGGCGCTTGCCCGGCTCGAGCAGCTCGCGGTCGAGCGGGCCGGTGCCGGACCGGTCGATGTGGCCGTGCACCATCTCGCGGCGGCCGAGAAGGCTGCGGCGCTGGCCGCACGGCTTCGCGAGCGCCTCCCCGCGCTGGGCAGGCTGCAGGTGTCGGAGGTGGGTGCCGTCGTCGGCGCGCACGTGGGTCCGGGGCTGCTCGGGGTCGTGGTGTCGCGGCGGTGATCCTGGTTGCGCTGGTGGTCGGCTACCTCGTCGGTGCGCTGTCGCCGGCAACGCTGGCCGCTCGGCGGGCCGGCATCGACCTGCGCGGCGTCGGGTCCGGCAACCCGGGCGCGTCCAATGCGGGGCGGGCGCTCGGTCGTCGGGTCGGCATCGTGGTGGCGCTGCTGGACGTGCTGAAGGGCCTGCTGCCGGCGGCCGCGTTCGGGGCTGTGGACCACCGGTCTGGGCTGGTGTCGGGGCTCGCGGCCGTGCTCGGGCACGTTACGTCGCCCTTCCTTCGCGGGCGCGGGGGCAAGGGCGTCGCGACGGCGCTGGGGGCGATCCTCGGCGTGCACCCGCTGTGGGCGTTGCTGGTGCTGCTGGTGTGGGCCGCGGTCCTGGCCGCATCGCGGTGGATCGCGCTCGCGTCGGTGTGCGCGGCGCTGTCGGTGCTGGTGGTCGCGGCGCTGGTACGGGAGGACGTGGTGTGGGCGGCGCTCCTCGCGCTGGTCGTGGTGGCGCGGCACCAGGCGAACTTCGTCCGACGGCTGGCGCGCGGCTGAGTCCACATCCAGGGTCGACGTCCACAGGCTGGGGCTGCCAGCGCCGTGGCGTTCCTCCCGTTCCTAGCGTCGCCTCGTGCTTCACCGCCGCGTCCCACCTGAGCAGACCGCCGGAGCCCTCGCCCGGCTGACAGCGGTGGTCCGCTCGGGCTGGGTGCCGCCGCCGGAGCCGGACGAGGAGGTGGTCGCTCCGGTTTCCCACCCGGAGCGGGACGGGGCCGGAGCCGCGCCAGTGGTCGACCCGGCGCAGGACGGGGCCGGCACGACACCGGTGCTCGACCCGGGGCGGCGCGGCGTGTTGGTCCTGGCCGTGGTGGCGCTGGTCGCGGCGCTCCTTGCCGGCTTCGCGGTGCTGCGGTCCCGGCCGGCCGAGGTGGCGGCGCCGGTCGTCGAGCGCACGGGTGTGCCGGTGGGTGCCTCGCCGCCGGCGACGGGGGAGGTGGTCGTCTCCGTGGCGGGCAAGGTCCGCCGGCCGGGACTGGTGCGGTTGCCGGCGGGGAGCCGGGTGGACGACGCGGTACGAGCGGCCGGCGGGGCCACCGCCGCGATCGGGCTGCTCAACCTCGCGCGCCGGCTCGTCGACGGCGAGCAGGTGCTGGTCGGGGTGGCCGGCGCCGCTGGTGCACCTGGTGCCGCTGGCGCAGCGCCCGGGCTGCTGGACCTCAACACCGCGACCGCCGACCAGCTGGACGAGCTGCCGGGCGTCGGGCCGGTGCTGGCCGGGCGAATCCTCGACTGGCGGACCGAGCACGGTCGTTTTGCCAGCGTCGACCAGCTCCGCGAGGTGCCGGGCATCGGCGAGAGCAAGTACCTCCAGGTCAAGGCCAAGGTCGCCGTGTGAGCCCGGTCGACGCGCGGCTGGCGCTGCCGGCGGTGGCGGCGTGGGTGGCCGCGTGGCAGGGCCGACTCCTGCCGGTGCCGGTGGCCTTCGTCGCGGGCCTCGTGCTGGCGCTGGTCGCCGCGCTCGCGGGCGCGTGGCGGCAGTGGGTTGTCGTCGCCGTCTGCCTGTGCGCTGCGGCCGGACTGGTGTCGGTCGGGGCGCGGACGCAGGTGCGGACGGCGGGTCCCTTGACCGCGCTGGGCAGGCAGGGCGCGGCGGTCGTGCTGACGGCGGTGCTGCTGGACGACCCGCACCGGGCGGGATCCGCAGGACGGGACCTGGTGCTGGCCCGGGTACGGGTGGAGCGGGTCGACTCGGCCGGCCGCTCGATCCGGGTGCGTGCACCCGTGGTGGTCCTGTCGTCGGCCGACGGCTGGCTCCGCCTGCTGCCGAGCCAGCACGTACGCGTCGAGGGGCGGCTGCGGCGGGCCGAGCGCGGGGACGACGTGGCCGCCGTCCTGTCGGCCCGCGGGCCGCCGGTGGTCCTGTCGCAGCCGTCCGTGCTGCAGCGGGCCGCCGGGTCGCTGCGGGCCGGCCTCCGATCGGCTGTCGCGCCGTTGCCGGCCGCCGAGCGCGGGCTGCTTCCCGGGCTCGTCGTCGGCGACGTCAGCCGGCTGGACCCGGCGCTGCGGGAGGACTTCCGCACCACCGGGCTGACGCATCTGACGTAGCGTATGAGACGTGGAAAAAACCGGGTTGTACGTTCGCATCTCGCGCGACACGGAACGAGAAGGACTCGGCGTCGCTCGGCAGCTTGCGGATTGCCGCTCCCTTGCTGAGCGCCGGGGTTGGACGCGCGTGGAGGTCTACGAGGACAACGACCTGTCCGCCTACTCCGGCAGGCCACGTCCGGCATACCTCCGACTCTTGGAGGACATCCGTACTGGGAAGGTGCGCCGGATCGTTGCCTGGCACCCCGACCGGCTTCACCGCTCGCCCGTGGAGTTGGAGAGCTTCATCGATTTGGTGGAGGAGAGCGGCTGCCAGATCGAGACCGTGCGGTCCGGGGCGGTGGACCTGACCACGCCCGCTGGGCGGCTCAACGCTCGTGTTCTCGGCGGCTTCGCCAGATACGAGAGCGAGCACCGGAGCGACCGAGTGAGGTCAAAGCTGGCCCACAACGCGGCAGCCGGAAAGCACCACGGCGGTACCCGTCCCTACGGCTGGCAGGACGACCGCGTGACCCTGGACGAGGACGAGGCGGAACACGTCCGCACGGCAGCACGGCTCCTGCTAGCTGGGAACAGCGCCATGGCCGTGGCGCGGGCGCTCAACGCGACGGGAAGCCGGAACACCAGCGGGACCGAGTGGTCAGGCGTCACAGTGCGCTCGCTGCTCATCCGTCCCAGGAACGCGGGACTCCGACAGCACCACGGCCGGGTCCTGGAAGGCGTGAAGGGGCTCTGGGAGCCGATCCTTGACGCCGACACCTACGAGCAGGTGCGTGTCCTCCTCTCCGACCCGGCGCGGCGGACCAACCCTGGTTCCAACGGCCGTACCTACCTCTTGTCTGGGATCGCCCGGTGCGGCATCTGTCACGGGCCAGTACGCGGCGCCAAGGGCAAGCCCTACAAGGGCATAGCAGCCACCATCTACCGCTGCTTCCCGTCCGGGTGTGTAAGCCGCAACCAGGAGAGCGTCGACTCATTGGCGCGTCGCCTGATCTGCGCGCGGCTGGTCCTACCGGACGCGGTGGCACTGCTGCGCCCGGCGGAGGAGCCACAGCAGGTCGTCGCCGCCCGCGCCGAGGTGGAGCGGCTGCGGGCCAAGCTGGAGACTGTGGCCGCTGACGAGGCTGACGATCTGATCACCCGCGAGCAATACCTGACACAGACGCGGCGGCTCCGTGCGCGCTTGGAGCAGGCAGAGTCCCGCGTACCTGCCCCTGAGCCCCGGCTCGACGTACTCGACGGTCTGGTAGGACAACCAGACGTAGAGGGAGCATGGGACCGCCTTGACGTGTCCGTGCAACGCCAGGTCGTCGACCTCCTGCTGAGCATCACGATCAACAAGACTCGGCGGGGGCCGGGGTTCGACGAGCGGTCCGTCAGGATGGAGTGGAAG
>JBHENF010000171.1:0-7898 GCA_046262175.1 Mycobacteriales bacterium
CCCCACGAACGCCGGATCAAGCACCTGGAGACCGGCGGGATCTGCCAAGGCGCCGGCTGCAGCCGCGGCGACCCCACCGGCCACCCGCTCATCCCGCACCACGCCGAGCCGTACAGCATCAACCAGGTCACGTCCCTCGCCGACACCGTCCTGTTCTGCGAGATCACCCACAACGACATCCACGTCGGCGGCAAGACCATCCGCCTCAAAGACGGCCGCCTGCTCAACAACACCGGCTGGGTCGACACCGCCTGACTCAGCTGCGGTCTGCGCTGGGCAGGCGATCAGACCGGTACACAGCCGGAGAGGCGGCGGGTGGCTCGACGACGCGGACCGACTGGCCGCTGCAGACCACGAGCCTCGGCTACGCGTAGTGATTTCGGACCATCTAGTCGGTTTTCACTGACGTGTCGCGTTCGTCCGGTCATCTTCTGCCGTACCCCATAAGCGCAGAAGCGAAGGACAAGCCACCATGACCCAGCCGCAGGTACCCCTGGACGCCACGCCCGCTGCTGGAAAGCCGCTCTGGAAGAAGAAGCGCGTGTACATCCCGGCGGCTTTCGTGGCCCTGGCCCTCTTCGGCACCGCCACGGGCGGAGGCGACACCACGACCACGGCCACCAAGAGCTCAGCGGACTCTCCGGTGAACGCGGCTCCCGTCGAGAAGACCGCTGCCGAGAAGGCGACGGAAGCCAAGGCTGCCGCGGACAAGGCTGCCGCGGACAAGCCCACGGCCGCCAAGGAGGCCGCCATGAAGGCCGCCGCCGACAAGGCGGCAGCCGCCAAGGAAGCGGCGGAGAAGAAGGCAGCCGACGCAAAAGCGGCCGCGGAGAAAAAGGCAGCCGACGCGAAGGAGGCAGCCGAGAAGGCCGCCGCTGCGCGTGAGGCAGCGATCACGCCCGGGATGAGGAACGCCAGCCGGTCCGCGGAGAACTACCTGGACATGACGCCGTTCTCCCGCTCTGGCCTGATCAAGCAGCTGAGGTTCGAGGGGTACTCACCTGCCGACGCGACCTACGGGGTCGACGACCAGCAGGCCGACTGGAAGACCCAGGCGGCTCGCGCTGCCGAGAACTACCTGGAGATGACGTCCTTCTCTCGGTCCGGCCTGATCTCGCAGCTGATGTTCGAGGGCTACACACGCGCGCAGGCGACCTACGGCGTCGACCAGGCCGGGCTGTAGACCAGTCCTCTCCCTGCCCCGCTGCACCGACTCCCGGAGACACACGGATGATCGATTTTGCCAACGGCTCGTTCGTGAAGCTGAGCCCGGTCGACGTGAAGGAAGTCGGTGAAGGCGTCGCTGAGCTTCTCGTCCCGAACGAGCAGGTCCTTCAGGCGTACAAGGCGATGCGTGACTACGTCGTCTTCACGGACAAGCGCCTTATCGCGGTCAACGTCCAAGGCATGACCGGGAAGAAGAAGGACTTCACGAGCCTCCCGTACTCGAAGATTCAGGCGTTCAGCGTCGAGACAGCCGGCACGTTCGACCTGGACGCGGAGCTGGATCTCTGGTTCAGCGGCCTCGGGAAGGTGCGGCTGGAGTTCAAAGGCCGATCGAACGTCAGGCAGCTCAGCCAGCTGATCGCTGGCTACGTCCTCTAACGACGGCCACCTGGCAGCGGTCGCGCCGGCCGACCCACGCACGCGCTACAGGACCTGCTCGACCGCCGCGCGCAGCTCCGGGTCCGACGGCGCGGTCAGCGGCCGGAACCGCGCCACGACCTCGCCGTCCTTGGAGACCAGCCACTTCTCGAAGTTCCACTTCACGTCGCCGGCCTCGCCCTCGGCGTCGGGCACTGCTGTCAGCGCGTCGAACAGCGGCGCGCGACCAGGGCCGTTCACGTCGACCTTCGCCAGCATCGGGAACGTCACGCCGTACGTCGAGGAGCAGAACTCCGCGATCTCCGCGGCCGAACCCGGCTCCTGGCCGTGGAACTGGTTGCACGGCACCCCGACGACGGTGAACCCCCGGTCGGCGTACTGCTCGTGGAGCGCCTCCAGCGCGGCGTACTGCGGCGTCAGTCCGCACTTCGACGCGACGTTCACCAGCAGCGCGGCCCCGCCGCCGGTGACGGCGCCGAGCGTCGTGTCCTCACCCTGCAGGGTCTGGACGGGCAGGTCGTGCAGCGACATGAAGAGCTCCTAGGTCAGGGGGGTGAGGTGAGTCCGGGGTCCTGCACGGAGCACCTGCGAGGGCAGGGTCCGGCCGACGAGCCGCTCCGCCTCGCGGGCTGCGTCGAGCAGTGCGTCGAGATCGACGCCCGTGTCGACGCCCATGTCCTCGACCATGTGCACGAGGTCCTCGGTGCAGACGTTGCCCGTGGCGCCGGGCGCGTACGGGCAGCCGCCGAGGCCGCCAACGGAGGCGTCGTAGTCCACGACGCCCAGCTGCAGCGCCGCGAGCACATTCGCCAGCCCGGTGCCGCGGGTGTTGTGGAAGTGCAGGTTCAGCGAAGCATCCGGCAGGGCCATCCGCGTCTCGCCGACGAGGGCGGTGACGCGGCCGGGGGTGGCCATGCCGGTGGTGTCGCCGTACGAGATGCCGTCGGCGCCGTCTGCGAGCGCGCGCCGGGCGACGTCGAGCACCCGCGAGACGGGGACCTCGCCCTCGTACGGGCAGCCGAACGCGGTGGAGACGATCACCTGGCAGGTGGCGCCGACGTCGTGCGCGGCCTGCAGCAGCAGGGCGATGTCGTCGAGCGACTCCTCCGTGCTGCGGTTGACGTTCTTGCGGTTGTGCGTGTCCGAGGCGGAGACCACCACCTCGATCTCGCGGAAGCCGGCGTCGAGCGCGCGCTGCGCCCCCCGCAGGTTCGGCACGAGCGCGGAGTACCGGACGTCCGCCGACCGCTCCACGGCCGCCCACACCTCGGCGGCGTCGGCCATCGACGGGATCGCCTTCGGGTGCACGAACGACACGGCCTCGATGCGGCCGACGCCGGTACGCGACAGCGCATCGATGAGCGCGACCTTGGCGGACGTCGGTACGGGAGCCTCGTTCTGCAGGCCGTCCCGCGGACCGACCTCACGCAGGCTGATCGAGCTGGGCAGGTCGCTCATGGTGACCAGGCTATGCGCGGCGCAGGACGTGCGGACGCAGCGCCCGGTAGCCCCGCACCGCGCGCTGCTGCAGCCGTACCAGCCGGAAGGCGGTGGAGCCGTCGAGCGCCTCCGCGACGCCGCGGTCGACCAGCACCGAGCTCGGCCTCGCCTCGGAGGTCAGGCGGCTCGCGAGGTTGACGGGCTCGCCGAACACGTCGCCGAGTCGCGTCAGGACCGGCCCCATCGCGAGGCCGGCGCGGACCTCCGGCAGCGACTGGTCCCGCTCGTGCGCCTCGACCGTCGCGATCGCCACCTCGGCCGCCCCCGTGACGCTTTCCGCGACGTACAGGACCGCATCCCCGAGCGTCTTCACGACCCGGCCCCCGCAGGAGGTCACCCGCAGCGACGTCTCGCGTTCGAACCGCTCCAGCAGCCGCTGCAGGTCTCCGGCGTCGGTCGTACGGGACGTCTGCGTGAAGCCCACCAGGTCCACGAACCCGACCGCCAGCACCGGGTGCCCGTCGGACAGCAGCGCCGCGAACGAGCGCTCCGTCGCAGCGGCGAACTGCCGCCGCCACACGTGCACGACCAGCTCCTCGAGCTGGGGCAGGACCTCCCTCGCGCCGGTGATCGCGGCCGCGTGCGCCTCGTCCGGCGTCAGGTCGACTGCCTGCCCGCGGAACACCTCGACCTGCGCCTCGGCGAGCCGGGCCAGCCCCTGCCCCATCGCGCGGGCGAGGACCAGCAGCGTGTCCGGGTCGACGACGCCGCTGTCGCGCAGCGCCAGTGCCGTACACAGTGCCGCGACGTCACGTTCGGTGAACGCGGGCTCCCCGGGCGGCACCTCCGCGAAGCCCATCGCCGCCCACACTGCGCTGGCCTCGTCGACCTCGACGCCGACCTGGCGCGCGACCTCGTCCCGGTCGAACCGGCAGGGCGAGCCCAGCAGCGCGGTCTCGAGATCGTCGCTGATCATGTGCGGAGCCTAGGACCGGCGTACCGTCCGACTGTGAGCGTGCGGCGGCGGCAGGTCACCTACTTCTCGATCCGCGCCGCCGCGGTCGTCGCGTTCCTCACCTCGGCGTTCGTCATGCCGCCCGGCGCCGCTGCCGGGATCGTCTGCCTGGGTGCCGGTGCCGTCGCGGTGCTGGCCGGCATCGGCGTCAACGCCGGCGGGCCGGGCGAGCAGGCGGGGGCGCGCCGGCAGATGGACCACTACAACGCGATCCGGCCCCCGCAGGGCGACTGGCCGCCGTTCGACCCGGGCCGCGTGGTGGACGGCGAGGTCGTGCGACCGGACGTCACGCCTCCCTGACGGGTCCCCGCAGCCGCTCGTCGGTGTGCTCGACCAGGTCGTACAGCTGTCGCTGCACGCGCTCCACCTTCGGCACGTCGGACAGGGTCACCTGCCCCCGCTCGCCGGCCGACTCGACGACGAGCGTGCCGCAGCCGAGCAGCCGCTCCAGGAACGTGTGGCTGAAGGTGATGTCGTTGATGCGCGACAGCGGGACGTCCCGCCCGTTGCGCGACAGCACCCCGCTGCGGACGAGGACCCGCCGGTCGGTGATGACGAAGTGGGTCGTGATCCAGCGCAGGAACGGCCGCACGGCGTACGCGGCGAGCAGCGCCAGCGCGACGACGAGGACGAGCAGCCGGAGCAGCCCCTGCCGGTCTCCCTCGGGGATCCGCGCCGCGACGAAGCCGCCGATGCCGAGCACCAGGACCAGGGTGATGACCGGCGTGATGAGCGCCTTCCAGTGCGGGTGGAGGTCGAGGACGAGCCGCTCGTCCTCCGCCAGCAGCTTCGTCGGGTACGCCATGATCCGAGTGTGGCGCATTCGCCGGACAACCGGCAGCACCCCGTACGCGTCTTCCTGGTGCCCATCCACCATCGGAGGCCTGCCGTGCGCATCCTCGTCCCGCTCCTGCTCGTACCGCTCGCGGCCGGCTGCGCCGGCAGCGTCTCGGCTCCCGCCGCCGTACGCACCCCCGCGCCTGCGCTGTCTGTGGCCCCGTCCCCGAGTCCGTCTCCTTCCTCGGCGCCGTCCCCTTCGGCTCAGCCGCCCCGGGCCACGGCGCTGCGCACGGTGTACTACCTGCACGACGACGGGCGCGGTCCCCGGCTGTACCGCGAGCAACACCGCCGGTCCGCCACCACCGGCGTCATCCGCGACGCCGTCACGGCGATGCTGACCGAGAAGCCCGTCGACGGCGACTACACCTCGCTGTGGCCGCGGACGACCACGGTCCGCGGCGCGCGCCTCAGCGGCACGACGGCGTACGTGGACCTGTCCGCCGATGCCCGGCGGGGGGACGGCGGCGCCGAGGCCGAGGCGATGAGCCTGCAGCAGCTCGTGCACACCGTCGTCGCAGCCGCGCCGGCAGTGAAGGCCGTGCAGGTGCTGGTCGAAGGCAAGGTGGTCCCCGACCTGTGGGGACACGTCGACACGAGCAAGCCCATTCCGCCGGGCGAGCCGTCCACGGTGCTCGGGCCCGTGTGGGTCCTGACGAGCGGCTCCATCGCGCGCGGTGGGACGTTCGGCGGCGAGGCCACCGTCTTCGAGGCCACCGTGTCGTGGGAGATCCGGCAGGGCGGCCAGGTCGTGCAGAAGGGCTTCACGAACGCGTCGACCGGTGCGCCCGGTCGCGGCACCTGGTCCGCGAAGGCGGACGTCCCGCCGGGCAGCTACGTCCTGCGCGCGTTCGAGTCCTCGGCCGAGGACGGCAGGCCGCTCTGGGTCGACGACAAGCCGCTGCAGGTCCGCTAGCGCAGGTGCACGACGTCGCCGGCGCCGTACGCGGTTCCGTCGAGGACCAGCCGCCCGTCACGGTCGACGGTCTCCGCCCGACCGACGACGGGGTCGCCCGACGGCAGCTCGATGCGCACCTGGCGGCCGAGGGTGCCGCAGAGCTTCCGGTAATCCTCGTACGGCTCCTCGGCGAGCACCTGACGCAGCTCGCGCAGCACTGCGCGCAGCAGGGTGTCCCGGTCGGTGGTGCTCGCGCCGGCGAGCTTCAGCGACGTCGCCGTCTCCACCGGCAGCTCGTCCTGCCGCGTCGTCACGTTCAGCCCGATGCCCAGCACCACTGCACCCGGCTCCGGCACCTCCGCGAGGATTCCGGCGACCTTGAGGTCGCCGATGAGCACGTCGTTCGGCCACTTGAGCACCGCGTCGACGCCGGCCCTCGCGCGCAGCGCCCGCGCCACCGCGAGGCCGGTCAGCAGCGGCAGCCATCCGACGACCGCCTCCGGCCGCAGCAGCACCGAGAACGTCAGACCGGCCCGAGGCGGCGACACCCAGGCGCGATCGAGCCGACCGCGACCGGCGCTCTGCTGCTCGGCGACCACGACCAGCCCTGCCGGTTCCCCGGCTCGCGCGCGCTCGCCCACCACGGCGTTGGTGGAGGCCGTCTCGGCGAGCACCTCGACGCGCCATCCCTCGGGCTCGAGCGCGCGCACGAGCGCGGGGACGCGGAGCGGCGGCCGGTCGAGGTCCTCGTACACCGTGCGAAGGGTGCCAGACGTCCCCCGCTAGCCTTCCGGCGTGACCGCTGAACCCGTCCAGGACGCGCCTGACATCCACACGACCGCGGGCAAGCTGGCCGAGCTGCGCAGCCGCGTCGAGCAGTCCCTGCACCCGGGCACGGATGCTGCGCTGGAGAAGCGGCACGCGAAGGGGCAGCGCGGCGCACGCGAGCGGATCGAGGCGTTCCTCGACCCGGGCAGCTTCACCGAGACCGACGCGCTCGCCCGGCACCGTGCCCGCGACTTCGGGCTCGAGAAGAAGCGGCCGATCGGCGACGGCGTCATCACCGGGTACGGCACGGTGGACGGCCGCCCGGTGTGCGTCTTCAGCCAGGACGCGATGGTCTTCGGCGGCGCGCTCGGCGAGGTCTACGGCGAGAAGATCGTGAAGGTCATGGACCTGGCGCTCAAGACCGGCTGCCCCGTCGTCGGCCTGAACGAGGGCTCCGGCGCCCGGATCCAGGAAGGGATCATGGGCCTGGCGCTGTACGGCGACATCTTCTACCGCAACGTCATGGCATCCGGCGTCGTCCCGCAGATCTCGCTGATCCTCGGCAACTGCGCGGGTGGGCACGTCTACTCGCCCGCGCTGACCGACTTCAACCTCATGGTCGACGGCTCGTCCGCGATGATGATCACGGGGCCGGACGTCATCAAGACGGTCACCGGCGAGGACATCAGCATCGAGGACCTGGGCGGGGCCCGGGCGCACAACAGCAAGAGCGGCGTCGCGCACTTCATGAGCGACACCGAAGAGGAGTGCCTCGAGCTGGCGAAGACGCTGCTGGCGTTCCTGCCGTCGAACAACCTCGAGGATCCGCCGTCCTTCGACGGGGTCGACGTGCTCACCGAGGAGCCGCTGCTGCACCTCGACACCGTCATCCCGGACAGCAACAACGCGCCGTACGACATGAAGTCGATCATCTCGGCGGTGCTCGACGACGGCGACTTCCTCGAGGTGCAGTCGCTCTGGGCGCAGAGCATCGTCTGCGGCTTCGGCCGGATCGAGGGTCGCAGCGTCGGCGTCGTCGCCAACAACCCGATGCAGTTCGCCGGGACGCTCGACATCGACGCCTCCGAGAAGGCGGCGCGGTTCGTGCGCACCTGCGACGCGTTCAACCTGCCGGTGCTGACGTTCTGCGACGTGCCGGGCTACCTGCCGGGCGTCGGCCAGGAGCATGCCGGCATCATCCGGCACGGCGCGAAGCTGCTGTACGCGTACAGCGAGGCGACCGTCCCGCTGGTCACGGTCATCACCCGCAAGGCGTACGGCGGCTCGTACGTCGCCATGGGCTCCAAGCACCTCGGTGCCGACGTGAACCTCGCG
>JBHENF010000172.1:0-8612 GCA_046262175.1 Mycobacteriales bacterium
GCCGACAAGCCGGCCCCTGCCGCCGCACCGGCCGCAGCCGCCGCAGCCCCACCCGCGCCGGCAGCTTCCCCCGCTCCTGCCAAGAAGGGCGGCAAGGCTGCGAAGGCCGCCCCGCCGCCCGCCGAGCCCAAGCCGCGCAGCGTCGTCCAGCCGATGAAGGCCGCGCCCAAGGCGCCGCCGAAGTCGCGCGTACCTGTGCCCGCCGAGGACGCCTGGACGCGCGCCGAGCTCAACGCGGTCCGCAAGGAGCTGGACGAGCAGGCCAAGGAGCTGCGCGGCGAGATCGACGACGCCGAGGAGGTCCAGGCCACCCTCAAGCGCGACGCCAGCAGCGAGGGCTCGGGCGATGAGGCTGACGCCGGCAGCAAGACCTTCGAGCGCGAGCACGAGATGTCGCTGGCCAACAACAGCCGTGACCTGCTCGTGCAGGTGGAGCGGGCGCTTGCGCGGCTGGATGCGGGTACGTACGGGCGGTGCGAGAACTGCGGCGACCCGATTCCGAAGGCCCGGCTCCAGGCGTTCCCGCGGGCGACCCTGTGCGTGTCGTGCAAGACGCGCGAGGAGCGTCGCTGAGCCGCTACCCGCGACTCCTGGCCCTGACGGCCGCCACCGCTCTGCTGCTCGACCTGGTCAGCAAGCACCTCGTCGTCGCGCACCTCGAGGGCGACCCGCCGGTACGCCTGCTCGGCGGCGCGTTGCTGCTCAACGTCAGCCGCAACTCGGGCGCCGCGTTCTCGTTCGCCCAGGGCGCGACGGTCGTGTTCACGGCGGTCGCGGTCGCCGTCGTGGTGGTGATCGTCCGTACGGCGCGACGTCTCGGCAGCACGGCCTGGGCGATCAGCCTCGGCCTGCTCCTCGGCGGCGCGCTGGGCAACCTCGTCGACCGCCTCTTCCGGGCGCCCGGCCCGGGCCGCGGCGCGGTGGTCGACTTTCTCGACTTCCGGGTCTGGCCGGTGTTCAACCTCGCCGACAGCGCGATCGTCGTCGGGGGCCTGCTCGCCGTGCTGCTGAGCTTCCGCGGCGTCGAGGTCGACGGCACCCGCAAGGGCGATCCAGCATGATGGAGCGGTGAGCTCGCGCCGTACCGTTCCCGTCCCCGAGGGGCTCGACGGGCTGCGCCTGGACGCGGCGATCAGCCGGATGTTCGGCCTGAGCCGGACCGCCGCAGCCGACCTGGTCAGCGCCGGTGCCGCGACGCTGGACGGGAAGTCGACGGCCAAGAGCGATCGCGTCAGCGCCGGCGAGATGCTCGACGTCGACCTGCCGACGTCCGAGCAGGAGCCGAGCCGCCCGCCCGAAGTCGTCGAGGGGCTGCGGGTGATCTACGAGGACGACGACGTCCTCGTCGTCGACAAGCCGGTCGGCGTCGCCGCGCACCCGAGCCCCGGCTGGGAGGGCCCGACCGTCATCGGCGGGCTCGCCGCCGCGGGTCACCGCGTCAGCACCAGCGGCGCCGAGGAGCGCCAGGGCGTCGTGCACCGGCTCGACGTCGGCACCAGCGGCGTCATGGTCGTCGCGAAGAGCGAGCACGCCTACACCGTGCTCAAGGACGCGTTCCGGCAGCGGACCGTCGACAAGCGGTACCACGCGCTCGTCCAGGGACACCCCGACCCGATGACCGGGACGGTCGACGCGCCGATCGACCGGCATCCGACGTCCGCGTACAAGTTCGCCGTCGTCGCCGGTGGACGCGACAGCGTCACGCACTACGAGACGGTGGAGGCGTACCGGCACGCGACGCTGCTCGACGTGCACCTCGAGACCGGCCGCACCCACCAGATCCGGGTGCACATGGCAGCGCTGAAGCACCCCTGCGTGGGCGATGTGACGTACGGCGCGGACCCGACGCTGTCGAAGAAGCTGGGCCTCGAACGCCAGTGGCTGCACGCGGTGAAGCTCGGGTTCGCGCACCCGGCGGACGGGCGCTGGGTCGAGTTCGAGAGCGCGTACGCGCCGGACCTGCAAGCCGCCCTCGACGCGATCGCGGCCATGTCGTGAAGCTCGACGATCTCGACGACAAGCTCGTCCCCCGTGCGGCCGAGAAGCTGCGCGACCTGCTCGACCGGACCGGCGACGGCCGCAGCAAGGTCACCGGCGCGCTGCTCGAGCCCAGCCCCCGCAGCCCGCTGCGCCGCCTCGACGACCGCTACGCCTCCAGCGGCCCGCTGGCGCTGCTCCGCGATGTCCCCCAGCTCGGACTGCTGCTCGTGGCCGCCGTCTTCCTCGCCGGCGCGGCCGTCGCGCTCGCCCGCTCCGGCGGCCAGCAGCGCCAGGCGACGGCCCAGCAGCAGATCGACGCAACCACGCCCACGGCGCTCGGCCCGGAGATCGGGACCAGCGTCGCGGCGTATGTCGACGGCGTCCGCAAGCGCGCCGTGCTGGTGTCGCAGACCTCACCCGGTACGACGTACACCGCGTACGTGACCTTCTCGAAGTACCTGACCCCGGAGCAGGTGCGGGCCGCGCTGGGCGAGCTGCAGGTGAACAAGGTCGTGGTCCACGCGAAGCTGCCGGTCGCCGACGTGCTGCCGGTGGCGGTGACCGACCTCGTGCCGGACGCCAAGAAGCTGTTCGCCGACCTGGCACGGAAGAAGGCGACGGAGGCGAAGGAGTTCACCAGCCTCGCCTCGTCCATCACCGGGCAGAGCAAGGACGAGCAGCAGTTCAAGGCGTTCTACACGTCGGCCGCCGTGCAGGCGGCGAGGGAGCGCAAGGTCTACTCCGGCTCCTGCGCGTGCCTCATCGCCGCCTTGGTCCGCGGAACAGCCGCGGAGCTCGCCGCGCTCCCGGCAGTGAGCGGCATCCGGGCTGTCGAGCTCGGCGGGCGGGTGGCCGACGACAGCCTGCTGATCCGGCCGCTCGCGCCCGAGCAGACCGGGACGGTGACCAAGATCGCGACGCCGACAGGGGGCAACGGCGCGTGAGCCGAGAGATTCGGCTGGCCCGACCGGACGACCTGCCCGCGGTGTTCGCGCTGCGGCACGTCGTCTTCGTCCTCGGGCAGGACGTGCCGGAGGAGATGGAGCGCGACGAGCTGGACGATGCCGTCGACCACGGCGTCGCCTTCTCGGACGGGATGCTCGTGGCGACCGGCCGGCTGCTGCCGCCGACGGACGAGACGCCGGCGGCGACGATCGGGCGGATGGCGGTCGACGAGGAGGTACGCGGCCAGGGGTTCGGGACGCTGGTTCTCGAGCTGCTCGAGCAGACCGCCCGCGAGCGCGGCTGGCCGGCCGTCGAGCTGCACGCCCAGCTGCACGCGAAGGCGTTCTACGACCGGGCCGGCTACACGCCGTACGGCGACGTCTACCTCGAGGCCGGCATCGAGCACCTGTCGATGCGCAAGGACCTCTAGCTCCGGCGTACGGCTCGGCGCATGGCCACCCGCACCCCCGGCGCGACGACGGTGGTGGCGCGGGCCAGCAGGGCAGTGCCGGCGTCGGCGGTGATCGTCCGGCGGTCCTGCTCGATCCCGCGCACGATCGCCTCCGCCACCCGCTGCGCCGACAGCGGCTTCACCATGGCGGACACCGCAGCCGTCTCGCGCGGCTTCGTCCGGTTCTCCCGCTCGAAGCCCGGCGTGCGGGTGTCAGGCGGGTACGCGACGGCGACCAGGATCGTCGGGTGCTCCGCCGCGACCACCTCCGCGAGGTTGCGCAGCGCCGCCTTCGCCGGCCCGTAGCCGCTGTACCCGAACACGCCGCACAGCGCCGCCGCCGACGACAGGAGCACGACGTGCCCGCGGCCGGCGGCGAGCATCCCAGGCAGCACGGCGCGCACGGCGTTGACCGCGCCGAAGTAGTTGAGGTCCATCTGCCGGCGCAGCGCCTCGTGCTCGGCCGTCAGGAAGTGCTGCGGCTCGGCGCCGCCGGCGGCCGCGACGAGGACGTCGAAGGAGCCGAGCCCCTCCAGCGCCCCCGGATCCGTGACGTCCGCGGACACGGTGGTCACGTCGCCGAGGGTGGCGCGGGCGGCGGCAAGCTTGACGGCGCTGCGACTCAGGACCGTCACCTTCGCACCGCGCGCGACCAGCAGTCGGGCGGTCTCGAGGCCGATGCCCTCCGAGCCGCCGGTGACGAGAACCGCGGCGCCGGCGAGTCTGGTCACGGCCGTATTCTGCCGGAGTCGGTACGGTCGCGGGGTGATCCCCGACGACCTGCGCGCCGCCCTCGACCGCCAGCTGCCCGACGCCCGTGCCGATCTCGAGCAGCTGGTGCGCATCCCGTCGCTGAGCTGCGACGCGGCCCACACGGCCGACGTGCAGGCTGCCGCCGAGCGGGTCTCCGATCTGGCCACGGCGGCGGGCGCGGAGGACGTCAGCATCGTCAGCGCGGGCGGCGCGCCTGCCGTGATCGCGCACTGGCCGGCGCCGGAGGGCATGCCCACCGTTCTGCTGTACGCGCACCTGGACGTCCAGCCGACCGGCACGGTGGAGGAGTGGACGAGCCCGCCGTTCGAGCCGACCGAGCGGGACGGCCGGCTGTACGGGCGCGGCGCGGCAGACGACAAGGCCGGCGTGCTCATGCACCTGGCCGTGCTGCGGGCGTACGACGGCAAGCCGCCGGTCGGCGTGGTGCTGTTCATCGAGGGCGAGGAGGAGATCGGCTCTCCGACGCTGCCGACCCTGCTGCGCGAGCACCAGGACGCCCTGCGCGCCGACGTCATCGTCATCGCCGACTCGGGCAACGCCGCCGTCGACGTGCCGTCGTTCACGACCAGCCTGCGCGGGCTCGTCGACCTCGTCGTCGAGGTACGGCTGCTCGACCGGCCGGTCCACTCCGGTGTCTACGGCGGCCCCGCCGGCGACGCGCTCACCGGCCTGTGCCGGCTGCTCGCCACCCTGCACGACGAGAACGGCGACGTCGCGGTGAAGGGCCTGCACGTCGCGACGTCTGACGCGCCCGACATCGACGCCGAGCTCTTCCGGGGCGACGCAGGCTACTGCGGCGACCTGATCGGCAGCGGCACGATCCCGGAGCGGCTGTGGATGCGCCCGGCAGTTGCCGTCATCG
This sequence comes from Mycobacteriales bacterium, assembly GCA_046262175.1. Lineage (GTDB taxonomy): Bacteria > Actinomycetota > Actinomycetes > Mycobacteriales > SCTD01 > RYN-124. Next base: position 5,013 of record JBHENF010000172.1, read on the forward strand.
GCATGGACGCCCCGTCGGTCGCCGAGTCGTCGAACATCCTCGTGCCGCGCGCCCGGGCGAAGGTCAGCCTGCGGATCGCACCCGGCGACGACAGCGGCCGCGCGCTGACCGCGCTGACCGAGCACCTCGAGGCGAACGCGCCCTGGGGCGCGGAGGTCGTCGTCACGCCCAACTCCGCGGGTGAGCCGTTCGCGCTCAAGGCGGAGGGGGACGTCTACGACCTGGCCCGCGACGCGTTCGCCGAGGCGTACGGCAACGACGTGGTGGAGAGCGGCATCGGCGGCTCGATCCCGTTCATCGCCGAGTTCGCCCGGACCTACCCCGGGGCGACGGTGCTCGTGACCGGCGTGGGCGATCCCGCGTCGCGCTGGCACGGCATCGACGAGAGCCTGCACCTCGGGATGTGGGGCAAGGCGTGCCTCGCGGAGGCGGCGCTGCTCAACCGGCTCGCGCAGGCGAAGAGCCCGCTCTAGATCCAGCCCAGCTCGCTGAACTGCGGGAACCCCTGCCAGTACAGCCCCCAGCCGACCAGCAGCACCACCGCCGTCGCCCAGGCCGTAATGAGCACCGCGCTGCCGCGGCGGCGCCCCTCCAGGACGAACGCGACGCCGACCGCGAGGGTCAGGTACGGCGTACCGCCCTCGATCCCGTTGGTCGCCATCGTCAGCCCGAACAGCGCTGCCAGCGGCCAGCGCGCCGTGCCGCGTGGCTCGGGCACCGCGAGCACGAGCGCCGCGACCAGCAGGTAGAGCCCGCCGTACCAGAGGTAGTGGCCGACCACCTCGTCCCACAGGTGCACCGGCTGCGCGCTGCCGCGGGCGTTGCCGACGCTGTTGGCGGCCAGGTGGATGCCGTGCCCCTGGACGTACACGATCCCGCCGACTGCGGCGGTCACCCAAGCGCGGCGGGGAGAGTCGGCGGCGAGCAGCGCGCCCAGTGCGGTCCCGACGACGGCGTACGGGGTGAGCAGGTCGCCCCAGTCGGCCCACTCGGTGCCGCTCCCGAGCTCGCCGAGCGGCCCGAGGAGGGTGCCGATGTGGTGCCCGATGACCACGGCGACGGTGAACGCTGCCAGCCAGCGGGAGGTGCGCATGGCCGGATGATCTCCTGATCTCGGGGCCCGCGGGCCGAAACGCCGGCGCGCCACCCCGGTTGCTCCGAGGTCGGATGCCGTTCAGACTGCGCCTGCCAGGATGGGGGTCCGACTCCGGGAGCTGACGTGGGACGCAGCGCTGCCGCCCTGCTAGCGAGCGTCACGCTAGCGCTCGCCACCACCGGCGCAACGACCGCCACGGCGCTCGAAGCTCCGTTCTCGACGCCCGCCACGCCGCGCGCCGTCTGCGGCCCCGGTTCTGTCCCGGAGCCAGGTATCCAGGGCCGGGTGCCCGCCGCCGACGTCGCCAAGGGCGGCGCGAAGAACGGCTACCGCTGCAACGTCGAGCTGCTCGGGACGGAGGGGCACTCGGCCGGCTTCAAGGTCGAGCGCTATGTAGACAAGTCCGGCCACGAGTGCGCGTTCTACGACACCACCGCGGTGTTCCCGACGAATGCGCTGCAAGGCCCGAGCGGCGTCGCCGTGCTCGACATGGCCAACCCGCGCAAGCCGAGGCGTTCGGCCACCCTGGCGACCCCGGCGATGCTCACGCCGCATGAGTCCCTGCTCGTCAACGCCAAGCGCGGGCTGCTCGCGGCCGTGTCCGGCAACTTCGCGACCGAGCCGGGAATCCTCGACGTCTACGACGTCAGCGCGGACTGCCGTACTCCGGTGGTGAAGTCGTCCACACCGTTCGGCGTGCTGGGTCACGAGAGCGGCTTCGCGCCTGATGGCATGACGTTCTACTCCTCCTCGCTCGGCGGTGGAACCGTCACCGCAATCGACCTGTCGAATCCGTCGACGCCACGGCCGCTGTACGTCGGCCACTACGACACGCACGCGATCACCATCAGCGACGACGGCAACCGGGCCTACCTGGCCGCCGGAGCCGGCTTCCCCCGCAACGACGTGGGCCTGAACGGAAAGGTCGACGGCCTGATCGTCCTGGACGTCAGCGAGATCCAGGCCCGCAAGACCAACCCGCAGGTTCGCCAGGTCTCCTCGCTGACGTGGCCGAACGTGACCATCCCGCAGGCCGCGCTGCCCATCACCATCCACGGCCGGCCGTACCTGTTCGAGGTCGACGAGTTCGCCTCCGACGACAACCTGCGGCTCGACTTCAACGGCCCCCGCGTCGGCGCCGCGCGCATCATCGACATCAGCAACGAGAAGTCGCCGAAGATCGTCTCCGATGTGCGGTTGGAGGTGAACCAGCGCAAGGTGCGGCCGTCCCTGGCGCAGGACCCCGGCGCGACGGACACGGGCGCCGGGTACAACGCCCACTACTGCAACCTGCCTCGCCGCGACGACCCGCAGATCGTCGCCTGCAGTTTCCTGGTCTCCGGTCTCCGGGTGTTCGACATCCGCGACCCGCTCAAGCCACGGGAGATCGCCTACTACGTGGCGCCCGTCCCGCCGGGCGGCCCGGCGAACGTCGCCTATGCGAGCCCTGCGTTCGCGCCCGAGCGCAACGAGGTCTGGTACTCCGACAGCAAGCGCGGGTTCTTCGCCCTCCGGCTCACCAACGGGGTATGGCCCAAGGCCGTGGCGGCGCCTGCGGCGGCCCCTGCCGCGCCGCCGCGGCGACCGGCTGCGCCCCCGGCCGGTGGGGGGCAGCTACCGGCCACCGGCCCTGGCGTGCCGATCGGTGCGGCCCTGCTGCTGCTGGCCGCAGCAGCGTTCGTCCGGCGTCGCGCGACCCGGTAGCGGACGCGTCTCGACGCGCCCCGCCCGGTTACCCCCTTCTGTCGGCCGGCCATGGCAGAGTCGAGTCCCTGCACCAGCACGGCCCGCCTTCCCCTCGGACCGCCCGGCTGCACCACCCGCGCGTGCCCTTGGAGTGATCTGTGAGCGACTCGTTCGTGCACCTGCACGTGCACACCGAGTACTCCATGCTGGACGGCGCCGCGCGGCTGGACGACCTGTTCGCGAAGACCGTCGAGCTCGGCATGCCGGCGCTCGCGATGACCGACCACGGCAACGTCTTCGGGGCCTACGACTTCTGGAAGAAGGCCAAGGCGCACGGGGTCAAGCCGATCATCGGCACCGAGGCCTACGTCGCCCCGGGCAGCCGGTTCGACAAGACCCGCGTGCGCTGGGGCGACGGCGGCGAGGACGACGTCTCCGGCGGCGGCGCCTACACGCACATGACCATGCTCGCGACGAGCACCGAGGGCATGCACCGGCTGTTCAAGCTCAGCAGCCTGGCCTCCCTGGAGGGCTACTACTACAAGCCGCGCATGGACAAGGAGCTGCTCGCCGAGCACGTCCGGCCCGATCTCGACGTCATCGCGACGACCGGCTGCCCGTCCGGCGAGATCCAGACGTACATCCGGATGGGCAACTACGAGGCGGCGAAGCGGTCGGCGGGGGAGTACCGCGACATCTTCGGCGCGGACAACTTCTTCTGCGAGCTGATGGACCACGGGATCGGCATCGAGCGCCGCGCCCAGAAGGACCTCATCCGCCTCGCGAAGGAGATGGGCATCCCCTTCCTCGCGACCAAC
>JBHENF010000173.1:0-10296 GCA_046262175.1 Mycobacteriales bacterium
GCTGGTGCGCAACCGGCACCGCTACATCGCGTCCGCCGACGCCGAGGTGGCGCGGGTGTTCGGGCCGGAGCTGCGCGACGCGAACGTCGGCGAGCTGCGGGACGCCCTCTACCTCGCGACCGGCGGCCCCGCCTGGGACGCCCTGCGCGGCGACCGCGCCGGAGTCCTGCACCACGTGCCGGATCTCCTCCTCGGTGAGCAGGAACAGCACCGGCGTCGGGACCGCACCGGCCCGCCAGAGGGCGCTGTAGGTGAGGCCGACCTCCGGGCAGTTCGCCATGCAGATGACGACGCGGTCGCCCGGGCGCACCCCCAGGTCGCGAAAGCCGCCTGCGGCCCGCCTGCCGCGCTCGGCGAGCTCGCCGGACCGGTACCAGCGGCCTTCGAAGAACAGGCTCTCGCGGTCACCGAACCGCTCGAGCACCTCCTCGCCGCGCCGCCCGAGGGAGACACCAGGTCCGGTCAGCAGGGTCACGCGGCTCCTCCGTTGCTCAGCAGAGTCGCGACGGTACGGCGCATCACCGCCAGCGCTCGCTCCGGGTCGAGCCCGCGGTCGCCGCGCAGGGCGTCCCAGGCGGGGCCGCCGGTCGCGAGGTAGAGGGCGTCCAGCAGCTCGCCGACGTTCGCGTCGCGCAGCTCCGGCCCGAACACCCGCGCCACCTCGGCGTCGGCGGACGCGATGTAGCGGTGCCGGTTGCGCACCAGCTGCGGGGAGAACGGCTCGCGCAACCGCGTGGCCCGCATGACCGGCAGCAGGTACTCGAGCACGCGCGCGCGGCTGCGGCAGAACAGCTCGACCCGCTCGTCCAGCGGCAGGTCCTCCGGCACGACGTCGGCGACCGCGAACAGCCGCGCCAGCTCGCGCTCGCCCGCCTCCGCGTACAGGGTCTCCATGTCGGAGAAGTGGCCGTAGACGGTGCGCAGCGCGACGCCGGCCCTGGCGGCCACGCGCTGCGCGGTCGGCGTCAGGTCACCGTCGTCGTGCAGGGCGAGCAGCGCGTCCACGACAGCGTCCCGGGTACGGCGGGACCGCTCGGTGCGCCCGTCCGGCCGTACTGCCTGCATTGCACGGACTGTGCAGGTTCCTCGGGAGCGACCGCAAGGGAGGTCTACGGCAGGCGTACGACCGTCCGCGCCGCGGTCAACACCTTCTGGTCGCCTTCGATCGTCGCGGTGAGCGCGACGACCACCCGGTTCCCGTCGAGCTTCTCCTCGACGCGGCCGGCGACCGTCAGCTGCGCGCCCCGGTCGTCGTCCGGCACCGGCACCGGCCGGCTGAACCGCACGCCGTACTCCAGGACCGCCCCGGGGTCTTGGACCCAGTCCGTGACCACTCTCCCGGCCTCGGCCATGGTGAACATGCCGTGGGCGATCACGTCCGGCAGCCCGACAGCCTTCGCGATCCGCTCGTTCCAGTGGATGATGTTGACGTCGCCGCTCGCCCCGCAGTACATGACGAGGTTCTGCCGCGAGACCGGGAAGGTCTGGCTCGGCAGCTCGGCGCCGACCTCGACCTCTGCGTACGTGGGCATGTCAGGCCTCCTGCTCGGCGGTGCCGCGGCTGACGAGCGTGCTGGTGAGGGTGGCGACCCGCTCGTCCCCCGCGGTCACCTCGGTCACCATCGTCATGAGCTCGTTGCGGCCGGCGTTGCGGATGTCTGCGACCCGGCTGACGCTCGTCAGGACGTCGCCCGCGACGACCGGACGGTGCAGCTCGAACTTCTGCTCGCCGTGCACGACGAGGGCGTAGTTCAACCCGAGGTCGGGGTCGACGATCGGCGACGTCATGCCGAACCGGAAGCCGAGGACCGTGAGGAAGGTCGGCGGCGCGATCACGTCTGGGTGGCCGGCGGCCTGCGCAGCGGCCGGGTCGCGGTACACGCGGTTCGCGTCGCCGATCGCGTCGGCGAACTGGCGGATGTGCTCGCGGCCGACCTCGTAGGTCTGCGGCGCCGGGTACTCCCGGCCGACGAACGCGCGGTTCAGAGGCATGGGCGAGAAGGTAGCGAGGCCGGCTCCCAGATCGGGAACCGGCCTCGTCGTACAGAGGCGACTAGCGCGTCTCGCGGTGCCCGGTGTGCGTGCGGCAGGTCGGGCAGAACTTCTTCAGGTCAAGACGGTCGGGGTCGTTCCGACGGTTCTTGCGCGTGATGTAGTTGCGGTTCTTGCACTCCTGGCACGCCATGGTGATCTTCGGGCGGACGTCGGTGGCTGCCATCGGGAACTGCCTGCTCTCATGAGGACGTACGGACGATCATCAAGTGTAGCGGTGACCGGACTTGAACCGGTGACACAGCGATTATGAGCCGCTTGCTCTACCAGGCTGAGCTACACCGCCATCGGGCTGTTCAGAGCCCCCTTACGGAATCGAACCGTAGACCTTCTCCTTACCATGGAGACGCTCTGCCGACTGAGCTAAGGGGGCGGCGGAACCGCAGGAAGACTACAGGAGCGCGCCGCTCGGCCGCGAACGGGAAGCGGGCGGCCGGGGTTCCTCCTGTCGCCGTGGATCAGGTCGGGTTGCGTACGGCCAACCGCCCGCGGCGCCGCCAGCCCGACCTGATCCTCGCGCCGACAGGTCAGGCTGCGGCGCCCGCGATGAGCCGGAAGTAGATGGCCATCCGTACGGTCGAGCCGAGGTTCAGCGTCCCGGTGTGGCCCAGCTCCGGGTGCATGACCAGCGCGTCGCCCGCCTGCAGCGGCACCGGCGTCATCTCGCCCGGCTCGCCCACGTGCGAGCGCGGCCACACGCAGGCGACCCCGTCGTCGGCGCCGGCGGTCGTCAGGGCGACGCCGACGATCCCGCGGTAGGAGCGGCCGGACGCCCACGGCGGCAGCTGGTCCACGTGCGGCTCGAAGGTCCACTCCTGTCGCTCGTCGGGGAAGCGCAGCAGCAGCTGCGGGTCGCCCCACTGGTCGCCGTCCTGCCAGCCGAGCAGCTCGGGCGCGGCCGGCGGCAGCACGCCCCAGACCTCCGGCTCCCACCGCAGGTGCGGGAAGAAGCCCGTCATCTGCCACTCGTAGATCTCGTCCGTGCTCAGACCGTGGTGGCGGATCGCCATGTTGAGGCGGCGTACGACCACGTCGACGGCCCCCGCGTCGACGGCTCCCGGCAGGACGCAGTACCCGTCCGCCTCGAGGGAGCGTCGAGCCGCGGTCAGCGGCCCGGCCGTCAGGTCGATGCTCACGGGACCGAACCTAGCCCTGCGCACGCCCTGTCGCCCGGTCCAGCTCGCCGCGGTGCGCGCTGTCGCTGTCCCGCTCGCAGAGCCAGATCTCGTACCCGGGCTGCCCCACCACGCGCAGCCCGGCGGAGCGCACCATCGCCTCCACGGCGCTCGGGCTGGCCGCCCACCAGTTGGTCGGGTCGTCGGCGAGGCGGTGCTCGATGAACGCCATCGACGGCCACGTGGGATCGGCCAGCTCGTGCCGCTCGTCGAACGGCAGGTCGTCCGGGATGTCCCGGGTGCCGCTCTCCGGGCGGGTCAGGGTCTGCAGGACGAGGGTGCCGCGGACCTTCTCGGCGACCAGGTCGAGCGCGAGCAGGGGGTAGCGCAGGTGGTAGAGCACGCCCATGAAGATGACGACGTCGAACTGCTCGTCGAGCCGCGCCAGGTCGTAGACGTCCAGCTGCCGCAGCTCTACCTGGTCGGCGAGCCCCAGCTGCTCGGACGCCCAGCGAGCCTGCGTCAGGAAGTGCGGGTCGTGGTCGATGCCGAGCACGTCTGCGCCGCGCTTGGCCAGCTCGAAGGTGTAGTAGCCGGCGTTGCAGCCGATGTCGAGCGCGCGCTGACCGGTGAGGTCCTGCGGCAGGCTGTCGGCGATCTCGTTCCACTTGTACGCGGGGAAGTTCCCGAGCGGGTGCTCCGGCGCGGTCTGCACGCCGCCCGGCAGCTGCAGGTTGTGGAACCACGGTCCCAGCGCCGCCACCTCGTCGGGCAGACCGGCCGCCGTCGTCTGCAGGCTCATCGGGCACCGACCATGACGTGCTCCTCCAGCTCGATCGCCCGGTGCTCCGAAGTGTGGTCGGCGAGCACGCGGGCGCGGGCTGCGGCGCCCAGCTCGGCACGCCGCTCGTCATCGGTGTTCGCCATGTGCTCCAGCACCTCCTCGGGTGTACGGGCGACCAGGATCTCTTTGCCGGGCTGGAAGAACGCCTCCAGCCCCTCCCACCAGTCGGACACCACGGGGACGCCGCAGGCAGCCGCCTCGAAGAGCCGGACGCTCGGCGACCAGCCGGCGGTCACCATGTCGGCGCGGGTGACGTTGAGCGTCAGCCGCTGCGCGTTGTAAAAGCCAGGGTGCTCGGCCGGCGGCAGGTGGTCGATCCGCTCGACGTTGTGCGGCCACGCGATGTCGTCGGGGTACTGCGGCCCGGCGACGACGAACCGCGCCTGCGGCCGATGGCGCGCCGGGGCGACAAGCAGCGCGTCGACCTTGGGTTGCCGGTCGGCGCTCCACGTGCCGAGGTAGCCGAGGTCCCAGGTGCGATCGACGTCGGCGGGCAGGTACGCCGCAGGGTCCACCAGGCAGTAGAAGGCCCGCGCCCGTGGCGACCCGTACTGCTGCTCGATCCGCTGCAGCGTTGGGCCGCCGGTGAACGACAGGTACAGGTCGTAGCCGGGGACGAGCTCCCTGGACAGGTACGCGCAGTCGCCGCGCTCCAGCGCGGCCAGCGTGACGGGGGTGTCGATGTCGTAGAAGGCCTTCAGACCGCAGGCGGTCGCCTGCACCCAGGTGCCGACCTCGATGCCGTCGGGCACGTACGAGCCGACGACCACCAGGTCGGCATCTGCGACCCGGCTGCCGTACGTCGAGCGCAGCTCGTCCAGCGAGCCGTACAGGAACGTCCGGCCGTACGGCGGGTGCGGCAGGTCGCGGTTGTCCGCGTACCAGGGCACGTCGCGCTCGAGGAACAGCACGTCATGGCCGCGGGCGTCGAGCGCCTGCACCAGCCCGCGGAAGTTGGTGGCGTGCCCGTTGCCCCAGGAGCTCGTGATGGACAGGCCGAGGACGACGATCCTCATACCCGGTCCCGCAGGATCAGGTCGGTCTGCACGGCCCGGTGGGCGTACGTGTGCTCGGCGAGCACCCGCTTCTGCGCCGCCTGGCCCAGCTCCTTCGCCCGCAGCGGCTCGAGCGCAGCAAGGTGCTCGGCGACCTCCTTGCCGTCGCGCGCGACGAGCACCTCGCGGTTCGGCGTCAGGAAGTCCTCGATCCCCTCCCAGGCATCGGTGATCTGGCAGGCACCGGCGCCGGCGACCTCGAAGACGCGCGTGGCCGGCGACCAGCCGTTGGCGACCATGCTGTCGCGGGTGACGTTGAGGACCGTGAGCGGTGTGCAGTTGAAGGCGTTGTGGTCAGCGGTGCCCACGTGCCCGAGCCGTCGGACGTTGGCCGGCATGGGCTTGTCCTCCCAGCCGTTGCCGCCGAGCAGGAACGTGCGGTCCGGGGACAGCGCGGCGGCGCGCAGGAAGAACTCCTCGATCCGGTCCTCGCGGTCGGGCAGCCGGTTGGCCAGCAGCGCCAGGTCGGCGGTGAACCTGGGGTCCCGGGCGACCGGGTGGTGCGTCGTCGGGTCGACCGCGTTGTAGACGACGATGCACTCGCGGGCGCCGAGCTCGGTGTAGCGCCGTACCACGGGCTCGCCGCCGCCGTAGGTCAGGACGAGGTCGTACGAGGGCAGCAACGCGCGGAACGAGTCGCTGCTGTCGCCCTCCATGCGGCTGAGCGTGGCCGGCGCGTCGACGTCCCAGAAGACGGTGTAGCTGCCGAGCTGCAGGACCGCGTCCTCGAGAACGTCGTCGAAGACGCCGACGCCGCTGGTCTTCACGACGACGTCGGAGCCCTTCGCCCGCTCCACCGTCGCGCGTACCTGCGCCTCGTCCTGCGCCTCGTAGATGACGACCCTCGCCCAGTCCGGGTCGGGGATGTCGCGGTGCTCCTGGCGCTCGTACGCGACGGGCTCGTAGAACGTGACCTCGTGACCGAGCTCGTGCAGGCCGCGGATGACGCCGCGGTAGTACGTGCACGAGCCGTTCCACCAGGAGGAGACCAGGCTCGAGCCGGAGAACGAGATGTTCACGCGGGCACTCCCAGCTCAGCGGCGACCTCGAGCAGCTCGTCGACGCGGTGCGCGCACGTGTGCCGCGCCGCGATGGTCGCGATCCCCTTGTCCCGCAGGCTCTTCGCCAGCGCGGCGTCGTGCAGCACGTCGTCCAGGTGCCGCTCCATCTGCCGGCCGCTGCTCGCCACCAGGAAGTCCTCGCCCGGCGTGAACAGCCCCTCCGCGTCGTCCCACGGTGCGCTGATGAGCGGGATCCCGCAGGCCAGCGCCTCGAACGGCCGGATGGTGGGGATGCCCGGAAGTGCCTCCACGTAAGGCCTTCTCGGCACGTGGACCGTGACGGCGTGTGCCGCGAACGACTGCGGTGCCTTGTGGTTGGCGCGCCAGCCGCCGTAGCGGATGCCGGCGTCTGCCAGAGCCTTCTTCGCGCTGTCCGGGTACCGGACGCCGTGCACCACTGCCTGCAGGCCGAGCCGCTTGACCGGGCCGAGGAGGTACTCGTGCAGCTCGGCGGTGCGCTCGCCGTCACCCCAGTTGCCGATCCAGACCAGGTCGCCGCGCCGCGGGACGTCGGGCAGGGGGTGGAAGACGCGCACGTCCGCCGCTTCGTGCCAGGTCCACGCCCGCTCCGCCCAGCCCCGCTTGAGGTACAGCTCCCGGATCACCTCGCCGAACGCGAGGACGCCGTCGTAGTGGCGCAGGTCGAACCGCGCCATCTCGTCGGGTGCCGTCACCGCGCGGTGGTGCGTGTCGTGGAAGAGGAGCCGGTAGCCGCCTGCCGCCTTGTGCGCGCCGACCGCCGCGACGAGCTCCGGCTCGTTCCACTCGTGCACGAGCACGAGGTCGGCGTCTTCGGTCATGGCCGGTACGTCCGGCTCGAGCGGGTCGTACGACGTGCTGCGCAGCGTCGGGAAGAACTGCATCACCTCGTCGATCGCGCTGCGGCCCTGGTCGTGCACGAGGTTGACGCGGCTCCACGCGTCGAGCGGCTCGAAGACGCGGACGTCGTGCCCGCGGCCCTGCAGCTCGGTGACGACACCGCGCAGGAAGTGCGCGTTGCCGTGGTTCCAGTCGCTCATGAGCGAGTGGCAGAAGACGACGATCCTCATGAAGTTCCGATCGGCAGCCGGGCGTAGACGTCTCGGTAGCCGGCGGCGGTGCGCGTCGGCAGGTAGTGCTGGGCGTGCTCGCGCGCGCGCAGCCCGGCCTCGGGGTCTGCGAGTGCGGCGGCGACCTCAGTACGCAGCGTGCCCGCGTCGGAGCAGTAGCGGGCAGCATCGCCCCAGACCTCCCGCAGGCTGGGGATGTCGCCGAGGACCAGGGCGCAGCCGGCGTGCGCCGCCTCCAGGGCAGCCAGCCCGAAGGGCTCGTACCGGGCGGGGGCGGCGAACACCTGAGCGCGGGCCATCAGCGCGGCGAGCTCGCCGAACGGCAGCGGCCCCAGCGTCTCCACGGCGGGCAGCCTTCCCTCCCCGGCCACCCGGACCGGCACGTCCAGAGAACCCAGCAACGACAGGCCCTTCGCCTGGTCCCACACCCGTCCGGCAGCGAGGACGAAAGGCTCCTTGTCAGCGCTCGGCAGCAGCTCGGGCCGGCGGCAGTTGGGCACGACCACCGTACGGCCGTGTCCGTACTCGCGCCGCAGGTCGCCGGCCACGGCGGCGGTCGGCGCGACCACGGTGCCCGCGGCGGCCAGGCCGGCGGTCACCCGCCGCCGGTACTCGTCCCAGTCCGGCCCCGCCCCCTCCCCGCGGACCTGCCGCCACCAGGAGAGGACGTCCGAGTGGGCGACCACCACCGTCGGCGCGCGGAACGGCAGAACCCCGTGCGCGTAGCCGTTGAGGTGCACGACGTCGGGGCGCAGCTCGGCCTCCAGCGCGAGCAGCCAGTCGCCGGCCGCATCGACGCCGTCCCAGGGCCGGTCCTCCCACTCGAGCGGGAAGTCCGACTCCGTCACCGACGCGAACACGGCGGCCTCGTCCCGTTGAGCCGGCGTCATGGGACGGCCCATGGTCGCGAGGTGCACCTCCGCGTCGAGCGCATGCGCCAGCTCGACGCAGTACGTCCAGACGCCGCCAACGGTGTCGGCCGTCATGAGCAGCTTCACCGGCCGTACACCCCGTCCAGCACGCGGGCGATGTCAACCAGCTCGTCCGCGGCCGGGTCGAACCGATCGCCGGCCGCGACCCGCGTCGCCCACTCGACCGCTGCTCGGCCACCCCAGGCGTCCGGTGGCTCGATCAGGGTCGTCTTGGTCGTGCCCTCGTGCCGGTCGGCACGGAAGTCGTAGAACGAGCCGCCGACGTTGGACAGCGCGAGCGCGCCGCCGGTGCCGTAGAAGGTCGCTCCGATCTGCGCCTCCTGCCCGGCCGGCAGGTTCCAGGAGCAGGCGAGACTGAGGACGCCGCCGGCAACGAGGTCGACCCGCGCGACGGCGTAGTCCTCGACGACGTCCGTGCGGTCGCCGAGCGGGACACCGCCGGCGTACAGGCGCGACGTCACGGCAGCGACCTCCGGCGCCCCCAGCAGCCACATCGCGAGGTCGACCAGGTGGGTCCCGAGGTCGATGACGCAGCCGCCGCCCGACAGCGCAGGGTCCCGGAACCACGGCTTGTCCGGCCCGTACGCGTTGTGGAACACCAGGTCTGCCGCGTAGACGTCGCCGATGCTCGGCAGCTGCTCCCGCATCGCAGCGGTCGCAGCGAGGTGCCGGTACGACAGGTCGACGCCGAGCAGCCGGTCGGCTTTGCGTGCCGCGTCGACGACGTCGGACGTCTCAGAAGCGTTGCGTCCCAGCGGTTTCTGGCAAAAGACGGCCGAGCCGTGCTCCAGCGCCGTGAGCGTCTGCGCGGCATGCAGGGCGCTCGGCGTGGCGATGACGACGCCGTCGAGCCCCGACGCCAGCAGCTCGTCCGGCGACACCACCCGCGCGCCTACCTCGGCCGCGGCCTGCGCTGCGGCGTCGGTGGACACGTCCGCGACCAGTGCGACCTCCGCGACGCCGCTGGCGGCGATCGCCTTCATCCGGTCCCGGCCGATCCAGCCGACGCCGAGAAACCCCAGCCGGGTCATCGGGTGACCAGCGCCTTGACGAACCCCTGGGGCCGTTCGGCGGCAGCCGTCATCGCGTCGCCGATCCGGTCCAGCGGGTAGACGTGCGTGTACAGCGGCGTCGGGTCGAGCCGCCCGGAGGCAACGGCGTCCACCGCCTCGCGGATGCCGCGCAGCGCCACCTCCGGGTCACGCTCGTGTGCGTTGACGACGTCGATGCCGCGCCAGTTCCAGAGCTGGAGGTTGACCGAGCGCAGCCCGTCCTGGTGGAAGCCGGCGATGACCAGCCGGCCACCGAACCCGGTCAGCTCGCCGGACAGGTCCAGGGGCCAGGGCGCTCCGGTCACCTCAACGACGCGCGCACAGAAGGCGCCGCCGGTGAGCCGGCTGATTTCGTCGATGACGCGGGCATGGTCGTCCATGACGACCGTCTCAGCGGCGCCCATCTGCCTGGCCACGTCGAGCGCGGACGGCTTGCGGGCAACTGCGATGACGCGGCAACCCGCCTGCGCCGCAAGGGCGACCAGCAGCGCGCCGAGGAAGCCGACGCCCACGACCGCCACGTCCTGCCCGACTTCGAAGCCGCTGCGCCGGGCGGCGTTGAACGCGCAGCCCAGGGCCTCGCCCGGGAACGGCTGCCCGTCCAGCTCCGCCGGCAGCGGGACGACGCGGTCAGCGGGGACGACAAGCTCGGCCGTGAACGCGTTCTCGGCGAGCAGTGCCACCCGCTGCCCAGCGCCAGGGCCGTCAACCACGCGGCCCCACGCCTCGTGGCCGGGGTTGCCCGGAGCCAACGGGTAGTCGAACCACGGCCGCCCCTCCCACACCGGCAGGTTCGAGCCGCAGACGCCGCAGCCGTCGACGGCGACGCGTACCGAACCGGGCGTCAGCTCCGCCGGCGCGACGTCCACGACGTCGACGGCGCCGGGGCCGGTGAGGACCGCACTGCGCACTCAGCTGGCCCGGGAGCCGGCGAGCCGGGAGGACGTCAGCCACTCGTGCAGCAGCGCCACCCCCTGCTCCGGCGCCACCTTCGGCGCCCAGCCCGTGGCGTCGGAGAACCGGCGGGTGTCCGAGACGTAGTACCGCTGGTCGCCCACCCGCCACCCCTCGAAGGCCACGCTCGGACGCCGCCCCTCGAGCAGCTCGATCATGTCGATCAGCTGGAGGAGGCTGAC
>JBHENF010000174.1:0-5119 GCA_046262175.1 Mycobacteriales bacterium
GCTGATAGCTCCTTCGTCAGGCCCCGTCCCTCTGGGCGGGGCCTGACGCATGCCGTGCCGTAGAGGGAGGGCGCAATGGCACGACGCATCACCGCGCTCACCCTCGTGCTGCTCGTCGTGCTCGGCGGGTGGCTAGCTTTCCGTGCCTACCAGCTCCAGCGTGAGCTCGGGGCGGCGCGACGCACCCTGCAGGGCCTGGGCGCGACGCTGACGTCCGACGACCAGGGGAAGCTCGAGCGCGACCTGGCGGAGGCGCGTCAACACGTGTCGGTTGCAGGGTCGGCCGTGAACGACCCGGTGTGGCGGCTTGCTTCCGCGGTGCCCGTCGCCGGCCGGTCGTTCCTGGTGGCTCGTCGCGGGACGGCGGCCGTCCGCAGCGTCTTGACGGACGTGGTGCCTCCGGCCCGGCAGGCCGCCGACCTGGTTCGCGCGCGGCCGTTGCTGGCGGGCGGCGTCGTCGACGTGGGGCGCGTCGCGGCGCTCGAACCGAAGGTGGCCGACGCACTGCGCGCGTCCGAGTCCGTTCAGCGAGAGGTCCAAGCGACCGGGACGCGGTGGCTGCCTCGCCGCGTCGCGGACCAGCAACGACAGCTCGAACGCCGCGTCGACGAGCTCGTGAGCGGGCTGCGGGCGGTGACGGCGGCTGTGCGCGTCGCCCCCGGCATGCTCGGCGCGCAGGGGGCTCGCAGGTACTTCGTCGCCGTTCAGAACAATGCGGAGGCGCGTGGTACCGGCGGCATCATCGGCGCGTACGCGATCCTGCGGGCTGATCACGGCCGCATCATCCGGGAGCGGGTGGGGACCGACAGGGACCTCGTGGAGCAGCCCGCGCCCCTGGTCGACCTTGGTCCTGAGTACGCCGAGCAGTACGACCGGCAGAGCGGCCGCACGGTGTGGACGGCGGCCGTCATCACCCCGAACTGGCCGAGCGCCGCGCAGGTGGTGGCGAGCCTGTGGAGCGGTCAGGGCGGCGGTCGCATCGACGGGGTGATCGGCGTCGACCCGCTGGCGATGGCGCAGATCCTGGGCGCCACCGGTCCGGTCAGCTTCGACACGCGGACGATCGGCGCCGACAACGTTGCCGACTTCGTGATGAGGGACGAGTACGCGCTCTTCCAGAACCGCGAGGTCGAGCGGCAGCGCGTGCTCGCGGACCTCGCGGGCGCGCTGTTCGACAGCGTGATCCGAGGCACCGCCAGCTCGACGAGTCTGATCCGCGCTTTCGGCCGGTCGGGTGCGCAGGGGCACCTGCAGGTGTACTCGGCGCGTGTGCAGGAGCAGTCGGTGTTCGCACCGCTGCGGGTGAGCGGTGAGCTTCCGGGCACCCCCGGAGCGTTCCTCGAGGTCGTCAGCAACAACGCGGCCGGCAACAAGGCCGATTACTACGTGCGCAGGCGGGTGGGCTACGAGCGGCTAGCCGCTGGCAGAGCGCGTGTGACCGTCACATTGCGCAACCTGGTGCAGCCGGCAGCGGTGCCGCCGATCGTGATCGGTCGGCTCGACCGGCCAGCGCGCCCGCCGGAGCCAGGTGCGACCCGGCAGGTGCTCTCCTTGGTGGTGGGGGTCGGAGCGCGGGTACGCGAGGTGCTCGTGGATGGCCGCCCGGCGACCTACGAGAGCGGCACGGAGCGCGGCCATGGGTGGGCGACCGTCCAGGTGGAGATCTCGCCCTCGCGCCCGACCGTCGTGACGGCGGAGGTCGACGACGGAGGAGGGTCGCTCACGTACCGGCAGCAGCCCCTGGTTGTCGACGACGACCTCGACCTGCGCGTTCCGCACAGGATCGGTTGACGGAGGCGGGCGGAGCTGACCCTCAGAAGCCCTGCTGGCGGTCGGGGGCTGACGGCGCAGCGTCGGGCGCCCCGTCCACCCACCTGCGAACCTCCGGCATCGGCTCTTCACCCGCCAGGCCATTCGGGCTGAGCGGGGTGTACGGCGCGACGGGTGCCGCAGCAGGCACTGGTTCCCGTTCCGGCTGTGGCTGTGGCTCTAGCTGCGGCTGCGGCTGCGGCTGCGGCTGCGGCTCCGGGACAGGGATAGCAGCCGCACCTGCCGGCTGCGCTGCTGCGGCGACCAGAGCACCGCTGGCCTCCTCGTCCGACAGGTGGGGCTTGCTGCCTTTGCCGTGCTTCCTGTCGTAGGTGCTGTAGCCGCCGTACCCGTAGCCGTAGCTGTAGTACGCGTCCGGACCACGGCGCGGGACCATGTTCAGCACGGCCCCCAGCACGCGCGCATCCACCGCCTCCAGGGCGTCGGCCGCCCGGCGAAGCTGGTCACGCTTCGTCGACCGGCAACGGACGCCGAGAAGGGCTCCACCCGTCATCGTCGACAGGATCGCGGCGTCCGTCACAGGCAGCAGCGGCGGAGCGTCGATGATCACCATGTCGAACGACTTCTCGACCTCGGCGAGCAGCTCGTGCATCCCGCGCGACGCGAGCAGCTCGCTGGGATTAGGAGGCAGTGGACCGCTGGCCAGGACGGACAGCGTGCCGTTCCCCCACGGCTGCAGTGCGTCCTGGAGCGGGACCTGCCCGATGAGGACGTTCGTGACGCCGATGGCGCCTTCCAGGCCGAGGTAGTCCGCGATCCGCGGCCGGCGCAGGTCGCCTTCGATCAAGAGCGTGCGGACGCCCGCTTGAGCCAAGGTGATGGCGAGGTTGCAGGCGGTGGTGCTCTTGCCCTCCTTCGGCACCGAGCTGGTGATCACGAACGACCGCACCGGCTCGTCCACCTCGAGGAACTGCAGGTTCGTACGCAGCTGCCGGAACGCCTCTGCCCGCGCCGCGCGCGGCTTGTCCTGCACGATCAGCGGCCGCTTCGACGCCCCGGGGTCGAACGTGATCACGCCGAGCGTGGCAGCGCCGGCGGCGAGCTTGACGTCGTCGGGGGTCTTGACGGTGGTGTCGAGCGCTTCGCGGGCGACGGCCAAGCCGACTCCCAGTAACACTCCTAGCACAAGGGCGAGAGCGAGGTTGCGGACCGGCCGCGGTGAGAAGGGTGCCGCCGGCAGCGCCGGCTGCTCGACGACGCTCATCTTCACCGGTGACACGGCGGCTCGTCCGGCGGGCCGCTCCAGCTCGCTGATGATGCCCGGGAAGAAGTCGGCGAAGCCGCGCGCGATCTGCAGCGCGGCCTCGGGTGACGCGTCGCGCACGGTCAGCTGGAGCAGCACCGTGTCCGGCACGGCGGCCGCCGTGACGCGGCCGCGGACCTGCGCCGGGCTGAGACCCGCGGCCGCGGCAACCTGGTCCGCGGCCGCCGGGCCGGCCGCGATCGTCGCGTACGACTTCACCCGTTGCTGCGAGAACAGGCTGCCGGTGTAGGCGCTGCTGCTGTTGGCCGCTGCGCCCTGGTCGCTCGTCGAGACGAAGAACTTCGCTCCGGTCTGGTACATCGGCGTGGCGCGATAGGTGACCGCCGCTGCGGCGCCGATCGCGAGCACGGTGCACAGCAGGATCAGGCGCCACTGCTTGCGCAGGACGCGTACGTAGTCGCGGAGCTCCACCCGCAGGCAGCCTCTCGGGTCGGGCGGTCACACCGGCCGATGAGACCGGTCGGGCAGGGACGTTGTCCGCTCGCCGATCGTACCTCCGTGGACAGGTGCTCGCGGCCGAAGCAGTGTATGCACTGGAGTCCGAATTCGAACCGGCGACGAGGGGGTGGGCATGCGCGGCAGCTCGCGGCGCCGTCTGCTCCGCCTGCGTATCCCTGCGCAGGCGGTCAGCGACGCGCTGGCCTGGACGTCGGGGCTCTGGCTCGCGAACGCGCTGAGGTACGACTTCGTCGGCGGCGCGCTGCTCACCGGCGGCCTGGTCGGCACGATCATGCTGGCAGTGCTCCTTCAGCTCGCCGCCGGAACCGCCTGCCGCCTCTATCGGGGGCGCTACCGCTTCGGGTCGTTCGAAGAGGTGGCCGGCGTTCTCGTTGCCGTCGGCACGACTGCGGTGGTGCTGACCGCCGTGAACGCGTCGTGGCGCAGCGGCCTGCTGGTGCCGCGCAGCGTGCCCCTTGCGGGTGGCGTTGTGGCGTTCACGCTGATGGTGGGTCTGCGGTACGCGTGGCGGCTGTTACTGGAGCGGCGCCGTCGGCCGAACACCGCCGAGCCGCTTCTCCTGTTCGGCGCGGGCGAGGGTGCGGTCCAGATCATCGCTGCGCTGCTGCGCGACCGCGACGCGAGCTACTTGCCGGTGGGGCTGCTCGACGACGACCCCCGCAAGCGCCACCTGCGGCTGCGGGGCGTGCCGGTGCTGGGCGACCGCCGGCAGCTGGCCGAGGCTGTTCGGCGGACGGGCGCGCGCACCTTGCTGCTTGCGGTCCCCAGCGCCGACGCCGAACTGGTGCGCGACGTGAGCGCGCTGGCGGAGGACGCCGGGCTTGCGATCAAGGTGCTGCCGGCAGTCGCCGAGTTGCTCGACGGGCGGCTCGAGGTGGCGGACATCCGCGACCTCGACCTGGCCGACCTGCTCGGGCGCCGCCAGATCGAGCTCGACCTCGACAGCATCGCGGGCTACCTGACCGACAAGCGGGTTCTCGTCACCGGCGCCGGCGGCTCCATCGGGTCCGAGCTGTGTCGGCAGATCTCGCAGTACGCACCAGCAGAGCTGATCATGCTCGACCGGGACGAGTCCGCGTTGCACGCCGTTCAGCTGGCCATCTCCGGCCGCGCCCTCCTCGACGGCGACGAGCTGGTGCTGGCCGACATCCGCGACATCGACCACCTTCACCGCGTCTTCCACGAGCGTCGGCCGCAGGTGGTCTTCCATGCGGCCGCGCTCAAGCACCTGACGCTGCTCGAGCGCTTTCCCGGCGAGGCCGTGAAGAGCAACGTCTGGGGCACGCTGACGTTGCTGGAGGCAGCGAAAGCAGCGGGCGTCGAGCGGTTCGTCAACATCTCCACGGACAAGGCAGCTGACCCCAGCAGCGTCTTGGGCTATTCCAAGCGCATTGCGGAGCGGCTCACGGCACACGTCGCCGCCGAAACCGAAGGACGCTACGTCTCCGTCCGGTTCGGCAACGTCCTCGGCAGCCGGGGTTCGGTGCTGACGGCGTTTCGAGCGCAGATCGAGGCCGGTGGGCCGCTCACCGTCACCGACCCGGACGTAACCCGGTACTTCATGAC
>JBHENF010000175.1:0-14417 GCA_046262175.1 Mycobacteriales bacterium
ACCGACAACGCCACGCCCTCGGGGCTGGCCGCGGCCGCGGGTGCGCTGCTCACGTACGCCGCGCTGACGGGGTCGGACGCGCACCGAACCGCGGCGGAGGCGGCGCTGCGTACTGTCGCCCCGCTGTTCGGCCGGCATGCCCGCTTCGCCGGCTGGGCCTGCGCGGTGGCCGAGGCGCTCGTCGCCGGGCCGGCCGAGGTCGCGGTCGTGGAGCGGCCGGACCTGCTCGCGGTCGCGCGGCTCGCGACCTCACCGGGGGCGGTCGTCGTGGGCTCCGGTCCGCTGGTCGAGGGGCGGCCGGCGGGGGCGGCTTACGTGTGCCGGAGCTTCGTCTGCGAGGCGCCGACGACGGACGCGGCGCGGCTGCGCGAGCAGCTGGGGGTGCGTCAGGCCCGGTAGGTGGCGACCGAGACGGCGGCGTAGTGCGTGATGAAGGCGAGCAGCGTCAGCGCGTGGAAGACCTCGTGGAAGCCGAACCAGCTGGGCGACGGGTTCGGCTTCTGCCGTGCGTAGACGACAGCGCCGACGCTGTAGAAGGCGCCACCCGCGAGGAGCAGGGTGAGCACCGCCCACCCGCCGTGCCGCAGCACGTCCGGGACGATCGCGAGCGCCACCCAGCCCAGCGCCAGGTAGAGCCCGACGAACAGCCACCGGCGGGGCTGGCGGACCGTGTTGCGCAGGACGATGCCGAGGAGCGCGCCGCCCCACACGATCGAGAGCAGGATCCAGCGGCTGCTGCCCTGCAGGAGCAGCAGGCAGAACGGCGTGTAGGTGCCGGCGATGAGCAGGAAGATCATCGAGTGGTCGAGACGGGCCATGAGGGCGTGAGCCCGCGGCGACCAGTTCACCCGGTGGTAGGCCGCCGAGGTGCCGAACAGCAGCGCCACACTGACGGCGTAGATGCTCGCCGCGACCCGTTCCCGTCCGCCGTCCGCGAGGCAGATCAGGACCGTGCCGGTGACGAGCGAGACGGCGAACGCGGCCTCGTGCAGGACCCCGCGCAGGCGCGGCTTCAACGCGTCGGCGAGGTCGTCCAGCGTCTCCACCGGCGTGTCCGTTCTGTTGCGCTTCCGGGTGCCCCAACTCACAGGGAAGGGGGGGTGCGCCACGCATTGTGACCGGGCACACTGAGCAGCAGATACCCCGTGCCGCTTCGCGCACCCCTCGATGGAGAGGTTCCCATGACCACCGCGTCGACCATTCCAGGCCTGGATCAGGCCCCCACCAGGCACGCGAAGCTCGTCGCGTGGGTGCGGGAGATCGCCGAGCTGACCAAGCCCGACCGCGTCGAGTGGGCCGACGGCTCCGAGGAGGAGTGGCAGCGCCTGACGCAGCTGCTGGTCGACAACGGGACGTTCCTGAAGCTGGACGAGCGCAAGCGCCCGAACAGCTTCTACGCGAAGTCCGACCCGACCGACGTCGCCCGGGTCGAGGACCGCACCTTCATCTGCTCGGAGAAGGCGGACGACGCCGGTCCGACCAACAACTGGATGGAGCCGGCCGAGATGCGGTCGACCCTCCAGCCGCTGTTCGACGGCTGCATGCGCGGCCGCACGATGTACGTCGTCCCGTTCTGCATGGGCCCGCTCGGCTCGAAGATCAGCCAGCTGGGCGTCGAGATCACCGACTCGCCGTACGTCGTCGTCTCGATGAAGATCATGACGCGCATGGGCGCCGCTGCCCTGGAGCAGCTGGGCGAGGACGGCTTCTTCGTCCCGGCCGTGCACACCGTGGGCGCGCCGCTCGAGGCCGGCCAGGCGGACGTGCCGTGGCCGTGCAGCGACACCAAGTACATCGTCCACTACCCGGAGACCCGCGAGATCTGGTCGTACGGCTCGGGCTATGGCGGCAACGCGCTGCTCGGCAAGAAGTGCTTCGCCCTGCGCATCGCGTCGGTCATGGCGCGCGACGAGGGCTGGATGGCCGAGCACATGCTCGTGCTCAAGCTGACCCCGCCGAACGGCGAGCCGAAGTACGTGACCGCGGCGTTCCCCTCGGCGTGCGGCAAGACCAACCTGGCCATGCTCGAGCCGACTATCGAGGGCTGGACCGTCGAGACCGTCGGTGACGACATCGCCTGGATGCGGTTCGGCGAGGACGGCCGGCTGTACGCGATCAACCCGGAGGCCGGCTTCTTCGGCGTCGCGCCCGGCACCGGTGAGGACACCAACGCCAACGCCGTGAAGACCTTCTACGGCAACTCGATCTTCACCAACGTCGCCCTGACCGACGACGGCGACGTCTGGTGGGAGGGGCTGACCGACGACGCGCCGGCGCACCTGACGGACTGGAAGGGCAACGACTGGACGCCCGGGTCCGAGACGCCGGCCGCGCACCCGAACGCCCGCTTCACGACGCCGGCCGGGCAGTGCCCGACGATCGCCGCTGAGTGGGAGGACCCGAAGGGCGTGCCGATCTCGGCCATCCTCTTCGGCGGCCGCCGCGCCACCGCGGTGCCGCTGGTGACCGAGTCCTTCGACTGGCAGCACGGCGTCTTCCTCGGCTCGACCGTCTCCTCCGAGACGACCGCCGCGGCCGCCGGCGCCATCGGGCAGCTGCGACGTGACCCCTTCGCGATGCTGCCGTTCTGCGGCTACAACATGGGCGACTACATGGGTCACTGGCTCGAGATCGGCGAGGCCACCGACGCCGACAAGCTGCCAAAGATCTTCTACGTCAACTGGTTCCGCAAGGACGCCAAGGGCAAGTGGCTCTGGCCGGGCTTCGGCGAGAACAGCCGCGTCCTCAAGTGGATCGTGGACCGCATCGATGGCCGTGCCGAGGGCGTCGAGACGCCGATCGGGATCGTTCCCGCCGCGTCGGACCTCGACCTGGCCGGGCTCGACATGCCGGCCGAGGACCTCGAGACGCTGCTCAGCGTCGACACCGAGATCTGGAAGCAGGAGGCCGGCCTCATCCCCGGCTTCTTCGAGCAGTTCGGCGAGCACCTGCCGAAGGCGCTGACCGAGGAGCACGGCAAGCTCGTGGAGCGGCTCGAGAAGCAGTAGGTCCCGTACGTCCGGAGCCCGCCCCGTCCCGTCGGACGCGGCGGGCTCCGTCGTTCCCGATCCGTTGCGTGGGTGGCCGTGACGCGGGGAGGATCCGCGCATGGCCGAGGTGCGGTGTGCGGACGGGTCGGTGCTGACGATCCGGCCCGTTCCCGTGCTCGACCGCGACGGGGTGCCGTACGAGCAGACCTTGGAGCTGCTGCGCGACGGCGAGCTGTTCGGGCAGGTCGGTGAGCGCTGCGGTTGGTTCCTCGCGCAGGCGGCGGAGCGGCTGCGGGCCGGCACGACCGGCGTCGAGGTCGGCGTACGGGCGTGGGCGCGCGACCAGGGCGTGGAGGAGGCGTTGGCGCGCCTGGCCCGGCACCTGCCCCGCGACCGCGAGCTGCTGTCCCTGCGCTCCCGCGACCCGGACGACCTCGGCACGGTGGGCGAGCTGCGGGTGGTGCTCGACGAGCGGCGGACGTGGGCCGGTGGCCAGTGGACAGTGCAGCGCTGCGCGGTGCTGCAGGCGTGGGGCAGCGACGGCACCGGCGTACGCGCGGAGCTGCCGGCGGAGCAGCTGCTCGCCCTCCTCGACGAGCTGGCTGCGGGATAGGGTCGGCCGGTGGGACTGCGCGACGTCGCCTACGACGTCTACGAGCGACGACTCGCCCGCACGCTCGCGGCGCAGAAGGCCCCGGTTCCGCGGCACGTCGGCGTCATCCTCGACGGCAACCGCCGGTGGGCCCGCGCGAGCGGCCGGCGCAGCGTGAGCGATGGCCACCAGCGCGGTGCCGACAAAATCGTGGACCTGCTGCGCTGGTGCGACGAGGCTGGGGTCGAGCTCGTCACCCTGTGGCTGCTGTCCACCGACAACCTGTCGCGCCCGGCCGCCGAGCTCGACCCGCTGCTGCGGATCATCGAGGGCGTCGTCTGCGACCTGGCCGCGCCGCACAACAAGTGGACGCTCAACATCGTGGGCGCGCTGGACCTGCTGCCGGCGGAGACGGCGCGGGTGCTGAAGGAGGCGGCCGCGACGACCGCCGGCCGGCCGGGCGTCGAGGTCAACGTCGCGATCGGCTACGGCGGACGGCGCGAGATCGCCGACGCCGTACGCGCCATGCTGCAGTCGCACGCGGCGCAGGGCGCCACGCTCGAGGAGGTCGCGGAATTCCTCGACGTCGAGCACATCGCCGAGCACCTCTACACGCGCGGCCAGCCCGACCCCGACCTGGTCATCCGCACCAGCGGCGAGCAGCGGCTCGGTGGGTTCCTGCTGTGGCAGAGCGCGCACAGCGAGTTCTACTTCTGCGAGGCGTACTGGCCGGACTTCCGGCGGGTCGACTTCCTGCGCGCGCTGCGCTCCTATGCCGCGCGGCAGAGGCGGTTCGGTGCTTGACCTCCCGTCCGCGTACTGCGTGCTCGGCCTGTCGTTCGACGTCCTCGTGGAGGGCTTCGTGGACGCCTACACCGGCGACCCGGCACTGCGCGCCCACGTGCCGTCGACGCCGGTTCCGGCTGAGCTCGCCGCGGACGCCCGGCGGCTGCTCGCGCGGCTTCCGGACGAGGGGCTGGCGCCGGACCGCGCGGCGTTCCTGTCCGCGCAGCTGACCGGCCTGGAGATGAGCGCCCGCGTCCTGGCGGGCGAGCCGGTCGGCTTCGCCGAGCAGGTGGAGACGTACTTCCAGGCGCGGCCCGCCCGCGGGGACGAGGACGGCTACCTGGACGCGCACCGCCAGCTCGCCGCGCTGCTCCCGGGGAACGAGCCGCTGGGCGAGCGCTACGCGGCATACCGGAAGGTGAACGAGTGCCCGCCGGACAAGCTGCCGGCAGCGGTCGACGCCTGGTCGTCCCTGCTGCGCGACCGGGTACGGGTCGCGTACCCGCTGCCCGCAGCCGAGACCATCGAGTACGTGGTCGTCGGCGACAAGCCGTGGGCCGGCTTCAACTACTACCTCGGCGACTTCCGCTCGCGGGTGGCGATCAACAGCGACCTGCCGGTCGGACTCGGCGCCCTCGCGCACCTCGTCGCGCACGAGTCGTACCCGGGGCACCACACCGAGCACTGCCGCAAGGAGCACCTGCTCGCCGACCGTCCGGAGATGCACATCTTCCTGGTCAACACCCCGGAGTGCCTGATGGCCGAAGGACTGGCCGACCTCGGGCTGCTGGCGCTGGGCCTCGAGACCGGCTGGGGGAGCGTCGCGCAGGACCTGTACGCCGACCTGGGGATCCGCTTCGACGGCGAACGCGCGGAGGCGTTGAGCAAGGCGGCCGCGCAGCTCGGCTCGCTCGGCCAGGACGCCGCGCTGCTGCTGCACGAGGAGGGGCGGCCGGAGGACGACGTCGTCGCGTACCTGCAGCGGTGGGGCTGCAGCCGCCGGAGCGGGCGCGCAAGTCGATCGAGTTCCTCACCGACCCGCTGTGGCGCGCGTACGTCTCGACGTACGTCGAGGGCGAGCGGCTGCTGCGCGCGTGGCTGGGCGAGGACGACGTGCCGGCGCGGTTCACCCGGCTGCTCGACCAGGCGCTGACACCGGGCGAGATCCGCGCGTCGCTCTAGACGTCCCACCCCCGCGGCCGGGTGCGTCCTACCGTCGCCGCAGCGGCCGGCTCCCGCCGGCCCGCCCGGGAGGCCCGATGCGCTCATGGCGTAGGGAGGCCCGGAACCGGCCTCCGCGGCCCGGTCCCGGCACCTCTGGCTGACTCGGGGAACGCCATGACCACGTACGTGCTCGACACCTCCGTCCTGCTCTCGGACCCCGGGGCGGTGGGCCGCTTCGACGAGCACGACGTGGTCCTCCCGCTGGTGGTCATCAGCGAGCTGGAGGGCAAGCGTGACCACCCGGAGCTGGGCTGGTTCGCCCGGCAGTCGCTGCGGATGCTGGACGAGCTGCGGATCCGGCACGGCCGCCTCGACGAGGCGCTGCCGGTGGGCAACGGCACGCTGCGGGTCGAGCTCAACCACGTGGACACCTCCGCGCTGCCGGCGGGCTTCCGCGGTGACAGCGGCGACTCGCGGATCCTCGCGGTCGCGGCGAACCTCGCGGCGGAGGGGCTCGACGTCGTGCTGGTCACCAAGGACCTGCCGCTGCGCGTGAAGGCGGCGTCCATCGGGCTGACCGCGCAGGAGTACCGCGCCGAGCTCGCCGTCGACACCGGGCACACCGGCATGGCCGAGCTCGAGGTGGCGGCGGCGGACCTGGATGCGCTGTACGCCGACGGGCATCTCGAGCTTCCCGCCGCGCGCGAGCTGCCCTGTCACACCGGCCTGGTGCTGCTGTCCTCCCGCGGCTCGGGGCTGGGGCGGGTCGCGCCGGACAAGTCGGTACGGCTGGTGCGCGGCGACCGTGACGCCTTCGGCGTGCACGGGCGGTCGGCGGAGCAGCGGGTCGCCATCGACCTGCTGCTCGACCCCGAGGTCGGCATCGTCTCCCTCGGCGGACGGGCCGGCACCGGCAAGTCGGCGCTCGCGCTGTGCGCGGGGCTCGAGTCGGTGCTGGAGCGGCGGGCGCACAAGAAGGTCGTGGTATTCCGGCCGCTGTACGCCGTCGGCGGCCAGGAGCTCGGCTACCTGCCGGGCGACGCCAGCGAGAAGATGGGGCCGTGGGCCCAGGCGGTCTTCGACACGCTCGGCGCCCTGGTCGCGCCCGAGGTGGTCGAGGAGGTCATGGCACGCGGCCTGCTCGAGGTGCTGCCGCTGACGCACATCCGCGGGCGATCGCTGCACGACGCGTTCGTGATCGTGGACGAGGCGCAGTCGCTCGAGCGGGGAGTCCTGCTGACGGTGCTGTCGCGGCTCGGTCAGGGCTCACGGGTGGTGCTGACGCACGACGTGGCGCAGCGAGACAACCTGCGGGTGGGTCGGCACGACGGCGTCGCCGCGGTCATCGAGGCGCTCAAGGGGCACCCGCTGTTCGCGCACGTCACGCTGACCCGGTCCGAGCGGTCGCCGATCGCCGCGCTGGTGACGGAGATGCTCGAAGACCTTCCGCTGTAGCGCGCGAGGTTGTGCGTACGGCTCCGTAATAGGGGTGAGAGCGGCACCGAGCCGCTGTCACCCGAGCTCCGACGGCCCGTCCCTCCTGCTGGGTGGAGGTACGGGCCGTCGGCTTGTTCGGGATCTACCCGCGCGCGGGCCCGATGTGCTGGACGATCCGCGCATGGGTCCGTCTGCCGCGCGGAACGCACTGGTGCCCGGGGGGGCACTGCTGCTGGGCGTAGGGCTGACGGCGGTCGTGGTCCTGCAGGACCGGCGGGCCGTTGGCCCTGACGCGCAGCCCGCGCTGGACAGCGCCGCGGCCATCATCGGCCTCCTGCTCGCGTACGTCCTTCTCGGCCGGTTCTGGGAGAGCCGGCGCGTGCGCGACCTCTTCCTGTGCGCGTTCCTGCTGCTGCTCGGACTGAGCAACGCGCTCTTCGCGGCGCTGCCTCGTGCACTCGGCAACCCGACGCACCCCGCGGCGTCCGCGGCTGCGGGCGCCCTAGCCGGCTCCGCCTTCGTGGCCGCGACGTGGCTGCCGCCCTGGCCCTGGCGACGGTCGCGACTCCGCGCGCTGGTGCTGTTGTTGGTGCTCGCCGGCGTGGCGCTTTCTGTCGCGGCGGCCGTGGATGTCCCGGTGACGGCCGCCCAGTGGCTCGCGTCGACGTTGTTTCTCGTTGGCGCGCTCGGCGCCGGCCGCGCGGGTCGGCACGACGGTTTGATGACCTGGCTCAGCGCGGCGGGCTTGCTGGGCGTCGGCTCGCGGATCGACTTCGCGCTCTCGCAGCGCGGGCTCGACCGCTGGGCCACGGCCGGGACGCTCCTGCGGGTGCTGTTCTACGGCGCCCTGCTCGTGGCGTCCGCGCTCGAGATCCGTTCGTACTGGCGGCGGGTCGCCGAGGTCGCCGTCCTCGAGGAGCGAAGGCGGATCGCGCGCGACCTGCACGACGGGCTCGCGCAGGAGCTGGCCTTCGCCGCGACGCAGTCCCGCGCGCTGGCGGAACGCAGCGAGCAGCCGAAGCGAGCGCAGCTCATCGCGGCGGCCACCGAGCGGGCGCTGGACGAGTCGCGGCGGGCGATCGCTGCGCTGACGCGACCGCTCGACGAGCCGTTCGAGGTGTCTCTGGCGCAGTGCGCCGAGGAGGTGTGCGGGCGCTTCGACCGGCAGCTCGTGCTCGACGTGCAGCCGGGCGTCCAGGCCAGCTCAGACATCCGCGAGGCGCTCCTGCGGGTCGTGCGTGAGGCGGTCTCGAACGCGGCTCGGCACAGCGGCGCCGACGAGGTGCGCGTACGACTCCGGCAGAGCGATCGGCTCGAGCTGCGGGTCGAGGACGACGGTCGCGGCTTCGATCCGGATGACGCCGCGCACCTGTCCGGCCGGTTCGGGCTCGTGTCGATGCGCGAGAGGGTCGTCGCGCTCGGCGGCACCTTCACCCTCGTCTCCCGGCTTCCCGGAGGCACCGCGATCGAGGTGACCCTGCCGTGAGCATCCGGGTGGTTGTTGCCGACGACCACGCGCCGACGCGCATGGGTGTACGACTGTCGCTGGAGGAGGCGGGCTTCCACGTCTGCGCGGACGTCGCAGATGCCGAGGCCGCGGTCCGGGCGTGCGAGACGCACCGGCCGGACGTCGCGCTGCTCGACATCCACATGCCGGGCAACGGCATAGAAGCGGCGAAGCGACTGGCGGCGCTCGTGCCTGAGACCGCCGTCGTGATGCTCACGGTGTCGCGTGACGACGTGGACCTGTTCGACGCGTTGCGGGCCGGTGCCCGCGGCTACCTGCTGAAGGACATCGACCCCGGCCGGCTCGGACCGGCGCTGCGCGGAGTTCTCGATGGTGAGGCGGCCCTGCCGCGCAACCTCGTCGCCCGGCTGATGACGGAGTTTCGGACGCGCGACGAGCGACCGCGGCCGTCCGGTCCGCTGGCGAAGCTGACCCAGCGCGAGTGGGAGACGCTCGACCAGATGCGCCAGGGCCTGAACACGGCGCAGATCGCGGAGCAGCTCTCGGTGTCACCGGTGACGATTCGGACGTACGTGTCGGCCATCCTGCGCAAGCTGCACGTGCACGACCGCCAGAGCGCGATCGACGTGGCCGAGCGGCACTGAGCCGTCAGGAAGAGGCAGGACGCGTCATGGACAGGACGTCCAGCGCCGCGTCCAGCTGCTCTTCTGTGAGATCGCCGTTGTCGACGTAGCCGCCCTCCAGCACCACCTGGCGGATCGTCTTGCGTTCCTTCAGCGACTGCTTGGCGACCTTCGCTGCGTTCTCGTAGCCGATGTACTTGTTCAGCGGCGTCACGATGGACGGCGAGGACTCGGCCAGCTCCCGGCAGCGCTCCTCGTCCGCGACGAGCCCGTCGATCACGCGGTCGGCGAGCAGCCGGGAGATGTTGGCCAGCAGGCGGATCGACTCGAGCAGGTTGCGGGCCAGGACAGGCAGCATGACGTTCAGCTCGAAGTTGCCGGCCGCGCCGCCGAACGCGATCGCGGCGTCGTTGCCGATCACCTGCGCGCACACCATGCAGAGCGCCTCGGGGATGACCGGGTTGACCTTGCCGGGCATGATCGACGACCCCGGCTGCAGGTCCGGCAGCGCGATCTCACCGAGGCCGGCGCGCGGACCGGAGCCCATCCAGCGCAGGTCGTTCGACACCTTGTACAGCGACACGGCGATCGTGCGCAGCTGGCCCGAGGTCTCGACGAGTGCGTCCCGCGCGCCCTGCGCCTCGAAGTGGTCTCGCGCCTCGGTCAGCGGCAGACCCGTGGCCGAGGCGACCTCCGCGATGACGGCCGCCGAGAAGCCGGGTGGCGTGTTGATGCCGGTACCCACAGCGGTGCCACCGAGCGGGAGCTCGGCGAGCCGCGGCAGCGACGACTGCAGCCGCTCGATGCCGTACCGCACCTGCGCTGCGTAGCCGCCGAACTCCTGCCCGAGCGTCACGGGCGTCGCGTCCATGAGGTGCGTACGGCCGCTCTTCACCACCGTCGCGAGGTCGGACGCCTTGCGCTCCAGAGACTCGGCGAGGTGCGCCAGCGCGGGCACCAGGTCGTTGACGACAGCAGACGTTGCGGCGATGTGGATGCTGCTCGGGAAGACGTCGTTGCTGGACTGGCTGGCGTTGACGTGGTCGTTGGGATGTACGGGCGCGCCCAGCTTGTCCGTGGCGAGGGTCGCGAGCACCTCGTTGGTGTTCATGTTGGACGAGGTGCCGGAGCCGGTCTGGAACACGTCGATCGGGAAGTGCTCGTCCCACTGACCGGAAGCGACCTCCTCAGCAGCCGCCTGGATCGCGGCGGCCATGTCTGCGTCGAGCACGCCGAGGGACGCGTTGACCTTCGCGGCTGCAGCCTTGATCCGCGCGAGGGCCTCGATGTGCGCCCGCTCGAGCCGCTGCCCGCTGATCGGGAAGTTCTCGACGGCGCGCTGCGTCTGCGCCCGCCACTTCGCGTCGGCCGGAACCCGTACCTCGCCCATGCTGTCGTGCTCGATGCGCCATTCGCTCATGAGCCCGAGTCTTCCGTACGGGCGAGCTTCTTCCGCCGCCACCCCGGCTGCGCGGGACGACGACATCCACCTCGTGACTGGCGATGCGGGTGGGACCTGGTGAGCTGGTCCGTCGGCCGAGGTGGATGTCGCGACCCCGGGGCGCTTGCGGCGCGCTGCGGCAGGTCCGGCGGCCCTAGCCTGGGACGCGTGCAGGTACGGGCTCCGCTCGGCCGGTCGGCCGCGCGCACGCGGGTGGCGGCGTGGGCCTGCGTCCAGTGCGGGCTGGCCGCATCGCTGGCGTGGGCGTTCTCGGTCCACGTCCTCGGCCACCCGCGGCCGTTCTTCGCGAGCGTCGCGGCGGTGGTGGCTCTCGGCCTGCGGGCCGGCCAGCGGCTCCGTCGCAGCGCCGAGCTGGCTGCCGGAGTTGCGCTGGGTGTGCTCGTCGGCGATGCGCTCGTCGGCGTCATCGGCAGCGGCTCCTGGCAGATCGGCGTCGTCATCACCGTCGCGCTCCTGATCGCCGTCGCGTTCGGTGGCGGTGGGCTCGTCGTGACGCAGGCAGGGCTGCAGGCGGTGTTCGTCGTCGCCCTGCCGCGCACTCCCAACAGCGGGTTCCAGCGCTGGCAGGACGCGCTCGTGGGCGGCGGGTTCGCGCTGCTGGTCGCGGCGCTGCTGTCGGCCGACCCGTGGCGGGAGGCGCGGCGGCTGAGGTCCTTGTACGTGAGCGAGCTCGCCGCCGTGCTCCGCGACTGCGCCGCCGGCATCCGCGCGGGCTCGACCGGCGAGGTGGCCGCGGCGCTCGCCCGCGGCCGGCTGCTCGAGCCGGTGCTCGCCCGCTGGCAGGAGGCCCTGCTCACCGGCCGAGAGACGACTCGGCTGTCCCCGCTGCGCGGCGACCGCGACGAGTTCTGGAAGGGCAGCTCGCAGCTCGCCGTCGGCCTGACGCGCAGCAGCCGCAACCTGCGCGTGCTGCTGCGCAGGGTCCTCGCCGCGATGCAGGAGGCGCAGCGCCTGCCGGACTGCCTGCCCGGGCTGCTCGACCAGCTGGCCGACGCGGTGGTGCTCGACGAGGAGGACGCCTGCGCCGCCCTGATGGAGCTGGCCCGCAAGCTCGACCCCGTGGCGCTGGGCGCCACGTCGCTCGCCGGCCAGGTCGCCGTCGGTCAGCTGCGCGTTGCCGTCGTCGACCTGCTCGAGGGGCTCGGGCTCGAGCACGACCGGGCGCGCAACGCGCTGCCGGCGCTCGCCGCATGAGCACCTGGGCTCTGCTGCTGCGCGCGGTGAACCTCGGTCCGCGCAACAGGCTGCCGATGGCCGACCTGCGGTCGGTGCTGACCGACCTCGGGTACGGCGAGGTGAAGACCTACCTCAACAGCGGGAACGCGACCTTCACCAGCAGTCGCACCCCGGAGGCGGCCGACGTGGAGCAGGGGCTGCGGGACCGGCTCGGCCTCGACGTGCGCGCGACGCTCCGGACGCGTCCGCAGCTGCAGGCGGCCCTGGACGCGCTTCCCCAGGACATCGCGGCGATGTCGTACGTGCTGATCGCGTTCCTGTTCGACACGCCCATCAGCGACCTCGGCGACTGGCACCCCGACCGGGTCGTCCTCGGGGACGGCGTCGCGTACCTCGGCTACACCGGTCCGATGCACGCGTCGAAGCTGCAGAACGCCGCGCTAGAGAAGCGGCTCGGCGTCGCCTCGACCGCGCGCACACCGGCGACCGTACGCAAGCTGCTCGGCTAGAGGTCGACGTCCACGACGACCGGCGCGTGGTCGCTCGCGCCCTTGCCCTTGCGGGCCTCCCGGTCCACGTACGCGTCCACGACGGGCACCGACGCGGTCGCGAGGACGTAGTCGATGCGCATCCCCAGGTTCTTGTGCATCATCCCGGCGCGGTAGTCCCAGTACGTGAACGCCCGGTCGCCCTTGCCCGGCCGGGCCTGCACATCGACGAGCCCCCAGTCGAGCAGCCGCCGCACCGCCGCCCGCTCGGGCTCCGTGACATGCGTCGACCCGTTGAACACCGAGCGGTCCCAGACGTCCTCGTCGTGCAGCGCCACGTTGAGGTCGCCCATCAGCACCAGCGGCTGCCACGGGTCGTGCCGCGCGGCGAGCTGCTCGGACAGCGACGCGAACCACGCGATCTTGTAGTCGTAGTGCGGGTCGCCCAGAGCGCGGCCGTTCGGGACATAGAGCGAGTGCACGTGCAGCGGGCCGCACTGCGCGCTGACCAGCCGCGGCTCCGGGTGCCCGGCCAGCTCCTGCTCGACATCCTCGAGCCCGACGCGGGACAGGATCGCGACGCCGTTCCACCGGCCGTCGCCGGAGTGCGCGACCTCGTACCCGAGGCCCGCCACCTCAGCGACCGGGAACGTCGCCGTCTTCGTCTCCTGCAGCGCGACCACGTCCGGCGACGTCTCCTCCAGCCACGGGATCAGGCGCGCAAGGCGGGCGCCGACCGAGTTGACGTTCCAGGTCGCGATCCGGAGCACTAGCGGACGGCGTGGTCGAAGTCGATCGCGGAGTACGCCCGGAGCTTGGACAGCCGGTGCTGGCTGGTCACCCGCCGGATCGTGCCCGACTTGCTGCGCATGACCAGCGATTCGGTGGTCGCGCCGCCGCCGCGGTAGCGGACGCCGCGTACGAGTTCGCCGTCGGTGATGCCGGTCGCGACGAAGAAGACGTTGTCGCTGCGCACGAGCTCGTCGGTGCCGAGGATCGCGTCGAGGTCGAGCCCGGCGGCAGCAGCGTTGGTGAACTCGCTGTCCGTCTGCGGCCAGAGCTTGCCCTGGATGGTGCCGCCGAGGCACTTCACGGCGCAGGCGGTGATGATGCCCTCCGGCGTGCCGCCGATGCCCAGGAGCAGGTCGACGCCGGTGCCCTCGGAGCAGGCCATCACGGCGCCGGCGACGTCGCCGTCGGAGATGAACTTGATGCGTGCGCCGGCCTCCCGCACCTGCCGCACGAGCTCGTCGTGGCGTGGCCGGTCGAGGATGCAGACGGTGACGTCCTCGGGCGAGCCGCCCTTGGCCTTGGCAACGGCCTTGATGTTGTGCTCGGGCGGCGCGGTGATATCGACGACGTCCGCAGCCTCGGGTCCGGTGACGAGCTTCTCCATGTAGAAGACGGCCGAGGGGTCGTACATCGTCCCGCGCTCAGCCACCGCCATGACGGCGATCGCATTCGGCATGCCCTTGGCCATCAGGGTCGTTCCGTCGATCGGGTCGACGGCCACGTCGCACTCCGGGCCTTCGCCGCAGCCGACCTCCTCGCCGTTGAACAGCATGGGCGCCTCGTCCTTCTCGCCCTCGCCGATGACGACGATGCCCTGCATCGAGACGGTGCTGATGAGCGCGCGCATCGCGTCGACGGCGGCTCCGTCGCCGCCGAGCTTGTCGCCGCGGCCGACCCAGCGGCCTGCGGCCATGGCGGCCGCCTCGGTGACGCGGACGAGCTCCAGCGCCAGGTTGCGGTCCGGTGCTTCGGGAGTCATGCCGGAACCCTAGCCAGCGCGGGCGGGTCGCAACCGCCGAAGGCCCAGGGCCGGCAGCCCGTGCAGCGCGAGGCCGGCAACGAGCGCGTACGCGAGGTTCCCGGTCAGCGCGCCGACCAGCCCGATCAGGACCGCGACCCCGAGCCCGTAGCCGCGCAGGTCGGCCACCAGGGCGGCGTGGCACACCCCGGTGAAGGCGAGCAGGCCGGCCAGGACCGCGACGGGGACCAGCCCGAGCAGCGCCAGCGCCGTCGGCCCGAACCACAGCCCGGCGGTGAGCAGCGGCAGCCCGACGTACAGACCCATCCGCCAGGTGCGCGCGCCGGCCCGGTAGTGCGCCGTCAGGCCGCCGGAGCCGTGGCACATCGGCATCCCGCCGAGCAGCCCGACCGCGAGATTCGCCGCGCCGCAGGAGAGGCTCACCGTGCGCGGCGTGACCCGGCGGGCAGCCGCGCCGAAG
>JBHENF010000176.1:0-21667 GCA_046262175.1 Mycobacteriales bacterium
GTCGCACCTGGTTGCACCATCCAGGCCCGGGGTCGCACAACTGCACGGTCTCTTCCGGCGTGCGCCTCACCGTGAAGAGCAGGCAAGCAGCCGTGGCGGAGGTAGCACAGGGACCGCTGCCAGACCGGTTCGTCTACAAGACCACTGACGGTGGCGCGACGTGGACCGAGGTCTCTAACACCCTGGGGGGGTAGGTGCCGCTACACGAAGCGGAACCGGCATTACCCTCGCCCTGTGCTGGGTCGGTTGGTCGTCATCCTGTCGCTTCTGGCCCTAACACTCACGGGCTGCAACGACAGCAGTCCAGAACCGCGCATGGCGGTTGTCATGACGTTCCGGCTAACCAGCCCATCGAACCCAGACACAACCGAGTCGACCGCGACCGGGTGGGTGGACAGGGCGAGCAAGTCGTCGGAAGTGCTGCTGGCAGGCCAGGACCCTGGAAAGCGAGTCCGCCGCGAGGGCGCGTATGTCTTCTCTGTTGGCAGCACGACGCGCCAGCGCCACGCACTTGGGGGGGACGTGGCGGGCAGTACCCTCGGTGGCGCGCC
Source organism: Mycobacteriales bacterium (assembly GCA_046262175.1). Lineage (GTDB taxonomy): Bacteria > Actinomycetota > Actinomycetes > Mycobacteriales > SCTD01 > RYN-124. The sequence goes on from JBHENF010000176.1 coordinate 552, forward strand.
CGACCTTCCAGACCCACTTGGTCTGCTCGTGCTTGTCCAGCCGCGAGCCGACAAGCCTGCCAAGACCGTTGCTTGTGCACGCTCGTTCTTTGCTGGTTGCGTCCGACTGGACGTCGACCGGTCAGGCTCACGACTAGTCGTGACGTACTCCGATAGTCCACTCGGAGCAGGACTCATCCGAGAAGAAGTTGAAGCCGTCTACACACCGTGCGGCCCTGCATCGACGTGTGGGTAGGTGCCGTTACCTGGCTGTTCCGGCACACTCGCGACCATGAACCGGATCGCGCTTGTCGCCGTCGCCCTCGCGGCTGTAGCGAGCGGCTGTGCCTCCGTGCCGGGAGCAACCTCGACCCTGCCGGCGGGAGCTGTGGGGTTCGAGGTCAACACGCTGGAAGCGCCGGAGTGGGAAAGTGCGAGCGTCGCCACCTGCTTCGAGAACTACCCGGTCGAAGGGTTCCGCCGCGGGTTCACCTACTCGTTCACGACCGCGGCCACCAGTACGCAGGACGCGAACCGCCGGCTCCACATCTGTCTGCAAGCCGCGACCACCCAGCCCGTGAGGGTCCGGCTCAGCCGAGAGGGGTAGGTGCCGCTAGCGGACCTGCGTCAGCCCTGTGCTGCTCTGCCGCCTGTCGTTGCCGACGACGGCGTAGTACCGGTAGTCGGCGGTGGCGCGGTAGGCGGTGGTGTACCTGCCGCTGCTGTCGACGGTGCCGGTGCGGGCGAGTTGGTAGCCGACGGTTCCGGCACGATGTAGGTAGACCTTCACGGGCAGCCCGGCGGGTGCGCGGACGAGGAGCATCACCCTGGTGCCCTTTGCGGCGGCCGCCGGTCCGCTGATGAGTGGCGCGGCCTGGACCAGGACGGGCGGGCTGTCGCAGCGTGCGCCGGAGGCGTAGAGGCGGTAGTCGTCATCCGCGACGTACGCGACGCTGAACGTCCGGTCGGCACGCGCGGTGATGCTGCGCCGGACCTGGAAGCTCGTCTGGCCGCGCTTGCGGAACAGGATGTTCACGGTCGACGTGTCCGGCGCAGTCCCCTCCAGACGCGCCGCCGAACCCGTCGAGACCGTCCCTGGTCCGGTGAGGGTGAGGACACCGGCACAGCTACCGGAGTACCGGTTCACCACGAGCGTCGCCTTGCGCGCGTAGTCGCCGTTGAAGCGCGGAGCGTTATTGAAGGTGTACTCGGTCGAGGTCGAGGGCGCGACAGTGAACGACGCCACCCCCTGCGGGTCGGTGTCGCCCTCTGCCACAGCCGTGTACTCGCCGTTGGAGCCGGCGAGCCTCGCAAGGAGCGTCTCGTGGTGCGACGGCTCGCTCCCGTAACAAGGCTCCCGCCGGTCCTGGATGGTCACCGTCGCCGTGTCCCCCGGCGCGATGCTGGTCGGCTGAACAGACACCGACTGCATCGCAGGAGCGCCGCAACTGGGCCTCGGTGAGGCCGACGGCGACGGGTCTGCGGCCAGCGCGGTCGGAACACAAGTGGCGCTGAAGGCCGCGGCGAGCGACAGCACGGCAAGGCTGGATGAGAAACGGTTCACGTAGATGTACAACGCTGCGAGTTCGGCCGGTCGTTCTGCGTGACCCAACCGTCACGCCATGGGCACAACGACCGGTGGGGTAGGTGCCGCTATCGACGGGAGCTCGGCTGGTTATGCCGTGGCACGTAGGGCGGCCGTTGCCTCGAAGAACGCTGCCTGGGCCGTGGGCCAGTCGGCATGCACGAGGGCCGCTAAACCGCCCGGTCGGGCGCCGAGAACGTTCACGATGCGGAGGCCGAGGTAGTACCCGAACCGTGGCGGCCAGCGACCGGCCGCTCCTGCGTTAAGGAACTCTCGCAGCGTGCCCGAATCGGTCGAGTCGTGGTGCAAGCGGAGCGCGTCGAGCCCCTCGGCGACGCCGGCCTGACACCGCTCCAGCCAATCGCGGTGAGCGTGGTCTATCCACAGGTAGACGTCCGGGTCATGGCCGCCGCACAGTTCCGCCGACAGCGCCGTAGCGAGGCCCTCGGACAGCACCTCGCCGGCCAGCGTCGGTGGCCACGTGCCTCCCGCCGCTCGCTGGTGCGCGACATGAACCGCTTCGTGTGCGACGACGATGTCGGCGAGTTCGGAGTCCGGGATGAGCGTCGTCTCCAGCATCAACGTCGGCTCGCCGCGGTAGTGCTCGACCCACGCATTCGCGCGAGTCGTGCCAGCCAAGAGCACGACGGGCAAGGGAGCTTGGTCAAGGATGCCGCGCGCCCGCAGAGTCGCGGCGGCTCGCCCGGTCGCCCGAACCAGGTCATCGGCACGCTCGGCCAGTCGCGTGCAGCGTAGGCGGAGCTCGTTGCCCGCGACGCTGCCGCGCTCGCCCTGATCTTGGCGCTCCTCAGCGACGAAGTCGAAGGCGTCCGGGTGCGCATCGCGATGCAGCCGCTCCCACAGCCGTTCGCGCTGAGCGAGCGGCACGTCCGCGGCCGCGCCGGCGTACCGCAGGTAGGAGTCCACGAGCGACTCGACGACGACGACTCCGAGACTCACCGGACGGACGCTAGTGCGGCACGCACCCGCGATACCGCAGGTAGGTGCCGCTAGCAACGGCACGGCATGGTCCCCCGCTTGGCCGCTCGTCCGGGGCCGCGTGCCGCCAGGCAGGGCCGTAGGTCCTGCCCCTTCCCTTGCCAGGCCGTGCAGGGTCCCGCGGGTCAAGAGCTGGCGAAGCCAGCCGCGCAGCGGCGCCGCAGGCGCTCTTGAGGCGCGGGGAGCACGGCCGTACGGTACGCGGCCCCGGACCTCCGCCAGCCCCGGCACGCCCCGCATTGCGGCAGCTCGCCCACCGCCGGGAGTCCGGTGGACAGCCGGTACAGCTGCTTGTAGTTCGGTTGATGTATACCCGCGCCCGATTGCTCGTCGACGCCGCTCGTCACCGCACACCTTCCGATGTCGCTCGGGCTGTCACCTTGGCCTTGGGTATGGCTGCTGTGCTTGACCTTCATCTTGATCTTCATCTTGATCTTCTCGTGTGACCTCTTCCTCCCCTCCGCATCCTCCGCCCGCTGGCTCCGCTGCGCCCCCGCCCCACTCGCTCCTTCTTCTTCTTGGTCATGACGAGGGAGTGGGACCAGGTCGGGGGCGCGGTTTTCGCCCCCGACCTGGTCCCACGACCAACCCCCGAACGCAAAGCCGCAGGTCAGCGCGGGGGCGCAGCGGAGCCAGCCCTGCTGGGGGTCCCACGCGCCCTCCCGCGCGCCACAGGGCCCTTCCGTGGGTCCGTGCGCCGGTGGGCGGGACAGCAATGTTGACGCGGGAAATCCGACGCGGGACGCCGCCGGCGGAGGCGGCTTACCGGTCCGTGAGGTGTCGGTGAGGCTTGTCCACAGATCTCCAAGCACCCGTCACTTCGGCCGATCTGGGGGGCATCCTCGAAGGTCATCCCTGGAGGACCCTTGGGTAGGCGCACTTTCGGAACCGTGCGGCAGCTGCCGTCGGGGCGGTGGCAGGTCCGCTATCGCAGCAGCGACGGCCGCTTGCGGCCGGCTGGGCAGACGTATGTCACGAAGACCGAGGCGAGTCGGGCGCTGGCTGAGATCGAGACCGAGGTGACGAGCGGCCAGTGGCTCGATCCGGCTCGCGGTCGCGTACCCCTACGGCTGTATGCGGAGGAGTGGCTCGTGGCGCGTCGCGTCCGCGGGCGCCTACTGGCACTCCGCACCAAGGACACCTACCGGAACAGCCTCGACAAGTGGATCCTGCCGACTTTCGGTGGGCAGATGCTTGCGGACATCTCGGTGCCGGCAGTGCGCGCTTGGAACGCCGCGCTGACGGAACGTGCCGGCGCCACTGCCGCGCGACAGGCGTACGCGTTGTTGCGGGCAATCCTGAACACGGCTGTCGAAGACGACTTGATCAAGCGAAATCCCTGTCGCGTGCGCGGAGCCGGCCAGAGCCACTCCCCCGAGCGGCCCCTCCTGGACCTCGAGGACGTTCGACGACTGGTCGCCGAGATGCCCGAGCACCTGCGCTGCCTGGTCGTTGTCGCCTTCTGGGCCCACACCCGCGTAGGCGAAGTCGTCGCACTGCAGCGCGGCGATCTGGACCTCCGTGCCGGGCTCCTGGCGGTTCAGCGCCAGCAGGTGGAGGCTCGTGGGCGAGGCCCGATTCTGACGCAGCCGAAGACGGGGGGTGGCAGGACGGTGCACCTCCCGGAGCCGGCCATCGAAGCGCTGCGCGCGCATCTCGTCGCGCGCGGGCCACTGCTTCCAGCCGCCCGGCTCTTCGTCGGACTCGACGGTAACGCGCTCCGTGCGGGCCAGGTGCAATGGGCATGGCGGGGCGCACGCGTCCGCGCAGGCGTCCCGACCGCTCACTTCCACGACCTTCGGCACGCCGGTCTCACCCTCGCTGCGCAGTCTGGCGCGACCCTCGCCGAGGTGATGCGGCGCGCGGGCCACGCATCCTCGGCTGCCGCGTTGCGCTACCAGCACGCGGCCGATCGTCGGGACGCCGAGGTGGCCGCTCGGTTGTCGCAGTTGAGCCGGGAAGGCACCAGCAGCGGGTCGTGAGCACGAGCCGGCACGGGTGGTGCCGGCTGGTTGTGGCACGCGAATGGCACGCGAGGGCAGGTCAGCGGTGAGGCGTGGCCACCGCCGACGCGCTGGCAGGCGACCGCCACCACAAACCCGCAGGTCAGAGCAGGTGGCGGAGGCGGACGGGAATCGAACCCGCCAGGACGAGATGCTCGCCCTCACCGGTTTTGAAGACCGGGGCGCCCACCAGGAACGCGTACGCCTCCCCGGCCGTCGGAGGCCGTAGCCCGACTCTACGTGCGGCTGTAGGACGATCCGCGCATGAAGACGACGACCCGGTGGGTGCTCCAGCACGGCGTGGTCCGGCTCGCGGCGAAGCGCGCTGTCCGCCAGGGCGACCTGCACGCGCACTTCATGCGGGAGCCGCGCTACCGCGACGACCCGTTCCCGTTCTACGAGCAGGTCCGCAGCAGGGGCGAGCTGGTCCCCGGCCGGCTGGTCAACGTGACCGCGTCGTACGACGTCGTGTCGCAGGTGCTGCGCAGCGACGACTGGCGCGCAGGTCCCGACGAGGACGCGCTGCCGCGCCCGCTGGCCGGTCTCGTGCGGTGGTCGCGCGACGCGCGTGCGCTCGGCCCCATCGACCCGCCGTCGATGCTCGTCGTCGAGCCGCCGGACCACACCCGCTACCGGCGCCTGGTCAGCAAGGTGTTCACGGCCCGGGCGGTCGAGGCGCTGCGCCCGGACATCGAGGCAGTGGCGAGTGACCTGCTCGACCGCCTCGCGGGCCGCGATGACGTGGACGTCGTCGCCTCGTACGCGAACCTGCTGCCCGTCGCCGTCATCTCGCAGATCCTCGGCGTGCCGCCCGCCGACCACGAGCGGGTGCTGCGGCTCGGCCACCTGGCGGCGCCCAGCCTCGACGTCGGGTTGAGCTACCGCGAGTTCCGCGTCGTCGACGGCGCGGTGCGCGACTTCCAGGCCTGGCTGACGGGGCACATCGACCGGCTGCGGCGCGAGCCGGGCCAGGACCTGCTCAGCCAGCTGGTCCGGCTAGAGGACGAGGGCCAGCGGCTGTCGGAGGTGGAGCTCAAGGCCACCGCCGGGCTGCTCCTGGCCGCCGGCTTCGAGACGACCGTCAACCTGCTCGGCAGCGGGATCGCCCTCCTGCTGGGCCATCCCGACGAGCTGGCAGCCGTACGGGACGACCCCGCGCTGTGGCCCGGCGCGGTGGACGAGACACTGCGGATGGAGGGGCCGGTGCAGATGACCGGACGCTTCGCCGTACGGGAGACCGCGCTCGCGGGGCAGTCGCTCAAGGCGGGATCGCTGGTCGTCACCTACCTCGGCGGCGCCAACCGTGACCCGGCGGTGTTCGCCGACCCGCACCGCTTCGACGTGCGCCGGGCCAACGTCCGCGACCACCTCACGTTCTCCGCAGGCCGGCACTTCTGCGTCGGCGCCGCGCTGGCCCGGCTCGAGGGGGAGATCGGGCTGCGCGCGCTCTTCGACCGGTACCCGGACCTCGCGCTGCGCGACGGCGGGCAGCGCCGCACGACACGCGTCCTGCGGGGCTGGCAGTGCCTGCCGGTACGCCTCGGACAGCCGGCCGCGGACCGGGTCACAGCCGCGACGTAGCGTCGGGTGCGTGACCACCACCACGGCCTACCGCCTGACCCAGTACGCGTCCGGAGGCGGGTGCGCGTGCAAGATCCCGCCGGGCGAGCTCGAGGAGGTCGTCCGCGGCCTCACCGGCGCCACCGGACCTGATCTACTCGTCGGGCTGGACGACGGGGACGACGCCGCGGTCGTCCGCGTCGAGGCTGGGCTGGCCGTCGTGGCCACCGCCGACTTCTTCACCCCCGTCGTCGACGACGCGTACGACTGGGGCCGGATCGCGGCGGCCAACGCGCTGTCCGACGTCTACGCGATGGGCGGCCGCCCGGTGGTGGCCGTCAACCTCGTCGGCTGGCCGCGCGACCTGCTGCCGAAGGAGCTGCTGCGCGAGGTGCTGCGCGGTGGCGCAGACATCGGCCGCGAGGCCGGCTGCTTCGTCGCCGGCGGCCACAGCATCGACGACCCTGAGCCGAAGTACGGCATGGCCGTGACCGGCGTCGTCGACCCGGACCGCTTGCTGCGCAACGACTCCGCGGCCGCGGGGCTGCCCATCAGCCTGACCAAGCCGCTCGGCGTCGGCGTCCTGAACAACCGCCACAAGGCGACCGGTGACCGGTTCGAGAACGCGATCGCCAGCATGACCGCCCTCAACCGCGACGCCAGCGAGGCCGCCGTGGCGGCGGGCGTGCGGGCGGCTACGGACGTCACGGGGTTCGGCCTGCTCGGCCACCTGTTCAAGATGATGCGCGCGAGCGGCACCACCGCGGTCGTCGACGCCGCCGCGGTCCCGTACCTCGACGGTGCGCGCGAGGCGCTGCGGGACGGCTACGTCAGCGGCGGGACGCGGCGCAACCTCGACTGGGTGCGTCCGCACCTGTCCTCGTCCGTCAGCGAAGACGAGCTGCTGCTGCTCGCGGACGCGCAGACCAGTGGGGGCCTGCTCGTCGTGGGCGAGGTCCCCGGCGCGCCAGTGGTCGGCGAGGTCGTCGCGCGCCGGGACGCCGTCGTCGAGGTCAGATAGCGCTCAGCTGGCGGCCGCGCCGACGAGGCCCTCGTCCGCGCTCTTGCGGGTGCGGGGCAGCCTGGTGATCAGCGGCAGCAGGATCGCGACCAACGCGATGATCCCGATCGTCGTGTACCCGGAGGTGTAGTTCTTGTCGTCGCCGATCAGCTTGGCCGCGATGAGCGGTCCCACGACCCCTCCGAGGCTCCAGCCCAGGATCATCAGGCCGTAGATCGCGCCGGCGTGCCGCACCCCGAAGTAGTCGCCCGCCGTCGCCGGCATGGTGCCGAAGCCGCCCCCGTAGCAGAGGTAGATGACTGCGGCGAGCGCGAAGAACGCGGCGGTCGAGTGCGCGTGCGGGATGAGCAGGAAGCAGATCCCCTGCAGGGCGAGCATCGCCACGAATGCCGGCATCCGGCCGATCTTGTCCGACACGGCGGCCCAGACGATGCGCCCACCGCCGTTGAAGATGGCGAGCAGCCCGACCGCACTGGCGGCCGCGGCCTTGCTGTAGCCGGCGATGTCCGTGGCGCTCGCTGCGGCTTGGGAGATGAGGGCGATGCCAGCGGTGACGTTGAGGGTGAGGATCGCGGTGAGCAGGTACCACTGCGGCGTCCGCAGGGACTCGCCCTGTGTGTAGTCGCGACCGCTGTCCACGACCTTGCCGCTGGTCGCAGGCTCCCAGCCGGGGACCTTGTAGCCGTCCGGCGGGTTGCGGAAGAACGAGGCGCCGATCAGCGACATGACGAGGTAGGCGATGCCGAGCGGCAGGAAGGCGCGCGTCGGCACGTCCTTGTTCGCGTCGATGAGCCGCTGCGCGATCGGCGAGGTCAGCACGGCGCCGAAGCCGAAGCCGCCGACGGCAAGGCCGGTGATGAGCCCGCGCTTGTCGGGGAACCACTTCTGCAGCATGGCGATCGGCACGATGTACGCCAGGCCCAGACCGAACCCGCTGATGACGCCGTACGACGCGATGAGCAGCCCGAGGTCGCCGCGGTCCGACGCGAAGGAGGCGCCGATGGTGCCCAGCGCGTAGATCCCCCCGCCGGTCAGGGCGACGACGCGCGGCCCCCTCTTGTCCTGGATCCGCCCCCCGATGTACGTGCCGATGAAGATCATGCCGATCGTCACCTCGAACGGCAGCGAGGCCTGCACCTTCGTGAGGTGGAACGCATCCGACGCCTGCAGCGCCTTGCTGAACACGCTCCACGCGTAGACCGCGCCGATCGAGAACTGCAGCAGCAGCGCGGCGGCGACAAGGCCCCACCTGCCGCGGGTGGGGTTGTCCGTCGAGGTGTCGGGCACCGAGAACTCCTAGCTCGTAGGGGTGTCGCTCCGTACCGGTCGTCCCGCGTTCAGGCGCTCGCGTTGCGGCACCACGGTGTACTTCGGGTCGCGGGCCGACTCCTGCCCCGCCTCGAACACGCCGAACCGCGTACATGCGGAGCCGGCCAGCAGCGCCGCCCCCGAGACGGCCGCCGCGGTACGGCTCCGTGCGCCCAGCAGCGCCGCTCCGACCGCACCGAAGGCGGTCAGCGCCTTGCTGGCCTTCATCAGCGCGCCGGCCCTGCCCTCGTGCAGCGGCTCGGCGGTGATGCCCATCGCCGACTCCATCTTGTGCTCCATCGCGAGCTCCAGTACCGCTCCCCCGACCGCGAGCCGGCGTGCCGGCCCGGCCTCCGACACCGGCGCCCCGAGCATGCCGAGCCCGCCCGCCGCAGCGGCGGCAGAGCCGACGAAGACGAACGGCAGCTCGCGGTGGGCAGCGTGCCAGCTCGGCGTCGCCGTGTCGGCGAGCAGCACCGCGGTGTACGACGCGACGCCGGGCGCGGTGAGTGCCGCGAGCAGCCCGGCCGGCGTGGCGCCGACGCCGAGCAGCCGACCGACGAGCCCCTCGCGCAGCCGCCTCGGCAGGAACGGGCGCAGCTCGGCCGCGCCCGCCAGTCCGGCCATCGGCCCGTAGGCGGTGAGGATCCAGGTGCCGACCGACATCGGCGACGTCGGCTTCGCCACGCGGAGCATGTGGTGGAAGCGCGCCGGCTTGCCGAGGTCGTGCACCAGCGCGTACATGCTCGCGGTGATGCCCACGAGCGCCCCGAGCCGCCCGGTGCGGCGCAGCGCGGGCCGCCCGGTGACGGTGGCACCGGCCGCGAGCATCGAGGAACCGGCCGCCATTCCGCCGAGGAACAGGTACGCCGGGATGTCGTCCGTCCAGGGCGCGGGCTTCACGATCGGCCGGCCGTAGTACGACGTGAACGTCGCGTCCGGCACCATCTGGAACTCGTCGCGGCCCTTGCCCTTGCGCTTCCTGCCGCCGCCGGCCGAACCCACCACGGCCTCGCGCATGGCCGTCACCGGGTGCCGCCCGCGAAGGCCGCAACGGCACCGGCGAGCATCGTCAGCGCCGCCAACCCCGCCTTGCGCCACATGACCGGCAGGTCGCGCGTCGGCACCACCGGGTCCGGCGGGAACCCGTAGACCTCGGGCTCGTCGAGCAGCAGGAAGAACGCGCCTGCGCCGCCCACGCCGTCGTGCGGGTCGTTGCCGTACAACCGGGCGTCACTCACCCCCGCGTCCTGCAGCTGCTGCACCCGCTGCTCCGCCCGCTGGCGCAGCTCCTCCACGTCGCCGAACTGGATCGACTCGGTCGGGCACGCCTTCGCGCAGGCTGGCGTGAGCCCCTCACCGAGCCGGTCGTAGCAGAGCGTGCACTTCTGTGCGACGCCGACCTTCGGCGTCCCCGCCTTGTCGCCGACGCGCCGGTCGATGACGCCGTACGGGCACGCCGGCACGCAGTAGCCGCAGCCGTTGCAGATCTCGTCCTGCACGACAACCGTGCCGAACTCGGTGCGGAACAGGGAACCGGTCGGGCAGACGTCGAGGCAGCCGGCGTGCGTGCAGTGCTTGCACACGTCGCTCGACATCAGCCACCGGAAGTCGGTGCGCTGGCCGTTCTCGTCGCGTCCGCCGGGCAGCTCGAACGTCGGCATGCCCAGCTCGACCTTCTCGCTGGACGTCCCCAGCGCGGCGCGGTCGCCCGTCAGCGCCGACCCGCTCATCTCGTTGAGCAGGTCGGTCACGGGGCCGCCGGCGGCGGTGCCCCCGAAGCCGGGCTGCTGGCTGCCCAGGGACTTCGGCTGCTCGATGAACGCGACATGCCGCCAGGTGCTGGCCCCGAGGGCGCCGGTGTTGTCGTACGACGACCCGAGCAGCTGGAAGCCGTCGTCGGGCACCTCGTTCCACGTCTTGCAGGCGACCTCGCACGCCTTGCAGCCGATGCAGACGGAGGTGTCGGTGAAGAAGCCCTTGCGGGACGGGGAGCCGTCCCAGCCGGCGTCCTTCGCCGGGTCCAGCGGGCCGAACAGGCTGTTGCTCACGTGCCGCTCTCCTTGGGGGTCAGCAGCAGGTTGCCCGTCTCGACGGTGACGCCGGCGCGGCTGCGGTACTCCTCCACGAAGCGGAGCAGCTCCGCCCCGCGCGGCCGCCGGCCCGGGACGATGTCGCAGCTCGCGACCTTCGACTCCTGGATGTGGACGTTCGGATCGAGGCTGAGGCCGAACAGGTCGTTGGCCGAGTCGCCGGTGACGCAGGCGTCCTCGCTGACGCCCCAGTGGTAGGGCAGACCGACCTGGTGGATCACCTTGCCGGCGACGTTGAGCGGCACGACGCGGTCGGTCACCAGGACGCGCGCCTCGATGGCGGTGCGCGACGTGACGATCGTCGCCCAGCCGAGGTGATCGAGCCCGGCCAGCTTCGCGTGCTCGGGCGACACCTCGCAGAACATCTCCGGCTGCAGCTCGGAGAGCAACGGCACCCAGCGGCTCATGCCGCCGGCGGTGTGGTGCTCGGTCAGGCGGTAGGTCGTGAACACGTACGGGAAGACGTCGCCGCCGGGCTCGGTCGCCGACGGGTTCTGCGGGTTGTCCTTGCGCTTGAACGTCTCACGCGTGGGGTTGGCCTGCTGGGTGTACAGCGGGTTCCGCACCGGCGACTCGGCCGGCTCGTAGTGCGCCGGGATCGGGCCGTCCAGCAGGCCTGCGGAGGCGAACAGCCAGCCTTTGCCATCGGACTGCATGACGAACGGGTCGTCACCGTTCAGGGCGTCGGCGCCGCTGGCTCCCTCCGGCGCGCGGTAGGACGGTGGCTTGTCGACGACGAAGTCGGGCACGTCCGGGCCGGTCCACGTGCCCTTGTCCTCGTCCCAGACGATGTACGCCTTGCGCTCGCTCCACGGCTTGCCGTCCGGGTCGGCGGAGGCACGGTTGTAGAGCTGACGCCGGTTGGCCGGCCACGCCCAGCCCCACTCCGGCGCGACCCAGCTCTGCTCGGTGTGCGGCTTGCGACGGGCGGCCTGGTTGATGCCGTCGGCGTAGACGCCGGTGTAGATCCAGCAGCCGCCGGACGTGGAGCCGTCGCTCTTCATCTCGGTGAACTTGCTGAGCATCTGGCCGGCCTTCTCGCCGGTCAGGTGCCGGCCGTTGACCTCCTGGAGCACCGCCTCCGCGGAGACGTCCCCGCTCTCGTCCTTCGGGTAGTCCCACGTCAGGTCGAGCACAGGCTTGTCCCTCTCGAGCGTGGAGCCCGCGAGCCGCTCGCGGACCTTGCGGCCCAGCAGCTCGAAGAACTCCAGCTCGCTGCGGCAGTCGCCCGGCGGGTCGACAGCCTTGTAGTGCCACTGCAGCATCCGCTGCGTCTGCGTGAACGAGCCCGACTTCTCGGTGTGCGCGGCGGCCGGCAGGAAGAAGACCTCCGTGCCGATCTCCTCGGTCTTGAGCTCACCGGTCTCGATCTCCTGGCTGTTCTGCCAGAAGTTCGCGGACTCGATCATGTTGAGGTCGCGGACCACGAGCCACTTCAGCTGCGCCATGCCGAGCCGCTGGAGCTTGCCGTGGGCCGAGCCGACGGCCGGGTTCTGCCCCAGCAGGAAGTACCCCTCCACCTTGCCGTCGTTCATGTCCAGGACGGTTCGGTAGGTGCCGTGGTCGCCGGAGATGCGCGGGAGGTAGTCGAAGCACCAGTTGTTCTCGGCCGTCGCCGCGTCGCCCCACCACGACTTCAACAGGCTGACGGTGTAGTCCTCGGCGTTGGCCCAGAACCCCTTCTGCAGCTTGGTGCGAATCGTGTCCAGGTAGTCGTCCAGCTCGTCGTGCGCGCCGGCCTTCGGCATGGGCAGGTAGCCGGGCAGGATGTTGAACAGCGTCGGGATGTCCGTGGAGCCCTGGATGCTGGCGTGGCCTCGCAGCGCGAGGATGCCACCGCCCGGCCGGCCCATGTTGCCCAGCAGCAGCTGGATGATCGCGCTGCCGCGGATGTACTGGACGCCGACGGAGTGGTGCGTCCAGCCCACCGAGTAGACCCAGCATGTCGTCCGCTCACGACCACTGTTGGCCGTGACCGCCTCGCAGACCTCGAGGAAGAGGTCAGCCGGAACGCCGCACACCTCTTCGACCATCTCGGGCGTGTAGCGGGCGTAGTGCCTCTTGAGCACCTGGAACACCGAGCGCGGGTGCTGCAGCGTCGGGTCGGTCTTGATGTCGCGCGGGTCCATCTTCGGACCGCCCGAGCCCATCGAGTGACCGTCGGCGTGACCCTGGTCGGACGTCCGGGCGTTGCCGGCGGCGGCCGTCGACGCGACGCCCTCGTACGCCCACGTCGTCGCGTCGTAGGTGCCGGTCTCGGGGTCGTAGCCGGAGAACAGCCCGTCGAGGTCCTCCGTGTCGACGAAGTCCTCGCCGACCAGGAAGGAGGCGTTCGTGTACGCCTTCACGTACTCCTCGAAGTACTTCTCGTTGTCGAGGATGTAGCGGACGATGCCGCCGAGGAAGGCGATGTCGCTGCCGGCGCGCAGCGGGACGTGCGTGTCCGCGACCGCCGACGTACGCGTGAACCGCGGGTCGATGTGGATGACCTTCGCGCCGCGCGCCTTCGCCTCCATCACCCACTGGAACCCGACCGGGTGGCACTCGGCCATGTTCGAGCCCTGGATGACGATGCAGTCAGAGTGCTGCAGGTCCTGCAGGAACGTCGTGGCTCCGCCGCGACCGAACGAGGCCCCCAGACTGGGGACGGTGGCGCTGTGTCATATGCGCGCCTGGTTCTCGACCTGGACCGCGCCCAGGGCTGTGAACAGCTTCTTGATGAGGTAGTTCTCCTCGTTGTCGAGGGTCGCGCCTCCCAGGCTGGCGAAGCCCAGCGTCCGCCGGACCTTCTGGCCCTTCTCGTCGATGTCCTGCCAGGTGCGGTTGCGCGTGTCGATGACGCGGTCCGCGATCATGTCGACAGCGGTGTCGAGGTCGAGGTCCTCCCACTCGGTCCCGTGCGGGCGGCGGTAGCGGACCTTCGTGGTGCGGCTCGCGCTGTTGACGAGCTGGGTGCTGGCGGACCCCTTCGGGCACAGCCGGCCACGGCTCACCGGGCTGTTCGGGTCGCCCTCGATCTGGACGACCTTCTCGTCCTTCACGTAGACCTTCTGGCCGCACCCGACTGCGCAGTAGGGGCAGATGCTGTCGACCACGCGGTCGGCGGTCTTCGTGCGCGGCTCGAGCTGCGCGGAGCGCGTCGACTGGGACGCCGTGCCACGGCCGAGCGGGTCGTCTCCGCGGAGCTGGCGCACGACCGGCCACGACAGGAAGGTCTTGCCCAGGTCCACGTCCGCTCCCTCTGCTCGCCGCCGGGCCTACCCAACACCCCGTCCGGCACTCCCGCCACAGGGGGTCGTGCAACTCTGGCGTCGTGGGCAGGCTGACAGCGCGACGACGGGTGCTCCGACTGGGTGGCGAGGTGCCGGTCGAGCGGCCGGACACGCTGGTGGTCGAAGAGCCCCTCGAGATCCGGGTGCGCGGGAATGCTCTGGTCATCACGATGCGCACGCCGGGCGACGACATGGACCTGGCGGCCGGATTCCTCGTCAGCGAGGGCGTGGTGTCCGCGGCCGGTGACGTGCACGGCATCCGCTACTGCGCGGGCGCCGTGGACGGCGACGTCAACACCTACAACATCCTCGACGTCGACCTGGCCGACCACGTGCCGCCGCCCGACCCCAGCCTGGAGCGCTCCTTCTACACGACGAGCTCGTGCGGGCTGTGCGGAAAAGCGTCGCTGGACGCGGTGCGGACGGCGACCCGGTTCTCGGTCGCCGACGACCCGCTGCAGGTCACGCCAGAGCTGCTGAGCTCGCTGCCGGACCGGCTGCGCGAGGCCCAACGCGTGTTCGACAAGACGGGCGGCCTGCACGCCGCCGGGCTCTTCACGGCCGAGGGCGAGCTGCTCTGCCTGCGCGAGGACGTCGGCCGGCACAACGCGGTGGACAAGGTCGTCGGCTGGGCGCTGCGCGCGGGCCGGCTGCCCCTGTCCGGCACGGTGCTGCTCGTCAGCGGACGGGCCTCGTTCGAGCTGACGCAGAAGGCGTGGATGGCCGGCATCCCGGTGCTGGCTGCCGTGAGCGCCCCGTCGTCGCTGGCTGTCGACCTGGCGGTGGAGGCCGGGATGACCCTGATCGGCTTCCTGCGCGGAGCGACGATGAACGTGTACGCGGGCGCTCAGCGGCTCGCTTAGCGGTCCCCCTCGGTGAGCACGCCGCGGACCGTGTCGCCGTGCCGGTTGATGCACTCCTCGAGCGCGGCCTCCTGTGCCGGGTTCGTGTCGCCGATCTTGAACCGCACCGGGAACCGTCCCTGGACGCGGTCGCCACCGCCACCCTGGTCCGGGACCAGGCTGACCCCGGGCAGCGCCCCGCAGTCGTCCTTGAGCTGCTGGCGCGCGGCCTGGCCGACGTCCTGCTTCATCGTCACGACGAGCACGCGCGGGTCGCCGGCCAGCAGGTAGTTGAAGACGCCGGTGACGAGCATCCCGAACAGGCACAGCGCCGCGAACAGCACGATCAGGACCGTGTTGGTGCGCCGGGTCGCCATGCCGCCATTGTCGCCGCAAGCGAGGATGTACACGTGACGGAGCACTGGCGACGACCCGACCCGGCCCTGCTGGTGGTGCGCCGCGCGCAGTGCCTGCTGCTGGTCGCCCTGCCCGGGCTGGCGCTCAGCGGCCTGACGCTGCTCACGGGTCCGGCCGAGGCGCTGGCGGTTCTCCTGCTGGCCGCGCTGCTGACGGCGCTGGCGCTGACGTCGGTGGAGCGGCGCTGGCGGGCCTGGGGCTACGCCGAGCGCGACGACGACCTGCTGGTGCGCCGCGGGGTTCTCGTACGGCGGTTGTCGGTCGTGCCGTACGGGCGGATGCAGTACGTCGACGTGACGGCCGGGCCGCTGGACCGCCGCCTCGGGATCGCGCGGGTGACGCTGCACACCGCGGCGGCGGCGAGCGACGCGTCGATCCCTGGGCTGCCGGCCGCCGAGGCGGCCCGCCTGCGGGACCGGCTGGCGGCGCTCGGCGAGGCGCGCGCAGCGGGCGTATGAGCTCTCCGACGCACGAGTGGCACCGGCTGCACCCGCTGACCCCGCTGCTGCGCGGCGGACGGGCGCTGTTGCTGATCGCCGCGCTGGTCGGCCAGCAGGGGCTGCGGCAGGCCGACCAGGTACGGCCGGCGCTGGTCGGCCTCGCGTCGCTGGCCGTCGTGGCGGTCGCGGTCGGCGTCGGGTTCGCCGTCTGGCGGACGACGCGCTACCGGCTGACCGCGACCGAGCTGCAGGTCGACAGCGGGCTGCTGACGCGGCGCAGCCGGCGGGTGCCGCTGGCCCGGCTGCAGTCGGTCGACGTCGTCCGGCCGGTGATCGCGCGGGTGGCCGGACTGGCCGAGCTGCGCCTCGAGGTCGTCGGCGGCGGCAGCAGCGAGGCTCCCCTGGCCTACCTCGGCGAGCAGGACGCGCAGCGGCTGCGGCGCTCGATGCTGGCCCTCGCGGCCGGCCGGGAGGAGGCGCCCGAGCAGCCGGCCGACGCGGTGCTGGTGCAGGTGCCGACCGGGGTGCTGGTCGCGAGCGCGCTGCTCGGCCCGCCGCTGGTGATCGCGCTGCTGCTGCTCGCCTGCCTGCTGGTCGTGGGGACCGTCTCGCCGTCGGCCGCCGTGCCGTTCGGGCTGAGCATCGTGCCCGCGTACGCCGGCCTGCTGGCGGTCGCGGTCCGGAGGGTGCTGGCGGAGTACGGGTTCACGGTGGCCGAGTCGGAGGACGGCCTCCGGCTGCGGCACGGTCTGCTGGACACGCGGACGCAGACCATCCCGCCTGGTCGGGTGCAGGCGGTACGGGTGCTCGAGCCGCTGCTGTGGCGGCGCCGCGGCTGGGTACGCGTCGAGGTCGACGTGGCCGGCTACGCGGGCGGCAGCGAGGAGCAGGCGGCCACCTCGGCGCTGCTGCCCGTGGCGCCGCGGGCGCTCGCCGAGGCGCTGGTCGGGCGGGTGCTGGGCGGCGCCCTGCCCGTGGCCGCCGCCGGCGTCCCGGACCGGGCGCGCTGGCGGGCACCGCTGTCAGCCCGTCGGCTGCGGGCCGGCCTGGACGACCGGCACCTGGTGACCACGTCGGGGGTGCTCACGACGACCACTGACGTCGTGCCGCTGGCGAAGGTGCAGAGCCTGCGGGTGACGAGCGGGCCGTGGCAGCAGCGCCTGGGTCTCGCCACGCTGCACGCGGACACCGCCGGCAGACGGCTGTCGGGCGGCACGGCCCGGCATCGTGACGCCGCCGAGGCGGCGGCGCTGCTGGACGAGCTGAGCCGGCGCACCCGGGGAGCCCGCCGGCTGGGTAGCGTGCCAGTCCCCCGACCCTGACCTGGAGGACCCCGTGCAGCTGCCTGGCGCCGTTGCCGTCGTGACCGGAGGGGCCAGCGGCCTCGGCCTCGCCACCGCGACCGAGCTGGTCGCCGCCGGGGCAGCCGTCGTCCTGCTGGACCTGCCCAGCTCGAACGGCGAGGCGGCGGCGAAGGAGCTCGGCGCCGTGTTCGTCCCCACGGACGTCACGGACGAGGGATCCGTGCTGGCGGCCGTGGAGCAGGCCTCGTCGATGGGCCCGCTGCGGGTCGCGGTCAACTGCGCCGGCGTCGGCACGCCCGGCCGCGTGGTCGGCAAGAACGGGCCGCTGCCGCTGGAGCAGTTCGCGAAGGTCGTCACGGTCAACCTGGTCGGCACGTTCAACGTCATCCGCCTGGCCGCCGCGGCGATCGCGCAGACCGACCCGGTGGACGGCGAGCGCGGCGTCATCGTCAACACGGCCTCCGTTGCCGCCTTCGACGGCCAGATCGGCCAGGCGGCGTACAGCGCCTCCAAGGGCGGCGTCGTCGGGATGACGCTGCCGCTGGCACGCGACCTGGCCGACAAGCTGATCCGGGTCATGACCATCGCTCCCGGGCTGTTCGACACCCCGATGCTGCAGGGCCTGCCGGAGCCCGCCCGCCAGTCGCTCGGCGCGCAGGTGCCGATGCCGTCGCGGCTCGGGAACCCGGTCGAGTACGCCGCCCTCGCGCGGCACATCGTCGAGAACCCGATGCTGAACGGGGAGGTCATCCGCCTCGACGGCGCCATCCGGATGACGCCCAGGTAGTGGCGTACGAGACCGCCTTCGTCCTCGGCGGCGGCGGGGTACTGGGCTCCTGCGAGGTCGGGATGCTCAAGGCCCTGCTGCAGAAGGGCATCCGGCCGGACGTCGTGCTCGGCACGTCGATCGGCGCGCTGAACGGCGCGTTCGTGGCGGCCGACCCCACGCCGGCAACGGCGGCGCGCCTCGAGGCGCTGTGGCGGGACATGACGGCCGGCGACGTGTTCGGCGGCTCGATGCTGCGTCGGGCCGGGACGCTGGCCAAGACGCGGACCCATCTGCACCCGTACGGGCCGATGCGTCAGCTGCTGCGCGACGCGCTTCCAGTCGAGCGGATCGAGGACCTGCCGGTGCCCTTCCAGTGCGTCGCGGCCAGCATCGAGCGGGCCGCCGAGCACTGGTTCACCGAGGGCAAGCTGGCGGACGCGGTGCTCGCCTCCTGCGCGGTGCCCGGGCTGCTGGCGCCCGTGCGCATCGGCGGCGAGCACTTCCTCGACGGTGGACTGGTGCACAGCATCCCGGTAGGCCGGGCGGTCGCGCTCGGGGCGACGACGGTGTACGTCCTGCAGGTCGGCCGCGTCGAGCAGCCGCTCAAGCCGCCGCGGCGGCCGTGGGAGGTCGGCATGGTGGCCTTCGAGATCGCCCGGCGGCACCGGTACGCCGCCGACATGGCCGCCGTCCCGGAGTCGGTGACGGTGCACGTCCTGCCGGTCGGCGAGGAGCCGCCGCGGTACGACTCGCGCGCGGCCCTGAAGTACCGGGACATGCGGTCCGTCGGCTCGCGGGTCGACCGCGCGTACGAGGCGAGCCTGGCCTATCTCGACGGCGCGGCGTGAGGCTGCCGCCGCGCCCCGTCCGGCGCCTGCTGGACCCGCTGCTGCTCGTCCTCCTGCTGGCGGTCGTCGTCCTGCTGCCGGTCCTGGTGCTCGTCGCCGTCGTCGTGTCGCCGCGGCTGCCCGGCCGCTGGCGCGGGCTCCGGCTGCTCGCCCTCGCCCTCGTGTGGGTCGTCGTCGAGTGGGTCGGCGTGTTCCTCGCCTTCCTGCTCTGGGTGGCGAGCGGGTTCGGCTGGAAGCTGCGCAGCGAGCGGTTCCAGCGGGTGCACTACCGGCTGCTCCGCTCCGGGTTGGGCGTCATCGTGCGCACCGCGACCCGCCTCATGCGGCTGCAGCTGCAGACCGAGCAGTCCTCCTGGTCGCCGCTGGACGACGGCATGCCCGGCTCGACCAACGCGATGCTCGTCCTGTCCCGGCATGCCGGCCCCGGCGACTCCGTGCTGCTCGTGCACACGCTGATGAACGCCGACCACCTGCGCGAGCCGCGGATCGTGCTCAAGGCCGACCTGCAGGCCGATCCGCTCGTCGACGTCTACCTCAACCGGCTCCCGTCCCGGTTCATCCGGCCCGGGCCGGAAGCGGAGGAGGCGATCAGCACGCTCGCGTCCGACCTCGGCAGCGACGATGCGCTGCTGATCTTCCCGGAGGGCGGCAACTTCACGCCGGGTCGCCGGTCGCGGGCGATCGCGAAGCTGCGGCGCAAGCAGATGCACGACGAGGCCGACAAGGCGGAGGCCATGAAGTACCTGCTGCCGCCGCGACCCGGCGGTGTGCAGGCGGCCCTCGCGGCGGCACCGCACGCGGACGTCGTGTTCGTCGCGCACACCGGGCTCGACCACCTCATGACGCTCGGGGACATCTGGCGCGAGCTGCCGCAGGACAAGGTCCTGAAGCTGCGCTGGTCCTTCGTGCCGGCCGCCGACGTACCGCGTGACGACGACGCCCAGGTGGACTGGCTGTACGGCTGGTGGGCCGACATGGACGCCTGGATCGCCGCCAGCTGACCGACGCCGCCCGCCGCCGCGCTGGCGGCTCCCGACGGGCCGATGCAGAACGACGCCCGACACGCTCGCCTCGCCGGCGTCGCCCCTCCCGTCCCCTTGGCCCCGTTCCGCACACTGATCACGGACGCCGCGCCACGCCACGCCGCCCCGCCAAGATGATCTGTTTGTGTGCGTCATGCGGCGGCTGGGTGGGCGCTGAGCCACCCGCGGCGATCTGCCCGTGTGCGCGAGCCGGGGCTGGGGCAGGAGCCGGGCATGTTCCCCTTCGACAAGCTCGACCGGCTCGAGGAGCTCACCTTCCTCGACCCCGTCGTCGCCCCCCTGCGCAACGCCGTCCAGACCGCCATCCGCCCACAGGGGCTGCGGGACGTGCTGCACGGGACCTGGCTCGGGCACCCGCTGCACGCGGTCCTCGTGCAGGTGCCGATCGGTTCGTTCGCCAGCGCCGCGATCCTCGACCTGCTGGGTAGCGAGGACGCCGAGGACGGTGCCGATCTGCTGGCGCTGACGGGCCTGCTGTCCGCCGTGCCGGCCGCCGTCGCCGGCGCGACGGACTGGTCCTCGGCCAACCCGTCCGAAGAGCGCAGCGGCCTGGTGCACGCGGCACTGAACACCGTCGGCCTCGCCGCGTGGATCGCTTCCCTGCTCGCCCGGCGTCGCGGCCACCGCTCCCGCGGCACGGCGCTCGGGCTGGCCGGACTAGCAGCGATCGGCGTCAGCGGCACCATCGGAGGGCACCTGTCCTACCGCCGCTCGCTCGGCGCCAACAGCAACAGCGACATCGAGGACACCGGCCCCGCGGACTGGACCGACGCCGGCTCCTCGGAGCTGCCCGAGGGCAAGCCGGTGCTGCGTCAGGCGAACGGCACACCGGTGCTGCTGGTCAAGACCGGCGCGCGGGTCGACGCGCTGGTCGACCTGTGCAGCCACCAGAGCGGCCCGCTGCACGAGGGCACCATCGCCGACGGCTGCGTGACCTGCCCGTGGCACGGCAGTCGGTTCCGCCTCGACGACGGGTCGGTCGTGGACGGCCCTTCGACGCACCCGCAGCCCGCCCTGGACGTGCGCATCTCCGGCGACCGCCTGCAGGTGAAGCTGCGGGGCTAGCCGTCCAGTCCCGGCTCACCGCTCTCTTCGCCGGCAGCCTCGGACCGCTCACCGAGGCCCACCCGCAGCTGCTCGCGCGCGGCAGTCTCGCCGTCGGCGCCACGGCCGATGTTCTCGTTGCCGCCGTCCATCCGCTCGTTCGCGTCGCCGCCCCGCACGCCGGCGCTGCCGTCGTCCTGCGCGCGGTAGCCCTCCTGCACGCCCGTGTCGTCGGGCTGGCTCATGGCGTTGTCCTCAGGCTGCGTCATGCCCTACGCCCTCCCCCGTACGCGCCTGCTCACTCCGGCAGCGCGTCCAGGACCCGGACGAACTCCACCGGCGGCGACAGCGACGTCGTCGTCCCCGGCAGGTGCAGCAGCTCACCCGATCGCCACCACCAGAGGTCAGGCGAGAGCGGCCACGGCCCGTCGCTCCAGATGCGGTCCGCGTTGAGCAGCAGCAGCTGCGCAGCCTCGACGGCCAACGTGCGGGTACGGAGCGGCGCGACGAGCAGCAGGTGCCGCGTCGGCAGCGCGATCAGGGCGCCGGCGGCCGGCACGTCGACGAGCGACCCGAGCCGGTGCAGCCA
>JBHENF010000177.1:0-9008 GCA_046262175.1 Mycobacteriales bacterium
GCGCGTAGACCGTCATGACGATGAACAGCAGGTACCAGGCCAGGAACGCCGCGGCCATCGGGAAGACGAACCGGCGCAGGCTCCGCTTGAGCTGCTGGAAGTCCGGCATCTCCTGGATCTCCTCGTACGACTTGCCTTCCATGTGCGCTCCCCGTTGTCGTGTGACCCCGATCACGGACATTAGGGACGCACCGGTTGCGGCGCCAGCAGGCCGGCCGTTTCGGCGCTGCGGTCCCGCGTCGGTAGCGTCGCGGCACGTGACCGACGACCCGTTCGCCGCCCTGCTCGAGCTGCCGGGGGTGCCGGAAGCGGTGGGCCGCGCCAGGGCCGCCGTCGACGGGCTGCTGCAGCACCGGGTGCTGCGCCGGCGGTCAGCCGAGGTGACGGCGGAGTCGGCGTTGCGGGGGGCACGGGCGAGCGCCGAGCTCGAGGGCGCGGGCATCGAGCTGGAGCGGCTGCGCGGCCAGCTTCTCGCCGGCGGCACGATCACTCTGCCGTCCAAGGACGAGCGCGGGGGCCTCGTTGCCGAGGGGGCCGTCCGGCTGCATGCCGAGCTCGGGTCGGTGCTGCCGGCCTGGAAGCGGTCGCCGCGGCAGGCGCTCGCCCGGCTGCACGTCCTTGCGGCGGGCGAGCTCATGGCGGCCGACGACCTTGGCCGCCCCCGCGCCGGGTCGGCGTACGAGGACCCGCTCGACCTCGGGCCCGCTCCCCAGCCGGTGGAGGTCGCCGCGCGGGTCGACGGGCTGTCCCGGCTGCTGACCTCACCCACGACCGCTCCGGCCGTGGTCGTCGCGGCGGTGGTGCACGGCGAGCTGCTGGCGCTGCGGACGTTCGGCTCCCTCGACGGGCTGGTCGCGCGCGCCGCCGCCCGGCTTGTGCTCGTGGACCGCGGGCTCGACCCGAAGGCGGTCAGCGCGCCCGAGGTCGGGCACAGCGAGCTGCACCACGAGTACGAGCAGGCGGCTCGGTCGTACGTGCACGACGGGCCGGCCGGGGTGGCGCGGTGGATCGACCACTGCGCGTCCGCGGTGGCCCTCGGCGCGCGCGAGGGGCTGGCCGTCTGCGAGGCGATCGCCCGTACGGCAGCGTCCTAGAAAACAGGAACGGCGCCTCGCCGGTGGCGGGGCGCCGTTCCCATGCACGGCCGTGCGGGTTACCAGGCGTGCACCTCAAGTCGTCGTACCGGCGAGTGGCCGCTCGACGTGCCTCACGTGGCGGGTCGCACGTGGGTGCCCGACTGCCGTGCACGGACCGCCGTCGAGGGGAACAAGTCCGCCCGCTGGCGGTGGTCCGTGTCACCGTTGTACGCCCGTTCGGACGGCTTGTGAAGCCCCTATCTGCGGCGTCTTCCGGCCCACCAGGCGAGACCGGCGGCGCCGGCCGCGACGGCCACGCCGGCGTACGCGGCGGGCGGACCGGGTGGCGCCGAGAGGCGGCTCTTCATGCGCACCGGACGGCGGAAGGTGACCACCGGCCAGCCGCGCTCGGCCGCCACCTTGCGCAGCGCCTTGTCGGGATTGACGGCCGTCGGATGCCCGACGATCTCGAGCATCGGCAGGTCGGTGAAGGAGTCGCTGTACGCGTACGAGCTGGCCAGGTCGTAGTCGAGCTCGGCCATCGCGGTGGCCTTGCCCGGGCCGTAGGCGTAGAAGGCGATGTCGCCGGTGTACTTCCCGTCCTCGACGACCATCCGCGTGGCGACGACGCGGTCGACGCCGAGCATCTCGCCGATCGGCCCGACCACCTCCTCGCCGCTGCTGCTGACGATCACGACGTCGCGGCCGGCGGCCCGGTGCTCCTCGAACAGCGCGACCGCCTCGTCGTAGACCATCGGGTCGATGAGGTCGTGCAGCGTCTCGGCGACGATGTCGTGCACCTGCTGCACCGGCCACCCCGCGCACAGCGCCTTCAGGTAGTCCCGCATCTTGTCCATCGAGTCCTCGTCGGCGCCCTGCAGCAGGTACACGAACTGCGCGAACGAGGACTTCAGGACCGCCCGGCGGTTGACCAGCCCGCCCTTGTAGAACGGCCGCCCGAAGGCGAGCGTGCTCGACTTCGCGATGACCGTCTTGTCGAGGTCGAAGAACGCCGCGGATCTGGTCACGGGTGAAGTGTTTCAGGTTGCCACCGGCGGGGGATCTGGGTCCGCAAGGCGGGCTGCAGTTTCGCGCCGCCGTGTACGGGTCCGGCTCAACCCCCCCCGGAGTCGGACCTCAGCGAGACGACCCCCGCCACCCCCCCGGCGGGGGTCGTCCGCGTTTCCACACCGATCGTCCTTGTCCCCAGCCCTGGTCTGCAGCCCCCTGCGCGGCTGCTCCGCGGCTTCGCTGGTCCTCCCTGCTCCTGCTGGAGGACCCGCTATGGCCGACCGCCCGCTGCTGATCACGTCCGACCCGCTCGTGCTCGACGACCTGCTCCGCATCGCCGCCAGCGCCGGGGTCGAGCTGGAGGTGGCGCCCGACGCCGGCTCCGCCCGCCGGGCCTGGTCCACGGCGCCCGTCGTCGTCGTCGGGCACGACGTCGCAGGAGCCTGCGCGCGGCAACGGCTGCCGCGGCGCGACGCGGTGGTGCTGCTCGGTGCCGATCTCGACGACGCCGGCGTGTGGCAGCTCGGCGTCGAAGTCGGTGCGGCGCACGTGGTCTTCCTGCCGGACGCGGAGGTGTGGCTCACGGCGCTGCTGGGCGACCCGTCGTCGCGCGCCGGCACCGTCGTCGGCGTGGTGGGCGGGCGCGGTGGTGCGGGTGCGACGACGCTGGCCGCTGCGCTCGCGGTGACGGCCACCCGGGCCGGGCTGCGCACCCTGCTCATCGACGGCGACCCGCTCGGCGGCGGGATCGACCTGGTGTTCGGCGGCGAGCACAGTGACGGGCTGCGCTGGCCGGACCTGAGCAGCACGCGCGGGCGGGTCACCGGCGCGGCGCTGGCGGGCGCGCTGCCGCGGATGGCCGACCTGTCCGTGCTGTCGTGGGATCGGGGAGACACCCAGGCGGTGCCGGCCGAGGCCATGGAGACGGTTCTGGACGCCGGCCGCCGAGCGAGCGACCTCGTCGTGGTCGACCTGCCGCGCCACGTCGACGACTGCTTCGGGGTGGTGGCGGCGCTGGCCGACGTGCTGCTGCTCGTCGTGCCCGCCGAGGTCCGCGCGTCGGCCGCGGCGGCGCGCGTGGCCGCGCGGGTCACCGGGCTGTGCGCCGACGTCCGGCTGGTGGTGCGCGGCCCGGCGCCGTCGCGGTTGTCCGGCAGCGACGTCGCCCGGGTGCTCGGCCTGCCGTTGGCCGGCTACCTGCGGGCTGAGCCGGACCTCGCCGCGTCGCTCGACCGCGGCGAGGCGCCGGGGGCGCGGTCCGGGCCGCTCGCGTCGTTCTGCGCGGGATGGCTCGCCGAGCTGCTGCCGCAGCGGCCGGCCGAGCGGCGGGCGGCGTGATCGATCCCGCGCTCGTGGCGCGGGTCCGCCAGCGAGTCGCCCTCTCGGGGCTGCCGCCGACGTCGGCCGCCGTCGCGGCGGCTCTGCGGGAGGAGGGCGGTGCGCTGCAGGGCGACGTCCGGGCGGTGCTGGCGGTGCTGCAGGACGAGATCGCCGGGGCTGGGCCGCTGGCGCCGCTGCTGGCCGGAGCCACGGACGTTCTCGTCAACGGCCCCGGCGAGGTGTGGGTCGACCGCGGGGACGGCCTGGAGCTGACGGACGTGCGGTTCCCGGACGAGCAGTCCCTACGGCGGCTGGCGCAGCGGTTGGCCGCTCCGACCGGGCGGCGCCTGGACGACGCACAGCCGTGGGTCGACGCACGGTTGCCGGACGGGGTACGGCTGCACGCGGTGCTGCCGCCGGTCGCGCCGAGCGGCACCTGCCTGTCGCTGCGTGTGCCGCGCCGCACCGTGTTCGCGCTGGCCGACCTGGTGGGCTGTGGGTCGGTGCCGCCGGACGGAGCCGAGCTGCTGGCCCGGCTGGTCGCCTCGCGGGTGGCGTTCCTGGTCACCGGCGGCACGGGCACCGGCAAGACGACCTGGCTGTCGGCGCTGCTGTCGCTGTGCGACCCGGCCGACCGGCTGCTGCTCGTCGAGGACGCGGCGGAGCTGCGGCCGGAGCACCCGCACGTGGTCCGGCTCGAGGCGCGGGCGCCGAACGTGGAGGGGGCCGGTGAGGTGACGCTGCGGGACCTCGTCCGGCAGGCGCTGCGGATGCGGCCGGACCGCGTCGTCGTCGGAGAGGTACGAGGAGCCGAAGTCCTGGACCTGCTGGCGGCGCTCAACACCGGGCACGAGGGTGGCTGCGGGACGCTGCACGCCAACTCGGCCGCCGACGTGCCGGCCCGGCTGGAGGCGCTGGCTGCGGTCGCGGGGCTGGGCCGGGAAGCGCTGCACAGCCAGGTCGCCGCAGCCCTGCGGGTCGTGCTGCACCTGACCCGTGCGGGAGGCGTCCGGCGGGTCGCGGAGGTGTGCGTGCTGACGCGCGGACCCGACGGGTGGGTGCGGGCGGTGCCGGCCTGGCGGTGGGACGGCACGGGTGCTGGTGTTGCCGGACCGGCGGCGGACGAGCTGGCGGGGCTTGTGGCGTGACCGCCGCGACGCTGACATGACCGCTGCCGCGCTGGCGGGACTGGCCGGCTTCCTCGTCGCGACGGCCCGACCGGAGGCGCGGCTGCGGCTGGCCGGCCTCGCGGGGGGGCGGTCGAGCCGCCGTCCGATCCCCCGGCCGCTCGCCGGCGCTGTGGCGGGAGCCGTTCTGCTCGGGCCGGTGGGGGTGCCGCTCGGCGGGTTGGCCGTGGTGGTGGTCGGGCGGGTCCTCGCCCGGCGGGCCCGGGCTGCGGCCGAGGCCGCGGAGCGCGCGCGCGTGCTGGAGGCGCTCGCCGTGCTCGGCGGTGACCTGCGTACCGGGCGCGTGCCGGCGGACGCCCTGTCCGCCGCGGCGGCGGTGGCCGTCGGGGGTGCGGCACGCGCGCTCGCCGCGGCGGCCGCTGCCGCCCGCCTCGGCGGCGACGTGCCGAGTGCGCTGACCGCCTCGCCCAGCGCCGTGCCGGAGGTGCTGCGCGGGCTCGCCGCCTGCTGGTCGGTCTGCACGAGCGCCGGGTCCGGGCTCGCGGCCGGAGTGGACCGCCTGACGGAGGGGCTTCGGTCCGCGGAGGAGCAACGACGAGCCGTTGCCGCCGAGCTCGCCGGACCACGCGCCACGGCCGGGCTGCTGGCCGTCCTGCCCGCCGGCGGGATCGGCCTCGCAGCAGCGCTGGGGGCTTCGCCGCTGCACGTGCTGCTGCACACGCCGGCCGGCTTCGTCTGCCTCTTGCTCGGGCTGCTGCTCGACGGCGCGGGCCTGCTCTGGACCGCGCGGCTCGTCGCCCGCGCCGGAGGCTGAGGTGCTCACCGCCCTGCTCGCCGGACTGGCGGCGCTGGTGCTGGCAGGCCGCCTGCCGGTGGGTGCCCAGCGGCTGGCCGCGGTCACGCCGCGGGTGCGCGCACCCAGCCGGGCCATTGGGCCGGCTGCCGCGTGTGCGGTCGCCGGCGCCGCGGTCGTCCTGGTGGTCGGCGTGCCGGTGGGACTGGTGCCGGGCGCGCTGGTGGCCGCGGCGGGTCCGCGGCTGCTGGTCGGGCTCGAACCCGCAGCGGTACGGGAGGAGCGGCAGCGGCTGCTGAGCGACCTGCCGCTCGCCCTCGACCTGCTCGCCGCGTGCCTTGCTGGAGGTGCCGGACCGGGCGCCGCAGCGGCCGCCGTGGGCGCGGCCGTCGACGGCCCGTGCGGCCGCCGGCTCCTGGCCGTCGGGCGGGCGCTGGCGGTCGGCAGCAGCCCCGGGGACGCCTGGGCGCAGCTGGCCGGCGACCGTTCGGATGACCCGCTCGCCCCGGCGGCGCGTCTGCTGGCGCGCGCTGCCGAGGGTGGCGCGCCGGTGGCCGACACGGTCGCGCGGCTGGCGCAGGACGCGCGCGCGGTGGCGCGCGCCGCCGGAGAGCAGGCGGCGCGGCGGGTCGGCGTGCTGGTCGTCGCCCCGCTCGGGCTGTGCTTCCTGCCGGCGTTCGTGCTGCTGGGGGTCGTTCCCGTCGTCCTCGGGCTGGCCGGTCCGCTGTTCGCCAGCCTCTGACGCGGCCCGTCCACAGGCCTACAGCTGCCTCCACAGCTGGCCGCGAGCGGCACCGCGACCGGCGTCCCCGGCCCAGCCTGGACCCCGACCGGGCGACCGTCCGGCACAACTCCAGGAGGTCTCTCGTGCTCCGTCCCTTCTCCCTTCCTTCCCGCCTCACCGCCCGCCTCACCGACGCCGGCGGGGACGCCGGCATGACCACCGCGGAGTACGCAGTCGGCACCGTCGCCGCCTGCGGCTTCGGCGGCGTGCTCTACAAGGTCATCACCAGCCCCGAGGTGCTCGGGCTGCTGAGGGACGTCATTTCCCGCGCGTTCCACCTCGGCCTCTGATGCCCACCGGCGTCCCGGGTCGCCCCCGGGTGGCCCGGGACGCCGGCATGGTGACGGCGGAGACGGCGGTCGTCCTGCCGGTCCTGCTGGTCGTCGCTGCCATGGCCGTCTGGGTGCTGGCGGCGGTGGCCGGGCAGCTCCGGTGCGTCGACGCCGCCCGTGCCGGCGCGCGCGCCGCTGCCCGCGGCGACGCGGCGCCGGCCGTGACCGAGGCCGCGCGACGTATCGCGCCCGCGCCGACGCACGTGCGGGTCTCGCGCAGCGGCGACGAGGTGACGGTCCTGGTCGAGTCCGTTGTCGTGCCGTTCGGGCACGTCCTCGCCCGCCTGCCTGGAGCCCATGTGGCCGCCCGGGCGACGGCGGTCGTGGAGGGGCCATGACCGGACGGACCCAGAGCGACGACCGGGGGAGCGGGACGATCCTCGTGCTGGCCCTCGCCTCACTCCTGACGCTGGTGGCGGTGCTGCTGACCGCGCTGGGTGCGGTCGGCGTAGCGCGGCACCGCGCGGCCTCCGCTGCCGATCTCGCCGCGCTCGCCGCCGCCGACCGGGCGCTCGAGGGCGAGCAGCACGCCTGCGCGGTGGCTGCCCGCGTCGCGCGCGCCGCCGACGCCCGCCTCGCGACCTGCGGTCTCACCGGTGACGTCGCTGACGTCGAGGCCGTCGTACGGCCGAGGGGTCCGCTCGGCGGACTCGGCTTCACGCATGCCCGCGCGAGAGCGGGTCCGGGGGAACGTCCCGGACCCGCGGTGCGTCTTCGCTGAAGGCGGCGTACTCGGCTGCCGACACACACGTGGGACGCCGCATGAGGGACATGCGGTGCACATCGGACGGCGGCGTAACTTCGGGTACTGCCCGTCGTTGCGCTCGATGTCCGGTTCGCGGCAGCACGAGCAGGACACGCGCACAGGAGCTGGAGGCACCACCGGCATGCAGCCGTCTTTCGTCACCCCCCCGGTTCCGGCCCGACCTCGGTCGTTCGGCGCCCTGCTGGGTGATGCGCTGCGCCGCCCGGGCGGGCGCCGCGGCGTCTCCGTGCTGTCCCTGGTCCTGTTCCTCGCCGGCGTCGCGATGTTCGCCTACCCCGTGGGCACCGACTTCTACAGCCGTTACCAGCAGGACCGGCTGCAGGGGACGTTCAGCGACCCCGGCGTCCAGCAGGCGTACCTCGAGCGCAAGGTCGACGTCGGCGACGGCCTGACCCTGCTGCGCATCCCGAAGCTGGACGTGAAGGTGCTCGTCGTCGAGGGCACCACACCCTCCGCCTTGCGCGCCGGGGCGGGCCACTACGTCGGGACGCCGCTGCCCGGCGAGGCCGGCAACGTCGGCATTGCCGGCCACCGCACGACGTTCGGCCGGCCGTTCAACCGCCTCGCCGAGCTCGGCCCCGGCGACATCGTGACGCTCGAGACGCCGTTCGCGACGTACACGTACAAGGGCGTCCCCGCGTTCCTCGGCCATGACAACCCGTGGGTCGTCAAGCCCAGCGACTTCTCCGTCGTCAGCCAGGGCACCGGCCACCTGCTGACGCTCACGACGTGCCACCCGAAGGGCAGTGCGAAGCAGCGGCTGGTGATGCGCTTCACCCTGGTGAAGACCGACCTGAAGCCCGGGGGGAGCAAGTGATCCGCAAGCTCTCGGCCCTCGCGCTGCTGCTGCCCCTCACGACCGCCGGCCTCGTCGTCGGCGCGGCCCCCGCCTTCGCCGCCGGCAGCATCACGGACCCGGTCGACGGCGCCACCTTCGGCGCTGACACGACGATCGCGATTCGGGCGAGCTACAGCACGACGGACCGGACCGAGCTCAGGCTGAAGAGCCCGGCCGGGGCCGAGCAGGTCGTCAAGGCGTTCTCCGGGGGGACCCTGACCGCGCAGAGCGGGACGCTCGACTACGCGCTCGACACCTCCTGCGCGACGTACCCGAGTCCGAGCTGCTCCGGCCGTGCGCCCGCGCTGAACGGGATCTGGGGCGTCCGTCTCGTCGGCGGCGCGGTCGACTCGAGCACCTTCGTGCTGCGCATCCCGCCGCGCGTGCCCGCCTCCTTCACCGCGCAACCGGACGGCTACCGCGCCGTCGTGCTCAGCTGGCGCAAGGGCGACGAGCCCGACCTCGTCGGCTGGACGCTGTACGAGGGCGGCGGGGTCGCTGTGCCCTCGGTCGGGCTCGACGCCTGCAACGGCACGTCCTGCGCCACGACCGTCACCTACGCCAGCGACGGCACCGGTTCGCACCAGTACGCCCTGGTCGCCCGTCGCTCGGCCGCGCCCGGCAGCGACGAGACCCTCACCTCCGAGCGAGCCGAGGCCGCCGCCACCCTCGAGTCACCGCCGCCTCCGCCCCCGCCGTCGCCGGCGCCCGACCAGGGCGGCTCCACCGGCGGCACGAGCACCGGCGGCAGCACCAGCACGGGCGGGTCCAGCACCGGGGGCAGCAGCACCGGCGGCACGGGCTCGGGCGGCTCCAGCTCGAGCGGCTCGGGCACGGGGGGCTCCGGCACCTCCGGCACCACCACCGCCTCCGGTCCGACCGCCAGCGGCATCACGACCAGCACGACGACGAGCCCCGCGCTCGCCCAGCGGCGCGCGTTCGCGCTGACCTTCAAGGCGTT
>JBHENF010000178.1:0-4589 GCA_046262175.1 Mycobacteriales bacterium
ACGTCTTGTCCGGGTCGGCGATCGCGTCGGCGATCCGGCCGGTGTTCACGGCGATCTCCATCACCACGCACCGGCCTTCGCCATCGGCCCGCGGGACGAGGCGCTGGCAGATGATGCCGCGCAGCGCGCCGGCCATCGCGAGGCGGACCTGCTTCTGCTCGTGCGGCGGGAAGAAGTCGATGATGCGGTTGATGGTCTCCGCGGCGTCCGTGGTGTGCAGCGTCGACATGACGAAGTGACCGGTCTCGGCGGCGGCGAGGCCGGCCTTCACCGTCTCGTGGTCGCGCATCTCTCCGACGAGGATGACGTCGGGGTCCTGGCGCATCGCGGCGCGCATGGCGGTCACGAAGTCCTCGGTGTCGACGCGTACCTCGCGCTGGTTGACCATCGCCATCTTGTCGAAGTGCAGCACCTCGATCGGGTCCTCGATCGTGACGACGTGCACCTCCTTGTTGGCGTTGATGTGGTCGATCATCCCGGCGAGGGTGGTCGTCTTGCCGGACCCGGTGGGGCCGGTGACGAGCACGAGCCCACGCGGCTCCATGGCCAGCGACGACAGCACGGCCGGCAGCCCGAGCTCGGTGAGCGGGATGGCGCCGACGCTGACGCGGCGGAAGACCAGGCCACACGAGCCGCGGGAGCGGAACGCGTTGACGCGGAAGCGACCCACGCCCGACAGCGAGTACGCGAAGTCGGCCTCGTTGGACTTGTGGAACTCCTCGACCAGGTCCTCGCGCAGCACCTCGCTCACCATCTGCGCGGTGTCGGCGGCGCTCAGGTCACGGGTCTGCAGCTTGCGCAGGCGGCCGTCGATGCGCACGCGGGGCGGCGACCCGACCTTGCAGTGCAGGTCGGAACCGCCGCACTCGACCAGCGCACGCAGGAAGGGCTCGATGGTGGACGTCACGCTGACCTCTTCGGCGCACCGGGCGCCACCCTTGAGATCAGTCCCGTAGCGCTGCCATCCAGGCCTCGACCTCGTCGGCCGTACGGGGCAGCGCGCCGGACAGGTTGCGCGGCCCGTCCTCCGTCACGACGATGTCGTCCTCGATCCGAACGCCGATGCCACGCAGGTCCTCGGGCACCGTCAGGTCGTCGGGCTGGAAGTACAGCCCCGGCTCGACGGTCAGCACGTAGGCGGGCTGCAGCGGCCCCTTGCGGTACATGTCCTGCCGCGCGTGCGCGCAGTCGTGCACGTCGATCCCCAGCATGTGGCTGACCCCGTGCAGCGTGTACCGGCGATAGGTCTGCGCGTCCTCCGCGAGCGCCGCGTCGGCGTCCTCGAGGATGCCCATCCGCTGCAGCCCGCGCGCGATCACCTCCATCGCGGCCCGGTGCGGCGCGAGAAAATCGGCGCCGGGCAGGCAGGCGGCGATGCCGGCCTCCTGCGCCTCGTACACGAGCGTGTAGACCTCGCGCTGGCGCGGGGTGAAGGTGCCGTTCACCGGCAGCGTGCGGGTGATGTCGGCCGTGTAGAGCTCGTGCCCCTCGACGCCCATGTCGAGCAGGACGAGGTCGCCCTCGCGCACCGGGCCGTCGTTCTCGGTCCAGTGCAGGATGCAGGCGTGGCTGCCGGCGGCGCAGATGCTGCCGTAGCCGGTGTCGTTGCCCTCGACGCGGGCGCGCAGGCTGAACACGCCCTCGATCCACCGCTCGCTCGTGTCGATCGCCTGCGGCAGCTGCCGTACGACGTCCTCGAAGCCGCGCGCGGTGGCGTCGCAGGCCAGCTGCAGCTGGCCGATCTCGTGCTCGTCCTTGACCAGCCGCAGCTCGGACAGGAACTCCGTGAGCTGCTTGTCCTTCTCCTCGTCGACCTCGAACAGCGCCTCCACCCGGCTGTCGTAGCCGCGGACCACGCGGGCCGGGCCGGACAGCTTGTCGAGCTCCTCGAGCGGTCGGGTCTCCATGCCGAGCAGGGCGGCGGTCGCGGTCAGCGTCGGCCGCGGGCCGACCCACAGCTCGCCGTACATCCGGTCGGTGAAGAACGCGGGGGTCGAGCGGTCCATGGACGGCGCCTGGTACAGCACCTGGCTGCCGTCGGGCTCGACGACGAGCACCGCATCTGGCTCGTGCGACCCGACGAGGTGCGCGAACTCGGTCCCGGGCCGGAACCGGAACTCGGTGTCGTTGCTGCGGGTCTTGTAGCCGCCCGTGGGGATCACGAGCCGCTCGTCCGGGAAGCGCGCTACCAGCGCCTCGCGGCGGCGAGCGCGGTAGGGAGCTGCCGCGGCGGGCGGCGGAGGCTCCTCGGTGCGCTCCGCCCAGCCCGTGCTCATGAACTCGAGCAGCGCGGCCGGCCGGTCCGGGTCGTGACTCGCGGTGCCGGTCGTCTCCTGCGGGGTGTCGCTCATGCGCCGAGCGTACGACTCAGCGGCCCTTCCACTCGGGCTTGCGCTTCTGCAGGAACGCGCCCACGCCCTCGGCTGCGTCCTCCGTCGTGTTGAGCAGCGAGAGCTGGGCCTGCATCGCCTCGAGCCCCGCCTCCAGCGAGCTGTCCATCGCCGCCGCGAACGCCTTCTTGCCCAGCCGTACGGCCACCGGCGGCTTGGCGGCGAGCGCGGCGACGAGCTCGGCCGTCTCGGCCTGCACGTCGGCGACGACCCGGCTGATCAGCCCCATCTCGAGCGCCTCTGCCGCCGGCACGCGCCGGCCGCTCAGCATCATCTCCATCGCGCGCTTCGGGCTGACGTGCCGGCCGAGCAGCGCGCTGACCATGAACGGCCACAGGCCGAGGTCCACCTCGGGCAGCCCGAACGCGGCGGTCTCTGCGGCCAGCACGATGTCGCAGCCCAGCACCAGGCCGACGCCGCCGGCGAGGCAGAGCCCCTGCACCGAGGCAACGACGGGCAGCGGGCAGCCGCGCATCGCGAGCAGGACCTCGCGCAGCAGGCCGCGGCCTTCGTGCACCTCGAGGCCGGTTGCGTCCGGCGCCATCTGGACGAGGTCCGCGCCGGAGCAGAAGACGCGGTCGCCGGCGCTGCTGACGAGCACGACCCGCGTGTCACCGGGGCTGGTCAGGGCTTCGAGCATCCCGCGGAGCACGTCGCCGTTGAGCGCGTTGCGCTTCGGCTCGCGGTCGATGTGCAGCCGCAGCACCCGGTTCTCGGTGCTGACCTGGAGGTCGGTCGTGGTCACGTCCGCGACACTAGCCAGGTGGTCCTCGCCGTCGTCGCGCTGCTGACGGCTGTGCTCCTCGGGCTGCTGAGCGGCGGGAGTCTCGAGCGGCTGGGCGAGCTGCGGCTGCGTCGGCGGGAGCTGGTCTACGGCGCCGTGGCTGCGCAGGTCATCGGGTCGGTTGTGGGCGGGCCGGTGTACGCCGTCGGGCTGGTCGTGTCGGCCGGGCTGGTGGGCTGGTTCCTGATGCGCAACCGCGGCGTCCGCGGCACCGGGCTGCTGGCAGTCGGGCTGCTGGCCAACGCCCTGGTGGTGGGGCTCAACGGGGCGATGCCGGTGTCGCTGGCCGCTGCCGGCCGGGCGGGTACGACGACGCAGGACATCCTCACCGGCGCCGACGCCCGGCATGAGCTGGCCGGCCCAGGGACGCAGCTGCGCTGGCTGGGGGATGTCATCCCGGTACCGGCCCCGTGGCGACCGGAGGTGGTCAGCCCTGGCGACGTCGCGGTCGCTGCGGGGCTCGGGCAGCTGGTGCTGCTGGGCATGTGCACCGGCGTCGCCCGTCGCGGCCGGCACGCGCGCGCCTGAGTGTGCAACCCTTGTCGTGACCGAGACGAGGAGGCCCCATGGCCAAGCGAGGACGCAAGCGTCGCGGGCGCAAGAAGAACGCCGCCAACCACGGCAAGCGCCCCAACGCGTAGAGCAGGCAGCAGAGGCCCCCCGCCAGCACCACGGTCGGGGGCCTCTCGCCTGTCCGGAGGTGTGACGGGCGGCAGCAGGACCTAGAAGGGCGGCTCGTCGAACGGCGGCAGGTCGTCGGGGTCGGGCGGCCGGACCAGCTCCGCATCGACCTCGGCCAGCAGGTCCGGGTCCGGCAGTACCGCGCCCGGCTCGACGGGTGGTGGTGGTTCGCCCTGGTGCTCGACCTCGACGATCTGGCCGGCGGGGCTGAACCACAGGGTCGAGGTCGGCGTCCGCAGGGGCGTCCACCCGTTGTGCTTGAGCTGGTGAGTCCGAGCGGCTCGGGCGACGAGGTTCCAGGCAGCCGTCGGGCCGTCCGGGTAGCGGAGCTCGTGGTCGTGGTCGCAGCGGGACGCGGGCACGCGGGCCCCTGTCGGCCCGTCGCAGCAGCCGTCGCGCAGGTCGACGAACCTGGCGAGGGACGCGCTGGGGTCGTGCCGCTTCTCGACGCGGTAGGTCTTCTCGGTGACGGCGCCGGGGTCGGCGACCATCGCGAGCAGAGCCTCCCGTACGCCCTCCGGCGTCGGCGCCGGGCGCACCACCCGGTCCGCGACGTCGAGCACGACGCCCGCGTCGTCGACGCACACCTGCCGGAGGTCGGCGGACGTGAGCCACTGCCGGCACTGCGGCGCGGCGATCCAACCGAAGCCCGGCAGCCAGCCCGGGTCGTTGCTCAGCCCGAGCGCCGTCGTGACCGGGAGGTGGATCAGGACCTGCACGGGGCGGAGCCGGCG
>JBHENF010000179.1:0-9974 GCA_046262175.1 Mycobacteriales bacterium
GAGCCGGCGGTGGCGAAGCGAAGGAGATCGGCCACTAGAAGTAGCCCTCCTTCTTGCGGTCTTCCATCGCGGCCTCGCTCGCGCGGTCGTCCGCGCGGGTGGCGCCGCGCTCGGTGATGCGCGTGGCCGCGACCTCCTCGACGACGTCCTCCGGCGTGCGCGCGGGCGACTCGACGGCGCCGGTGCAGGAGGCGTCGCCGACCGTCCGGTAGCGGACGACCCGCGTCTGCACGACCTCGTCCGGACGCGGCTCGCTGAAGGGCGTGACGCCGAGCAGCATCCCGTCGCGTTCGAACACCTGCCGCTCGTGCGCGTAGTAGATGGCCGGCACCTCGATGCGCTCGCGGGCGATGTAGCGCCAGATGTCGAGCTCGGTCCAGTTGCTCAGCGGGAACACGCGGATGTGCTCACCGGGGTTGTGCCGGCCGTTGTAGAGGTTCCACAGCTCGGGCCGCTGGTTCTTCGGGTCCCACTGGCCGAACCCGTCGCGGAACGAGAAGAACCGCTCCTTCGCGCGGGCCTTCTCCTCGTCGCGTCGCGCGCCGCCGAACACCGCGTCGTAACGGCCCTCCTCGATCGCGCGCAGCAGCGTCGTGGTCTGCAGCGGGTTGCGCAGCCCACCCGGCACCTCGACGGTGCGGCCCGCGTCGATGTCGTCCTGCACCTTCGCGACCACCAGGCGCGCCTGCAGCTCGTCCGCCCGCTTGTCGCGGAAGGCGAGCACCTCGTCGAAGTTGTGGCCCGTGTCGACGTGCACCAGGGGGAACGGGATGCGGGCCGGCCAGAACGCCTTCTCGGCCAGCCGGAGCATGACGATCGAGTCCTTGCCGCCGGAGAACAGCAGCGCCGGCCGCTCGAACTCCGCAGCGACCTCGCGCATCACATGGATGCTCTCGGCCTCGAGGACGTCGAGCTGCGACAGCCCCGTGGCCAACGTCACAGCACGCCCCGCTGAACCAGGAGCTCGTGCAGCTGCGCGACCGACTCGTCCAGCGTCTGCTCGTGCGTGGGTACGACCAGCCCCGGCGACTGGGGCGGCTCGTACGGCGCGTCCACTCCGGTCAGCCCGGTCAGCTCGCCGGACCGCTGCTTCGCGTACAGGCCCTTCACGTCACGCTCGCTGCACACCTCGACCGGCGTGGCGACGTGCACCTCGAGGAAGCCGGCGCCACGGTCGGTGTGCAGCTGCCGGACGGCGTCGCGGGTCTGCGCGTACGGGGAGATGACGCTCGCCAGGACGAGGACGCCGTGCTTGGCGAGCGACGCGGCGACCCAGCCGATGCGCAGGACGTTGGTGTCGCGGTCCTCGCGGGTGAAGCCGAGCCCCTTGGACAGGAACTCCCGTACCTCGTCGCCGTCGAGCAGCTCCACGCGCTCGACGCCGTCCGCCCTCAGCCGCTCGGCCAGCGCTGCGCCGAGGGTGGTCTTCCCCGCGCTCGGCAGGCCGGTCAGCCAGACGGTGGCGCCGGTGCGCACGGCGAGCTGCCGCTGGGCGAGCGCGGTCACGGGGTCCTCCAGTTCGGGCGGGCACTCCAGGCTAGGTGCGACGTACGCTGGAGGACATGTCCGCCCTGCTCACGACGCGCCTGCACGTGGACCTGCAGCGCGTGAGCAGCGCCATCTGTTCCTGAGACGCCGCCCGCCCGTCCGTCTCGACCATCCTCAGGAGTCCCTATGCCCGCCGCGCGCGGACAGGGCCAGTGGGCGCTCGGCTACCGCGAGCCCCTCAACGCCAACGAGCAGGCCAAGAAGGACAGCTCCCCGCTGTCGGTGAAGCAGCGGATCCTCGACATCTACAGCAAGGGCGGCTTCGACTCGATCGACGGCGGCGACCTGCGCGGGCGCTTCCGCTGGTTCGGGCTCTACACGCAGCGCGCCCAGGGCATCCCCGGCGGCAAGACGGCGGTGCTCGAGCCGGAGGAGCTCGAGGCGCCGTACTTCATGCTGCGCGTGCGCATCGACGGCGGCCAGATGTCAGCCGACCAGCTGCGGGTCATCGGCGAGGTCGCCACCGAGTTCGGGCGGGATGTGGCAGATGTCACCGACCGCCAGAACATCCAGCTGCACTGGATCCGCGTCGAGGACGTGCCGGAGATCTGGCGGCGGCTGGACGATGTCGGGCTGTCGACGACCGAGGCCTGCGGCGACTGCCCGCGCGTCATCGTCGGCTGCCCCCTCGCGGGCGTCGCCGCCGACGAGGTCCTCGACGCGTCCGGTGCCCTGCGTGACGTGGTGGAGCGGTACATCGGCGACCCCGCGTTCGCCAACCTGCCGCGCAAGTTCAAGACCTCGATCAGCGGCTGCGTGCAGCACTGCACCAACCACGAGATCAACGACGTCGCGT
Source organism: Mycobacteriales bacterium (assembly GCA_046262175.1). Classification (GTDB taxonomy): domain Bacteria; phylum Actinomycetota; class Actinomycetes; order Mycobacteriales; family SCTD01; genus RYN-124. The sequence goes on from JBHENF010000179.1 coordinate 2,345, forward strand.
TCGTCGGCGTACAGCACCCGGAGCTCGGCGTCGGCTACGACCTGTGGGTCGGCGGCGGGCTGTCCACCAACCCCAAGCTCGGCGTACGGCTGAACGCGTTCGTCGAGCCGGACCGCGTCGCCGAGGTGTGGGCCGGCGTCACCGGGATCTTCCGCGACTACGGGTATCGCCGGTCGCGCATGCACGCACGGCTGAAGTTCCTCATGGCCGACTGGGGGCCGGAGAGGTTCCGCTCCGTCCTCGAGAGCGAGTACCTCACGTCGCCGCTTCCCGACGGCCCCGAGCCCGTCGCCACCGATGACCGCGACCACGTCGGCGTGCACGAGCAGGCCGACGGCAACCGCTACATCGGGACCGTTGCGCGTGCCGGCCGCACCAGCGGGACGCAGCTGCAGCGGGTCGCCGCTCTCGCGTCGCAGCACGCGAGCGGCCGGGTCGCGACGACGGCGCAGCAGGGGCTCGTCGTGCTGGACGTCCCGCCCACCGCCGTCGACGCCGTGGTCGAGGCGCTCGAGCTCGAGGACCTGCGGGTACGGCCGTCCAGGTTCCGCCGCGGCACGCTTGCCTGCACCGGGCTGGAGTTCTGCAAGCTGGCCATCGTCGAGACCAAGGCGCGGTCGGTCGACCTCTACAGCGAGCTCGAGAAGCGGCTGCCCGACTTCGACGAGCCGATCACCATCAACGTCAACGGCTGTCCCAACTCCTGCGCCCGCTTCCAGACCGGTGACATCGGCCTGAAGGGCTCGATCGTCGACGGCGAGGAGGGCTTCCAGGTCCACCTCGGCGGGTCGATGGGGACCGACCCGGGCTTCGGCCGCAAGTCGCGCGGGCTCAAGGTCACCGCCGACGGAACGGTCGACTACGTGGAGCGCCTGCTGCGTACGTACCTCGAGCACCGCAGCGACGGGGAGCGGTTCGCGACCTGGGCGCGCCGCGCCGACGAGTCCCTGCTCCGGTGAGCGAGCGGGCCGCGCCGATGTACTGCCCGTACTGCGGCGAGGAGCACCTGCGCCCGTTCGGGGACGACCCGGACAAGGGGCACGGCGACTGGCGCTGCGAGGACTGCACCCGCGTGTTCACCCTGAGGTACAAGGGGATCACCGGCTCGTAGCCGTCAGACGTGCAGACCGCACTCCGTCTTGGCCTGACCGGACCAGCGGCCGCTGCGCGGGTCCTCGCCCGGCGCCACCCGGTGCGTGCAGGGCGCGCAGCCGATGGACGGGTACCCGTCGTGCGCCAGCGGGTTGACGAGCACGCCGTTCTCGGCGACGTACGCGTCGGCCTGCTCCTGCGTCCACGTCGCGATCGGGTTGACCTTGACCATGCCGCGCTTCGCGTCCCACTCCACGACGCCCATGTCGCGCCGCGTGACGGCCTCGTCCCGCCGGATGCCCGAGGCCCACGCGACGTACGGCTCGAGCGCGCGCGCCAGCGGCTCGACCTTGCGCATCGCGCAGCACGCCGTCGGGTTCCGGTCCCAGAGGTCCTTGCCGTACTGCTGGTCCTGCTGCTGCACCGTGATGAGCGGCAGCACGGTCCGGACGTTGACGTCGTATACCGCGGCGACGGCGTCGCGCGTGCCCAACGTCTCGGCGAAGTGGTAGCCCGTGTCGAGGAACACGATGTCGACGCCCGGGGCGACCGACGCAGCGAGGTGCGCCAGCAGGCCGTCACCCATCGAGGACGCGATGGCGAAGCCGTCGCCGAAGGTGTCCACGGCCCAGCGCAGCACGTCCTGGGCAGTCGCCTGCTCCAGGTCGCGACCGGCCTGCAGCGCCGTCTGCTCGAGGTCCACGGAACTATCCAACCCGAGCGGACGGGGTGCGCATTCCGCGTGGCAGGGTTGAGCCGTGTCCCAGCCCGAGCCCGTCCCGCCGCTGGTGACGCTCCACCTGTGGCGCGTGGCCCGTACGAGGATCCCGCAGGCGATCGCGCGGATGGCGGTGGACCGCGGCCGCGCCCGCCGCACCCCCGGGGTCCGGTTCGCGAAGATGCTCGGCACGGGCGACGGCCGGACGTTCACCGTGCGGGACGCCGACCCCACCCGCTGGGCCATGCTCACGACCTGGTCCACGACCGCTGCCGACTCCCCCGTCGCCCGCAGCTGGTCCCGCATTGCGGAGGAGAGCTTCCGCGTCGACCTGCGGCCGCTGGTCAGCCGCGGCAGGTGGAGCGGCCGCGAGCCGTTCGGCAACCCGGAGCCGCGACGTACCACCGGCCCGGTCGCGGCGGTCACCCGCGCGCGGCTCTCGGCGCGCAAGGCCCCGTCCTTCTGGTCCGCCGTACCTCCGGTCTCGGACGTCCTGCAGCGCTCCCCCGGGCTGCTGGCCGCGGTCGGGATCGGCGAGGCACCCGTCGGCCTGCAGGGCACGTTCAGCCTCTGGTCCTCCGGCGACGCCCTGCGCGACTTCGCCCACCGGGAGGCCGCGCACACGGACGTGATCGCGCGTACGCAGACCGAGGGCTGGTACGCGGAGGAGCTGTTCGCCCGGTTCGAGGTGCTCGGCAGCGACGGCACGCTGGACGGACGGGACCCGCTCGCGTGATCGTCAGCTGGGACCGTGCGCAGCTCGGGCAGCACCGGGACGAGGTGCTGGACGTGTACGCGCAGGCGATGGGCGTGTCCGCCTCGACGGCGCGCAACCGGCGACCGATCGTCACGTCGCACCTGGAGCGCCGTGGGCTGCAGGCGGTCGCCGCCGTCGCCGACGACGGGCGCCTGCTCGGCATCGCCTACGGCTACCTCGGCGCGCCGGGCCAGTGGTGGCACGACCAGGTGCACGCCGCCCTGAGCCGGGCTGACCGGACCCGGTGGCTCGCAGGCGCCTTCGAGGTCTGCGAGCTGCACGTCCGGCCCGAGCTGCACGGGCAGGGCCTCGGCCGGTCCCTGCTCGACGCGCTGCTCGCCCGTACGGCGGCGCCGACCGCCGTCCTCACGACGCCGGACAGCGAGACCCGGGCACGCGGCTTCTACCGCGCCGCCGGCTGGGTCGACCTCGTCCGCAAGCTCGTCTTCCCGGGGGATCCGCGGGAGTTCGCCGTGCTCGGGAAGGACCTGCGTGCCTGACGTCGTCGTCGTGGGGGCCGGCCACAACGGCCTGGTCGCTGGTTGCTACCTGGCCAAGGCCGGGGTGGACGTGGAGGTGGTGGAGCGCGACACCGTCGTCGGCGGCGCCGTCTCGACCGTCGAGCGCTTCCCCGGCTACCGGATGGACCGCGGCTCCAGCGCGCACATCATGGTGCGGCACACCGGCATCGTGGAGGACCTGCGCCTGGACCTGGTCGGCCTGGAGTACCAGGACCTCGACCCGTGGGGCTTCGCGCCGTTCGGCGAGCAGGGCATCCACTTCTACGTCGACCTCGACAAGACGTGCGCGTCGATCGAGCAGGTCTGCGGGACCCGCGATGCGGACGCCTACCGCGCCTTCGTCCTCGACTGGTCGGCGCGCAACGTGCGCGTGTTCGAGGCGTTCCAGGGCGCACCGACGCCGATGCACCTGGGCCGGACGCTCTGGGGCGTCGGCAAGTCCACCGGCCTGGACGGGCTGGAGCTGTCCCGGCAGTTCCTGACCAGCGGCGACGCGCTGCTGGACGAGCACTTCGACGACGAGCGGCTCAAGACCGCGCTCGCCTGGATGGGTGCGCAGTCCGGCCCGCCCACGCACGAGGTCGCCACGGCCGATCTCGTGGGCTGGAACACCGTCATGCACCTCAAGCCGCCGGGGCACCCCAAGGGCGGCAGCGGGATGCTCTCGGAGGCGTTGCAGCGACGGCTCGAGTCGTACGGCGGACGCGTCCGGCTGGGCGACGGCGCGGCAGCCATCACGTCCGCGGAGGGCCGTGTCACCGGTGTGCGGACCGACTCCGGGGAGCACCTCGCGGCCTCCACCGTGGTCGCCGGCTGCCACGTGCTGACGACGCTGGAGCTGGCCGGCTCGTCCGACCTGCTCGACCGCGCCCGGCGCACGGTGCGCGTCGGCAACGGCATCGGCATGGTGGTGCGCCTGGCGACGAGCGACCTCCCGCGGTACGCCGCCGCCAACGACGACACGTACCGCTCCATCCAGCTGATCGCGCCCTCGCGGCAGTTCCTGCGCAAGGCGCACGGCGACTTCAACGCCGGCCTGCCGCCGGAGCACCCGGCCGTGCTGGCGATGACGTTCAGCGCGTTCGACGACACGATCGCCCCGCCCGGCAAGCACAACGTGACGGTGTGGGGCCAGTGGCACCCGTACGAGCTCAGCAACGGCGAGACGTGGGACGGGATCCGCGAGCGCGAGGGCACGAAGCTGGTCGAGGCCGTCGACCGGGTCGCCCCAGGGTTCGCGAGCAGCGTCGAGCAGATGCACGTGCAGACGCCGCTCGACCTCGAGCGCGAGCTGGGACTGCGCAACGGGCAGGTCATGCACGTCGAGATGGCGTTCGACCAGATGTTCCTGTGGCGGCCGATGCCCGAGCTCTCCGGGTACCGCGTGAAGACGCTGCCGGGCCTCTACCTGTGTGGTGCGTCGACCCATCCCGGCGGCGGCGTCTTCGGCGCCAGCGGCCGGTCCGCGGCCGGCGTGGTGCTGGCCGACCGCAACCCGTCCCTCCTGCGGAAGGTGCTCCGGCGTGGCTGAGATGTACGAGGTGCTGCTGGTCGACGGCGGCACCCGATGGCACGCCGGGTTGGTGCTCGAGGAGGACGCCGACCTGCTGCTCACGGTGGACGGCCGGATCCCGGTGTGGACGACGCGCGCCGGGCTCGAGCACCACGCGCAGGAGAACGGCTACGAGCTGCTCGACGAGCTGCCGGACGAGATCGACCTCGAACTCGGTGGCTGGCTGAGCACCGGCACGCCTGCTCCGACGACCGCGGAGGTGTCGGAGCTGTGGCACCTCATCATCGACGACCCGGTCGCGGGTCAGCCGCTGGCGCGACTGGAGGAGGCGTACGACGACCTGACCGACGACGAGCCGGACTGGTTCGAGCAGCACGGCGAGGTGTCCCGGCAGGCGCTCCGCGAGGCGGTCGGGCTGCTGCGCGGCCGGCTCCAGCCGGTCTGAAAGCGTCCACAGCTGCGAAGCAAAACGCCTGGCGCGCTTGACTTTTTGCGTCATTCGAACTAGTGTTCGAACATGTTGATAGGCGCTGAGGTACGGGACGCGCCCTTCGATGCGCCCGAGTGGCGGGCGCGCCTCGAGCAGTTGGCGGGCTCGGTGCGGCTGGAGTGGCAGCGGTACGCGGAGCAGGCGGTCTTGACGGCAGCACTGGCCGCTGACGTGCCGGGTTCGACCAGCGACAACCGTCGCGACCGGCTCACCTGGTCGTCGTTCGTACGCGAGGTCGCCGTTGCCCGCCGGTGCAGCGACCAGGCCGCCGGCAAGGAGATCTTCCTGGCTGTCGCCCTGGTGCGCTCACACCCGCGGACGCTGTCCCTGCTGCAGGCCGGTCTGATGCCGGAGTGGAACGCGAAGGTGCTCGTCGAGGAGTGCGCCGGCAGTAACCCCGGCGTGGCAGCCCTTGCCGAAGCGGAGCTGGCCGAGCGGGCATGCCAGCTGACGCCGAGCCGGATCCGCGACGCCGTCCGCAAGATCGAGCTGCGCGTCGACGCAGACGCCGCGGCGGCACGCAGCGCGAAGGCAGCAACTGCGCGCAACGTCCGCCTGCACGCCGATCGCGACGACCAGGCGACCCTCGTCGTCTCCGGTCCCGCGCTGCCGCTCGTGCAGTTCTTCGACGCCGTGACTGCTGCCGCCCGTGCGGTGCGGGCTGCCGGTGACCCGCGCGGCCTCGACGCGCTGCGTTTCGACCTCGCCGTCGGGCTACCGACCCGGTCAGAAGCTGCGCCCGACTCCGCGCCCGGACACGGTGGCGAAGTGGGCGACGCCACGCCGCCGTGCACCTCTGACGCGAGTGCGGGAGTCCCCGCTGGTTCGCTAGCCGACGCGGGCTGGCAGCTCGACCGACGGCGGGTCCGCCCTGTCCAGGTGCTGCTCCACCTGCCGGTGACGACGGCGCTTGGTCTGGACAACGAGCCGGGCTGGCTGCCCGGCTACGGCTGGGTCAGCGCACCCCAGTGCCGGCAGTGGCTTTCCCTGGCCGAGCTGCGCCAGGTCTGTGTCGGCGCTGACGGGTTCGTCGTCGACACCGCTGACCGAGTCGTGCGACCCGAGCCGACCCCGGCCGGCATTCGGCACGCTGTGCTCGCGATGGTGCGAGAGCCAGGCCAGATGACCGAGAAGACATGGCGGGTCCAGGACCAGCACGACCCGAGCCCGCTGCTCAAGGGCTTCGTCGACATCCGGGACCTCTACTGCGACGGCCCGACCGGCACGCGCGTTCCGGCTGGCCGATGCCACCACGATCACGAGCAGGCCTACCCCCACGGTCCGATCGCAGCGTGGAATTTGACCGCTCGCGCCGACCGCACCCACCAGCTCAAGCACCGCGGCTGGACACCACTGCGCACAGCGACATCGACGCTGTGGTTCAGCCCGGCAGGCCAGATCGTCGAGATCCCGCACCACGCCGGACCACCACCCGACATCGATCCGGACGTCGAGCTGCCCGACCCCGACCTGCTCCACATGGTCGACGCTGAGCTGCTTCGCGAGCCCGGGATCGACGACGAGCCGCCGTGGGACGAACCGCCGTTCTGACCAGTGGACGTTAGGCGTCCGGTCGTCGTGTGACCGGCACTGCCGTCGCGCGATCTTGGCCGTGTCGACTGCGACCCGGAGCCAGCTACCTCGGCACTTGCGGGGTGTTGGGAACGGTAGGCAACAGTTAGGCACCTACCGGTGGTGTGCGGCAGCCGCCCGCCGCAGGATGACGCCGGCAACAAGGAAGCCGATCGCGGCGCCGATCACTCCTCCAATCGCGGCCGGAATGTTGAGGGCAGAGGCGATAGCCCGGCCGAAGACAGCACCGATGCCGAACAAAGCGGCCGCCAGGAGTCCGTGCCACCCCCAGACCCGACCGCTCATGTCGTAAGGCTAGGGCCGAGTGGGTGTCGAGGGCAGCAGATGGCCTTCGGTGCCACGGGGCGCGTAGCCGCACCTAGCCGCGACAGGCGGCGCGCAGATCTGCCTGCGCTTTCGGCAGGTCGGTCAGGTTGTACCCGGCTGGTTTCGGTGTGTCGTTGAACAGCGGGGCGAGGCCAGCGCCTCCAGACGCAGCCAGTTCGGCTTGAAACTGCGCGTGCTCCGCTGAGAACTTCACCGAGATCGCGGCCTTGAAGACCCTCTTGTTCCGGTCGGTCCCAAGGAAGCGCTTGCCGTTAGCGAACACCGCCCCGATCCGGTTCTGGAGCACCTGGAGCTCGGCTGGACTGGTCGCTGGCAGGTCCGCTACTGCGCAGAGCTCCTCCACACCAGCGTTGCCGCCAGTGCACCCCGAGAGCAGCACCATGGTCGCAACCACCAACGGCATCGCCCTGCGGCTGGTGATCTCGCGCATCGCGGAAGCCTGCCGGATCAGCCACGACGCGTCTAGGCAGGTAGCGGCGGCGGATTCAAGGGGTCAGCGCGCCACCCCGTCTGAGTTCATGATCGCGATGACTCAGGAGGTGGCGCGTGGCGCGTCCGATGACGCAGCAGGAGATCGACCAGATCTGGGACCTGGTGATGGCGGGCGGGACGTTCGGCC
>JBHENF010000180.1:0-7315 GCA_046262175.1 Mycobacteriales bacterium
CCCCCGCACGGCGGGTCGTACCTCGGCGACCGCCGCGGTCGGCCCGCGGACCGGCCGGGTGCTGTGGCAGCGGACCCTGGAGGGCGCCGTCGTCCCGGGCGCAGCCGTGGGCGTCGACGGCAGCGTCCTGCAGGCCAGCAACGGCGGAGTGCTGCACGCGCTCGACCCGGCCACGGGGCGCGACCGCTGGACGTACGACGCCGGCTCGGCGTACGGCAGCGACCTGTCGGCCACTCCCGCGGTGCTCGCCGACGGGACGGTCCTGTGGCCCGGTCCGGGCAGCGCCCTCATCGCCTTGACGCCGGCCGGGCGGCTGCTGTGGCGCGAGGAGCTCGATGGCTTCGTCCTGTCGCCCGCGGTCGTCGGGAGCCGCGTCTACGTCGCCACCAGCACCGGCACCGTCACCGCCTGGGACGTCACGGGCCCCCAGCGGCACCGGGCGTGGACGCACCGGCTCGGCGGCACGTCGTACTCCAGCCCCGCCGTCGCTCCGGACGGCACGGTGCTGGTCGCGAGCGACCGGACCGTGACCGCGCTGGCCGACCGCGGCCGCTCTGCGTCCGTCCGCTGGCGCTACCGCGCGCGGGACACGATCGAGGTGTCGCTCGCGGTCGGGGACGAGGGGACCGTCGTCGTCGGCACCAACGGGGACGACGAGATCGGCCTGCGGCCGGACGGCAGCGTTCGCTGGCGGTTCGAGAAGGGTGACTGGTCGTACTCGTCCCCGGTGGTGCGCGACGGTCGCGCGTACTTCGGTGACCACCTCGGCTACCTGGACGTCGTCGACGTCGGAACCGGCCGCGAGCTGCACCGCGACTTGGGCATCCCCAAGGAGCGCGGCACCACCTCGTCCGGCACCGGCGTGTGGACCGCTCCGCTCGTCGACTCCGCCGGCAACGTCTTCTTCGGCACCGCCGCGGGACACGTCTACGGCTTCGGTGCTGATGGTCGGCGGCTGTGGGACCTCGACACGGGCGCGGTCGTGGCCTCGTACCCGGCGCTGACCGCCGACGGAACCCTCGTCATCGGGAGCACGAACGGCACGGTGTACGGGCTGCGCGACTGACACGTGCTGGTCGCTCCTGCCATGCTGTGGCGCAACTGCCAACAGTCTGCTGAGGGGCGTGGGTCGTGACCGCTGACGCTCCGTCGCTGGACCAGCTCGGCATCGGACGGCTGTTCGACCTGGTGCCCGATCCCGTCGTCGTCGGTGACACCGCATCCGGGACGATCATCGCCTGGAACACAGCAGCCGTGGCGACCTTCGGCTACAGCCGCGAGGAGGCGCTGACCCTCTCGCTGGCCGCGCTCGTCCCCGACCGGCTGCGGGCTGCCCACCGTGACGGACTTGCTGCCTACGCGGCCGGCGGTGGCGGCGCCCTCGTCGGTGCGCCCGGGCTGGTGGAGGTGCCGGGGCTGCGGGCGGACGGCCAGGAGATCTGGGTCGAGCTGCGGCTGGCCAGCCTCGACGCCGCCATCGGCGGGCGCCGGTACGTGCTGGCCGTGCTGCGGGACGTGACCGACCGGCACCGCGCGCAGAACGAGACGGCGGCGGCGCTGGAGCAGGTGCGGCAGGCGAACGGCGCGCTGCACGAGTTCGTGCAGATGCTGTCGCACGACCTGCGGTCGCCGCTCGCCGGCGTGCAGGGCTCGTTCGACCTGCTTCTCCGCAGCATCGACCGCCTCACGCCGGAGCAGCGCACGGGCATCCTCGACCGTGGTCGCCGGCAGAGCCGGGTGGCGCTCGAGCTCGTCGACGACCTGCTCGACCTGACGCAGATCGAGACCGGGCAGCTCACGGCGTCGCCGGAGCAGTGCGACCTCCGGGCCCTGCTGCACGCGGCCGCGGAGACGGCGGCCGTGCCGCTGGACCTGAGCTCTGTCGCGGCGGTGCAGGTGTGGGCCGATCCGCGGCACGTCCACCGCGTGCTGGTGAACCTCCTGACGAACGCGAAGAAGTACGGGCGGCCGCCGATCGACGTCGAGGTCGTGCCGCGCCCCGGGTCTGTCGACGTGGCGGTCGTCGACAGCGGCGACGGCGTGCCGGACGAGCTCGTGCCGCGGCTGTTCGAGAAGTTCAGCCGGGCGGAGGGGACGGGACAGTCGGGGACCGGCCTGGGGCTGTCGATCGTCGCCGGGCTGATGCGACTGGGCGCAGGCTCCGCCGGCTACGAGCGCGGCGCAACGGGTGGCAGTCGGTTCGTCGTCTCCTGGCCGAGCGGTCCGGCGACGTCACCGGACCGTTAGCCGGCGAACAGCCCCAGGTGGGCTGAGAACGGACACAGTGCTCGGCATGCCCTCGAAGCCTGCGCCCCCGACACCAGGCTCGCCCCGACCGTGACGACCACCGCCGAGGCGGCCCGGTGGGCACCGGACCTGGGCAACCTGCGGCTGCTCGGCGGGAAGCAGACGCTCGCGATGCTCCGTCCCGACGCGACCGTCCTGTGGTGGTGCGCTCCCGCGTTCGACGACAGCCCGCTGTGCTGGCGGCTCCTCGACCCGGCGGGTGGGGTAGCCCGCTTCCCGCAGCTGGACGTGTACGAGGCCACGACGGCACCGGCCGGCGCCACGACCCGAACGGTCCTGCGGGACGGCGACGCCCTGGTGGAGCTGGTCGACGGGCTCCTGGACGTGGACGGTGGGGTGGCCCTCGTACGGCTGCTCAGGCTGTGCGGGCCCGGAGCGCCTCGTACGGTTGAGCACGAGCTCCAGCTCGGCGGCCTCGACAGCCCCACGGTGCGGCTGACTCCCGACGGCGGCGTCGCCCGGGGCACGCATGCAGTGCGCGGTCGCACGCTGGCCATCGACGTGCACGCCGAGGCGCACCGCGTCGAGGCAACCGCGCTGCACAGCTCGGTCACGGTGCGGCATGACGCCTGGAGCGCCGTGGTGGTGGCGGTCGACGCGGCGTCGCTGCCGCTCGACCCGGCGGCGCTGCGGGCGCAGCTCGCGGGGATCGACGAGCAGGAGCGGCGGACGCTGGACCGGGCGAGGCTGCCGCGGAACCACCCGGAACGGGCCCGCGACGCGCTCGCGGTGCTGCGTGCCTGCACCTTCGCGCCGACCGGCGCCGTGGTCGCCGCGCCGACGACCAGCCTGCCCGAGGCGGTGGGTCATGACCGGCAGTTCGACTACCGCTACACCTGGCTGCGGGACGCGTCGCTGTCCACCGGCGTTGCCGGCCTGCTGGGCATGGCCGGCGACGCCCGCCGCTACCTCGCCTTCGTCCACCGGGCCTGGGGGAGCGGCGACCTGGTCGACCGCCCCGTCCTCGACGTCCGGGGCGAGGAGGTGCCGGCGGAGCGGGAGGTCGCCGGGGTGTCGGGCTGGGGCGGCTCGCTACCCGTCCGGTTCGGCAACGACGCCGCCGGCCAGCGCCAGTACGACTCGGTCGGGTTGCTCGTCGAGGCCGTGTCGGTCCACCTGCAGGTCGGCGGCAGGCTCGACGGTCAGACCTGGGCGCTGGTGCAGCGGCTGGCTGACGAGGTCGCCGCCGATCGGCCGGGCGAGGCGGCGCTCAGCAACGGCATCTGGGAGCGGCGCGAGCGCACGCACCTGGTCGACGGTGACATCGGCCGGTGGTTGGCCCTCGACCGGGCGCTCTGGATCTCTCGGGGCTGGCGCCCGTGGCACCGACGGCGCAGCTGGAAGGTGGCGCGCGACCAGATCCGGGGGCGCATCCTGTCGGCCGTCGACGACGCCGGCCTGCTCCCGCAGAGCTACGACGACGACCCGCCGGTGCCCGACGCGGCCTCGCTGATGGCCGTCGCGTTCGGCCTGCTGGACCGCGACGACCCGCGCGCATCGCGGCTGGTGGACGCCGTGCTGCAACGGCTGGGGTCAGGGCCCTTCCTGTACCGCTACCCGCCAGGAGGTGACGACGGCTTCTCCGGCCGCGAGGGCGCGTTCCTGCCGATGTCGTTTCTCGCCGTCACGGCGCTGGCGGTGCTGGGGCGCGTGGCCGAGGCGGAACGGCGGCTGGACGCCCTGTGCGCCGCGCTGCCGCGCCTGCTCGCGGAAGAGGTCGACGTGCAGTCCGGCCGGATGCTCGGCAACACGCCGCTGGTGTGGAGCCACGCCGAGCTGGCGCGAGCGCTGTACGTCCTCGACGCGGCGCAGCGGCGCCGCACCTGGGGCGCGCCCGGCCTGCTGGGCTGGCGGCTCCGCCGCTACGCCGGCTTGCGCCTGCACCTCGGGGGCAGGAACCGACATGACGACGAGGAGCAGGCATGACGACACGCCAACGGCCCGCGGGCCCGCCCGCCGCCACGATCCGACCGGGCCCCGGTGGCGTGGGCCGGAGCTCGACGCCGGCCGCTGAGGCGGTCTCGGACGCGCTGCGTCGAGGATCTGGCAGCTTCCTCGAGCAGCGCCGCCGGATGGCGTTCCTGCAGACGGCCGCCGCCGCGACCCTCGGCGTCGTGGGGCTGTACCAGTTCGGGCTGCTGCGGTCGGTTCCCGAGCCGTCGCTGCCAGGACTGGACGCCGACCGCGTCGACGCGTCAGGAGAGGCGTACGCGTTCCTGAACACCCCGGACAGCAGTCTCGGCATCCTCAGCGCCGGGGTGTCCCTCGTCCTCGCCGGGATGGGCGGACGTGATCGCCACCGCGACCAGTCCTGGATTCCCCTGCTCCTGCTGGCCAAGAGCGCGGCTGACGCCGCCGGTGCGCTCTTCCTCACCGCCGAGCAGCTGACGAAGCACAAGAAGGTGTGCTCGTGGTGCACCGTCACGTCTGCGCTGCTCGTGGCGACGGTGCCCACGGCGCTGCCCGAGGCGCGTGCGGCGTTGCGGTCGGTGCGAAACCGGTGACCGCGCGTCGTACGGTCGTCGTCACCGGTGCCAGTGCGGGGGTCGGCCGCGCAACGGCGCGCCTGTTCGCCGAGCGCGGCGACACCGTCTGCCTCATCGCGCGCGGCCACGACGGGCTCGCCGGCGCGGCTGCTGACGTCGAGGCGGCGGGCGGGCGCGCCCTCGTACTGCCGTGCGACGTCGCGGATGCCGAGGCCGTGGAGGGCGCGGCGGCGCAGGCCGAGGAGCAGGCCGGCCCCATCGACGTCTGGGTCAACAGCGCGATGGCCACGGTCTTCTCGCCGGCAGCGGACCTCACGGCCGAGGAGTTCCGGCGCGTCACAGAGGTGACCTACCTCGGGTCGGTGCACGGGATCCTCAGCGCGCTGAAGCGGATGCGCCCGCGCAACGCCGGCACGATCGTGCAGGTGGGCTCGGCCCTCGCCTACCGCGGCATCCCCCTGCAGTCCGCCTACTGCGGCTCCAAGCACGCGTTGCGCGGCTTCTGCTCGAGCGTGCGGGCCGAGCTGGTGCACGACCGCAGCGACGTCTGGATCAGCGAGGTGCACATGCCGGCCTTGAACACGCCGCAGTTCCGGCTCAGTCGGTCCCACATGCCGCGCAAGGCCCAGCCCGTTCCACCGATCTTCCAGCCGGAGGTGGCAGCCCGCGCCGTGCTCTACGCCAGCGAGCACCGGCGCCGGACGATCTGGGTCGGCGCGCCGACGGCCGGAACGGTCATCGGTGGCACCGTCGCGCCTCGGCTCATGGACCTGTTCCTGGGCCGGACCAACTACGACGCGCAGCAGATCGACGAGCCGGAGGAGCAGTCCCGGCCGGACAACCTGTGGTCGCCGGTGCCGGGGGACCACGGCGCCCACGGGCCGTACGACGATCGCGCGCACCCGCGCAGCGCCTTCCTCGCGCTGTCCACCCACCGGCCGCTGGCTGCCCTCAGCGCCGTGGCCGGCGCCGGCGCGGTCGCTCTGGCGCGCCGGCGGCGCTGAGCCCGGCGGTCACTCCCAGCCGTACCGCTCGCGCAGCAGCGCGGCGACCCGGTCGAACTGCGACCGGTCCAGCACCGCGCCCTCGCGCCGGATGCTGTCGTCGGCCAGCTCGAGCACCCGGTCGAGCCGGACCCAGCTCGGCCGGCCGCGCGCGTCCCAGCTGCCGGCGCCGAGGGCGAGCCAGCCGTCCTGCCCGTCCCGCTTCGCCTGGCTGGACAGCATGAGCGCCAGCACGGTGTACGCGTCGCGGCGACCGACGACGAGGACGGGCCGGTCCTTGCTGGAGCTCGGGTCGTCCTCGTACGCCACGACCGTCCAGACGATCTCGCCCGGATCGGCGCTGCTGTCGCGGTCGGGGCGTACGAGATGGTGCGGCCGTCATCTCCGCGAGCCGTCGAGGCGGGCCGGCCGCGGCGGCGGGGGACGGTCCGCTTGCGCAGCTCGCTGCGGGCGGCGGACTGCCGGACCCGCAGGGCCGCCTGCTGCCACGGCTTCACGGCTGGCCCCAGCCGAAGTGGTCCAGAGGCCCGTGCCCCGCGCCGAGCTGCCAGGCTGCAGAGCCCGCGATCGCCCTGCGTACGAACGCCTTCGCGGCTCGCACCGCCGTCAGCGGGTCATGGCCCAGCGCGAGCCCGGCAGCGGTGTAGGACGCGAAGGTGCAGCCGGTCCCGTGGTTGTTGCGGGTCGGGACGCGCGTCGCGCGCAGCTCCGTCAACGAGGTGCCGTCCCAGACCACGTCGACAGCATCCCCGCCGGTGCCGGCAACGTCGTGCCCCCCCTTGACCACGACAACCCGCGGCCCGAGCGCACCGAGGTCGCGCGCCGCCTGCCCCTGCTCCTCGAGGGTGCCGATCGGGCGGCCGAGCAGCACCTGCGCCTCCAGCAGGTTCGGGGTCAGGACGGTGGCGTGGGGCAGCAGCCGCTCGACGTACGCCCGCTCCGCCGACTCCTCCAGCAGCCGGTCGCCGCTGGAGGCCACCATCACGGGGTCTACGACGAGCAGCGGCAGGCGCCCGGCCAGTGCGGCGACGGCCTCGACGATGCCTGCAGTGGCGAGCATCCCGGTCTTCACCGCGCGGACCGGCAGGTCGTCGAGCACCGCCTCGATCTGCGCGACCACCAGCTGCGGGTCGAGCGCCGCGACCGCGCGCACGCCGACCGTGTTCTGCGCCGTGATCGCGGTGACCGCCGACGTGCCGAAGACGCCGGCGGCCGCGAACGCCTTGAGGTCGGCCTGGATGCCGGCACCGCCACCCGAGTCGGAGCCGGCGATGGTCAGCGCGACGCGGGGCGTCACAGCGCGGCCAGCAGCTCGGCGACGCAGCCGGCCGGGTCGTCGGCGCGCATCACGGCGCCCATCACGGCCACGCCATGAGCGCCGGCGTCGAGGCACGCGCGAACGTTGCCGGGGTTGATGCCGCCGAGCGCGTACGCGGGCGGAGCCGACGCGAGCAGGTCGCGCAGGCCGTCGAGCCCGAGCGCGGGGCCGTAGCCGGGCTTGGAGTCCGTCGCGAACAC
>JBHENF010000181.1:0-4194 GCA_046262175.1 Mycobacteriales bacterium
GGACAGCGCTGACCTGAACCGCCGATCGGAAGGCCTGGCATGACCGTCACCGCACCCCACCCGCCCGACCTCGCGGACAACCTGCCCGAGGCGTTCATCGAGGTCCGGGCGCAGACCGAGCGGCTGGCGGGGCTGCTCTCCGCGGAGGACCAGACCGCCCAGTCGATGGCGGACGCCAGTCCCACCAAGTGGCACCGCGCGCACACGACCTGGTTCTTCGAGACCTTCCTGCTCGCGTCGCGGGAGGGGTACCGACCCTTCGACCCGACCTTCGGCTACCTGTTCAACAGCTACTACGAGACGGTCGGGCCGCGGCACCCTCGCCCACAGCGCGGCCTGGTCACCCGGCCCGGCGTCGCGGAGATCGGGCGGTACCGCCAGCACGTGGACGCCTCGATGGCGGCCCTGCTGCAGGCCGGCGCGGTTGACGACCAGGCGGAGCTGGTTCGGCTCGGGCTGCACCATGAGCAGCAGCACCAGGAGCTGCTGCTCATGGACGCCAAGCACCTGCTGTCGACCCAGCCGTTCGCGCCCGTGCTCCTGGACCGGCCGGCGGAGGACGATCCGCCGCCGATGCCGATGGGCTGGCACTGCGGAGGCTCCGGGCTGGTCGAGGTTGGGCACGACGCGGCCACAGGCGGCTTCGCCTTCGACAACGAGCTGCCCCGGCACCGGGTCTGGCTGGAGCCGTTCGAGATCGCCGACCGGCCGGTGACCAACGCAGAGTGGCGCGCGTTCATGGCCGACGGCGGCTACGACCGGCCCGACCTGTGGCTGTCGGACGGCTGGCAGGCCGTGCAACGGGAGGGGTGGCGGGCGCCCGGGTACTGGCGGGAGCGAGACGGCGAGTGGCGGGTGTTCACCTGCTCTGGGGAACGTGCGGTGCGCGCCGCCGAGCCCGTCTGCCACGTGTCTTTCTACGAGGCCGACGCGTACGCGCGCTGGGCCGGGGCCCGGCTTCCGACCGAGGCGGAGTGGGAGAGCGCCGCTCCCGGCCGAGCCTGGGCACTGCTCGATGCTGACCGACTGCATGTCGGTGAAGCCCGTGCCGGGGTGCTGGGCCAGGTGTGGGAGTGGACGTCCAGCGCCTACCTGCCCTACCCGGGCTTCCGCCCGGCCGCCGGCGCCGTGGGTGAGTACAACGGGAAGTTCATGTGCGACCAGCACGTGCTGCGCGGCGCGAGCTGCGCGACGCCGCGCGGCCACCAGCGGCTGACGTACCGCAACTTCTACCCCGCCGGCGCGCGCTGGGCCTTCTCCGGGGTCCGCCTCGGACGGGACGCCGCGTGACCGCCGCAGCGGGGCAGCTCCGGCTGGACTCGCACCTGCCGGACGGCGCCCGTCAGGCCGCGCTCGCCCGGGACGTCCGCTCCGGACTCACCGCGCCGCTGCGGTCGCTGCCGCCGAAGTGGTTCTACGACGAGCGCGGGTCGCAGCTGTTCGATGACATCACCCGGCTGCCGGAGTACTACCCGACCCGCGCAGAGCGTGAGGTGCTGCAGGAGCGGGCGGCAGAGATCGCGGCTCTGACCGGCGCCGACACGCTTGTGGAGCTCGGAAGCGGTACCTCGGAGAAGACCCGAGTGCTGCTCGATGCCCTCTCGGCGTCGGGTTCGCTGCGGCGCTTCGTGCCGTTCGACGTCGACCCGACCGTGCTGCGGGCGGCCGGAGCCTCCATCGCGAGCGAGTATCCCGGAGTGCAGGTGCACGCTGTCGCGGGAGACTTCGAGCACCACCTGCACCTGCTCCCGGGCGGCGGCCGCAGGCTCATCGCCTTCCTCGGCGGCACGATCGGCAACCTGCTGCCGGCCGAGCGCCACCGGCTGCTCCGCACCCTCGCTGCGCAGCTCGGTCCGCAGGATGCCCTGCTGCTCGGCACCGACCTGGTCAAGGACCCCGCCCGGCTGGTGGCGGCGTACGACGATGCAGCCGGCGTCACCGCGGCGTTCAACCGCAACGTCCTGCACGTCCTGCGGCGCGAACTCGACGCCGACGTGGATCCCGATGCGTTCGAGCATGTCGCGGTGTGGGACGCCGAGCATGAGTGGGTCGAGATGCGGCTGCGCTCCCGGGACCACCAGATCGTGCGGGTGCTCGACCTGGAGGTGCGGTTCGCTGCCGGGCAGGAGCTGCGTACCGAGATCAGCGCGAAGTTCCGGCCTGCCGGGTTGCAACGCGAGCTGGCCGACGCCGGACTGACGCTCGAGCGCTGCTGGACCGACCAGGCCGGGGACTTCGCCGTGAGTCTCTCCCGCGCGACCGGCGCCACGTGAGATCTGGGCTCGAGCCTGCGGAGAGCCCTGCACACGGCTCGCCGGTCGGGGCCCGCTGGCCCGACGTGGAGCTGCCCGACCACAGCGGTGTGCCGCGCCGGCTGTCCGAGGTTGCCGGCGGCGACCCGCTGCTGCTGCACACCTGGCGCGGGACGTTCTGCCCCAAGGAGCAGACCTTCTTCCGGCAGGTGCTGCTGCCGCTGCAGGAGGAGTCGGACGTCGCCTACACGCGCGTCGCCAGCCTGTCGATCGAGCCGCCACCCGTGTCGTACGCCTACCGGGCCGGCCTCGGCGCCCGCTGGACGTTCCTGTGCGACGTCGAGCGCACCGTCCTGCGCGAGACGGGTCTCGCGGAGACGAGCGATGAGGTCCACCACCCGTACGCCCCGTACGCCTGGGTGCTGCTGCCCGACCTCACGGTGACGGCCGCCTGGAACGGCTACTGGTACTGGGGCCGCCCGACCGGCGACGAGCTCAGGATCGCGCTGCGCAGCGCGACCCGCGCGCTGCACGCCGACGCCTGGCAGGTCCCGCGGGTGTGAGCAGCTGGCTCTGGCTCACGCTCACAGACGACGAACCGGCCGGAGTGCTGGCGCGGGCGGCGCTGACCTGGCCGGACGGCCGCCGGCAGCACCTGTCCGCCTGGCCCGCCGGCCATCGCCCAGCGGCCGGGGCGCGCCGCGCGGATGCCGCGCTGGTCGATCCGGGCGGGCCGGCATGCCACGCGGTCGTGCAGTGGCTGCCGGAGGGACGGGAGCCGCTGTTCGACGACCCGGCCGTCCAGCAGGTGCTGCGGCGGCTCGCGGCCTGGCCGGGCGGCCCACTGAGCACCCTCACCCGCGACAGCACCCGCTACTGCGGCGCTGTCCAAGCCCTGCCAGCTCGCTCGTACAGCGCCAGCCCCCTGCGCGCGCTCGGCCCGGCACCGATCTGCCAGGTCGGTCCCGGCCTGCTCGCCGTCCGCGCCCGCACGCTGCACGGCACCCAGCGCAACGGCGGCACCCCGTGGCCCGCACCGTCCTGATCCGGCCCGCAGCCCCGTCACGTGGAGCACCTGTTCGGCACCCCACGCGAAAGTCGCCGGGACGAGCATCGTCGGCATCGGCCTCGGCGGGGTGCTGCTCGGGGACGGTCGCTCTTCGGGGTCTTGACGTGGTGCACCTGGTCATGGCGCGGCTGTGCTCGAGCTCCTCGTCAGCCCGCCGCCGCTCACTGATGTCGCTGACGGTCATGACGGCTCCGCTCACGCGGCCGTCGGTCAGGGGTGAGACGGAGTACGCCACCGGCAGGCGGGTGCCGTTGCGCCGCCAGAACATGTCGTCTTCGGCGCGGCTGAACGCGCCGTGCCGGCAGCGCGCCTCACCGGGCACCTCTCCGACAGGTAGGCCGAGCCACCGGCATTGCGTTCCACAAGGGTCGCGCTTCGGCCGGTCATAACGCCGGCTGTGCCATCGTCGCGGCGTGACCTGCCACCGGCAGCCAGGAGGTGCGCTGATGCGCATGGTGACGTGCTCGATGGGCGTGTCCCTCGATGGCTACATCGTCGGGCCCGACGGCAGCTTCGGATGGTCGACGCCGGACGAGGAGGTCTTTCGCTTCGCGACAGACGAGGTACGCCGCGTCGGGGTTCACCTGTTGGGCCGGCGGCTGTACGAGACGATGCTGTACTGGGAGAACGCCGACCAGGACCCGTCGCTGAGCGATCTCGAGCGAGAGTTCGCGGCGCTCTGGGTGTCACTCCCCAAGGTGGTCTTCTCCACGACGCTGTCGGCTGTCGAGGGCAGCAACCGGCTCGCTGCCGGCTCCCTGGCAGAAGAAGTGGACAGATGGCGGGCGGAGCCTGGGCAGGGCGAGATCGCCATCGGAGGCGCCACGCTGGCTGCGGAAGCGGCCGAGCTGGGGCTGATCGACGGCTACGGGC
>JBHENF010000182.1:0-22206 GCA_046262175.1 Mycobacteriales bacterium
ACTCCTATCTCGGGGTCGACATCGCGCGGGACATCGGCAAGCCCAAGGCGGGGCTGCCGGACGGCGCGCAGGAGCTGCTGGACCAGCGGACGGCGGCGCGGGCGGGCAAGGACTTCGGCGCCAGCGACCGGCTGCGGGACGAGCTGGCCGCCCTCGGCGTCGCGGTGAAGGACACGAAGGACGGGCAGACCTGGTCGCTGGCGTGACCCACTACGTCGTCCTCGCCCACGCCCACCCCGCAGCGCTCGGCGAGCAGGTCGAGGACCTGCGACTGGTGGACCCGGGCTGTCGAATCAGCGTCTTCAACGGCGGGCGCGATCCGCAGCTGACGGCGGGGCTCGACGTCGAGGTCGTCCCGACGAGCCGACCGCTGCGGCACGGGTTCCTCGCGCTGTTCCACGGGCTGACGATGGAGTGGGCGCGAGGCCCGGTGGTGACGCTGGACTCGGACGCGTGGGTCGTCCGGCCGCTGCCCGAGCTCGATTACGTGGCGCCACACCTGGCAGAGGTGCACCCGGGAACGCCGTGGCGACCGGGGCGTCGCTTCCTGCCCAGCTGGCCGCGCTGGAAGGACCTGCTGGAGCTGGAGCACCCGCTGCGCTGCTTCAACCCGGTGCAGGGCTTCGGGCCGGCGTACGCCGAGCGGTTCCTGTCCTGGCCGCACCGGCGCGAGCTGATGGACCGGATCGCGGCGACGCGGCTGGAAGCGCTGGAGGAGATCGTCTGGCCCACGCTCGCCGTGACCTTGGGTATCTCCCCGCAAGAGCTGCCGGGGTCGGCGTCGCTGCAGCTGGGTCGGCACGCACCGCGCGACCTGCAGCGCCTGCTCGCGGCGCCCGACGTGCACGTCCTGCACAAGGTCGGTCTGGAGCCGGGTGCGACAGACCGGCGGCTCGTACGGGAGCACCTAC
The DNA here is from genome assembly GCA_046262175.1 of Mycobacteriales bacterium. GTDB lineage: Bacteria > Actinomycetota > Actinomycetes > Mycobacteriales > SCTD01 > RYN-124. Next base: position 912 of record JBHENF010000182.1, read on the forward strand.
ACGGCGACGAGCCGTCGTTCGACATGGCACCCGACTATCCCGTCGGGCCGCGGCCGGCCCGTCCCCTCGCGGCCGCCGCGAAAGACCTGCTGCACCGCTCCCAGCGGCGCCGGTAGACCGGCCCGGACACAGAACCCTTGTGGCCAAGATCTTCGCGGTTCTGTACGTGCTATCACCCGTACGGAACCGCGAAGATCTTGCCGGCGCTCGTGATCAGAGCAGCGCCGCCCGGAACTGCGCTGCCAGCGCCGCCTCCTTGTGCCGCAGGTTGCCGCTCGTCACCCGGAGCAGCAGCGCGCGGTCGTGGCGCAGAGCGACGAGGACCTCGTTGGACCTCAGCGTGTCCTCGTCCCAGCTGCCGACCTCCATGTGGTGCGCGCGGTCGACCTCCGCCGCCACCCGCTGCCGCTCCCACCACGCATCCAGGTAGCGCTTGCCGTTCGCCCGCACCTGGAACTGCGGCGATCCGGCCGCGGCAGGCAGTGCCGGCGGAGGAACGCGAGCTCAGTCTGCCCGTGCGCCCCCAGCGATCGCGGGTGAGGCCGGCCAGCAGCGCCTGCCGCCGCGACAGGACGCCGCCCTGCAGCTCGAGCAGCACCTCGTACGAGAGCGGCTCGGGGTCCGGCAGCGGCTCCGTCATGCGGCGAGCGTGCTTCCGCAGCCCTCGCCGCGCGGCCCTTCGGCGCCCATCTGTGGACGGCCCGTACAAGATCTTCGCGGATCTGTGCGGGCCGGGGGACGTACAGATCCCGGAAGATCTTGGGCGGGGGGGCGACGGCGCTAGGACTCGGCCGGCTGCTTCGCGGGCTCGCCCGGGGGCGGTGGGCCGCAGATGAAGTTCGGCTCCGGCTTGTACCGCGTCTTGAACGGCTCGCGCTTGACCACCCGACCGCTGACCTTGAACACCCGCGTCACCACGATGTCGAACCCGTCCGCACCGGACGCGGCGGTGCAGTCCTCGCGGTCCACGTACTCCTTGCCGTACGGGCGGATCCGCGTCCGCTCGCCGGTGACGGCCGAGATGTCGTACCGCTTCGTGCCCCAGAAGGTCACCGTGATGGAGCGCCCGGTGTACGAGGTGGTGATGAGCACGCCGGTGGGGGCGTCGTCCTGGAACCGGAAGTCGGGCTCCGGGAACGAGACCGTCGACTCGCGGCCGGGCGGGTAGCGGCTGATGTAGTAGCTGTGCGGCGTGTGCTGCACGTCGCGAAGCCCGCTGAAGAACACGGCGTTGAACAGTGTCGTCGCGAACTGCGAGACGCCGCCGCCGACGTCCTTCACGAACTGGCCACGCAGGATCTGCGGCGCCTCGACGAAGCCACGACCCCGATCACGTCGCCCCACCACGTCGTTGAGCGAGAACGTCTCGCCGGGCAGCACGACGTAGCCGTCGACGATGTCCGCGATCGTGTGGATGTTCTGCACGCGCGGCGCGCAGCACGGGTGCCGCGTCGTGAACGTGCCGATGACCTCACGGATCCCGAGCCCGGCAGCGCGTTCGGTCGTCACGCGCGGTCGCCCGACCTCGAGAACGACAGACGCCGTACGAGGAGCCGCCGACGTCAGCACCGGCAGCAGCGCTGCCGACAGGCCTGCGGCCGGTACGACCTTCCCGTCGACCGATGGCACCAGCACCGGCTTCCCGCCGACGATCCGGAACGTCGCGTCCCGTGGTGACACCTCGACCGCCTCGACCCGCGATCCCATGGCGGCCAGCACCTTCTCGCCGTCGACGAGGGGCTTGAGGCCGGCCGAGAACGTCAGCCCCGCAGCGATGTCCGCCGGGCGCACCAGCAGGGTCTTGCCGCCGACGTCCAGCGTCACGGGGGCTGCGACGGCCGGCTGCGCGACAGTCGTCAGCGCCTCCTGCACCTGCTCGTCCGTCGTGTCGACCGGGTCCTCGTCCACCGGCAGCTCCACGGAGGTGCTGCGTAGGTACGCGGACCGCACCGCGTCGACCGCACCGTCGACGTCCAGCGTCCGCCCCGTCAGCGGCGGGACAGCCACAGGAGCGGAGCCCTTGAAGGTGATCGTGCCCTCGCGTGCCTTGCGGTCCACCCGCGGCGCGAGCGACCGCAGCGCCGACGTGAGCACCTGCTCTCGTACCTGCGGCTGCGGGTCCACGTCGCGACGCGTGCCGAGCAGTCCGCGCAGCCGGTCGAGCGGCCCGGCGGACCGCGCCTCGTCCACCGTCGCCGCGAGGTCCACCCGCAGGCCGGACTTCAGCGGCTCCAGCCGCAGCCGCACGTCGTCGGCGACCAGCTCCAGCGGGGTCGCGGCTGTGCCCGCCAGCCGGTCGGCCAGCACGGCCTCGGCCCGCGGCGCCGACAACCCGGACAGGTCGACGCCCGCGACGTGCACGCCGCGCGGAACGCGATCACCGGACAGCAGGAACGAGCCGCCGTACCCGAGCAGCAGCACCACGCCGACCGCGGCGCCGGCGAGCAGGAGAGGTCGGCGCATGAGGCTGCGAGCGTACCTACGAAGCGGTGCGTGCCCCCGCAAGCCGCGCGTTGTCGATGACGATCGCCGCCGGCCCCTCGATGAGCTTCAGCGTCGACAGGGCGGTCTCGCCGAACGCATTCTTCACCGCGCTCGACAGTGCGAGGACACCCACCACCGAGCCGCCGTGACCGCGCAACGGCATCGACAGGAAGGTGGCCATCCGCTCCTGCTCGGTACCGCCCGGCAGGTCGTCGGGGTCGTCCACGATGCTGCCGCCGGCCTGCGCGACGCGCATCGACATCGTCGCCGCCGGGATGTTCTCGCCCGCGTACGAGGAGAGCCCGTCCGCGGACTTCTCCAGGAACTCCGCGTAGTGCGAGGCGGCCGTCGGCTTGCCCACGGCGACGTACGCCTGCCGCTCGGCCCCGAGCAGCACCGCGGCGAGGTCGTAGCCGACGAACCGCTGCAGCACGCCGAGCAGCGCGGCGACGGTCCCTTCGAGGCCGGACGCGGTCGCGGCAATGGCCGTCACCGACTGCGCCACCGACGACTCGAACAGCTTGCGGTCCAGCAGGTCGCACACGCGCGACAGCACGTCCTCCTCCGACAGCTCCAGCGTGTCGGGCGTGAGCCTCGCGCGGCCGCCGCGGGCGGCGGTCGCCGACAGCAGCACCTCCTCGATGGTGCCCGCGAGCTCGGGCGCCTCGAAGTCCTTCGTCAGGTAGCGGTCCACGCCCGCCTGCCCGGCCCAGTAGCGGTCCGAGGCGGCGTCCAGCGAGGTCAGCATCACCACCGGGATGTCCGCGGTCTGCCAGTCGTCCTTGAGCAGACGGGCGGCGATGAAGCCGGAGACCCGCGGCATCTGCACGTCAAGCACGACCGCGTCGGGCTGGTGCAGGAAGGCGGCCTGGACGGCTCCGATGCCGTCCTCCGCCGCGACGACCTCGTGGCCCTCCTTGGTCAGCACGCTGGTGACGATCCGCCGCAGCGTCGGGCTGTCGTCGGCGATCACGATCCGTGCCACTAGCGACCCACCAGTCTTCTCACCGTCGACACCAGCTGCTCCTGGTCGAACTCGTTCTTCAGAAGGTACGCAGACGCGCCCGCGTCCAGCCCGGCCTGCCGGGCCGTGTCCTCACCGCGAGACGTCATGATGATCACGGGAACGTTCTCCCAGCCCTTCGTGCGGCGGATCGTACGGGTCAGCGCGAACCCGTCCATGCCCGGCATCTCCACGTCGGACAGCACGAGGTCGGCCGGCTCGTCCCGCAGCCGAGAGGCGCCGTCGAGGCCGTCCACCGCCGTCTCGACCGCATAGCCCGCGCCTTCGAGGATCACCCGCTCCAGCTCCCGTACGCCGACCGAGTCCTCGACCACGAGCACCCTCGGCTTGCGGCCGACCGCTGCGGCCGGCTTGGGCGCGCGCGGTGCGGAGAGCACGCCCGGCGTGCTGCCGACCGCCCGGTCGGCGAGCTCGCGCAGGTCGAGCAGGCACACGACAGAGCCGTCCCCGTCGATCGTTGCGCCGGCCACGAAGGGCACGCGCCCGAGGAACGACCCGAGGTCCTTCACCACCAGCTCGGACTCGCCCTCGAGCCGGTCGACGGCCCAGGCCACCTGCGCGGAGGCGTGCCGGACGAGCAGCGCCGCCCGCGGCTCGTCGCCGGGCGCGCGTGACAGCCCGAGGGCGGCGCCGAGGTCGAGCAGCGGGATCGAGACGCCGTGCCGGACCACGACCGTCGCGCCGGCCATCGTGTGGACCTCCGCGTCGCGCAGCGACAGGGACTCGACGACGCCCGGTACCGGGATCGCGTAGCGCTCGTCACCGACGCGGGCGACGAGGCAGCGCAGGACACCGAGGGCGATCGGAAGGGTGAGCGAGAACGTGGTGCCGACGCCGCGCTCGCTGCGCGCCTCGACGGAACCGCCGAGCTCCTCGACCGCGTCGCGAACGACGTCCAGCCCCACGCCTCGACCGGAGGTCTGGGTGACGGTGGCGCTGGTGGAGAAGGCCGGCGTGAACAGCAGGTTGAGCAGCGGCGGGCCGGTCAGGTGCGCGTCCGGCGCGAGCATCCCGAGCTGAACGGCCTTGTCCCGTACGGCGTCCTCGTCGACCCCGGCCCCGTCGTCGGCGACCTCGATGACGACGGTGCCGCCGACGCTTCGGGCGGACACCGTGATGGTCGCCTGCTCGGGCTTGTCCGCCGCAGCGCGTGCGATCGGCGGCTCGCAGCCGTGGTCGACGGCGTTGATGATGAGGTGCTTGAGGGCGTCCGCGATGCCGTCGAGCACCTTCTTGTCGAGCTCGACGTCCTCGCCGCGCATGACGAGCATGACGTCCTTGCCGGTGCTCTGCGCGACGTCGCGGGCGATGCGCGGGAGCGCTGCGAACACACGGCGTACGGGGACCATCGCCAGCCCCATGGCCCCGTCCCGGACCAGCGCCATGCCGCCGCGGTGACCCTCGACGAGCTCGCGCAGCCCGCGGGCGGCGCCGGCCATCTCGTCGCCCGTGCCGGCGAGCCGGTGCAGCGCGAGCGCGACCTCCGGGGGCAGACCCTCGACGCGGCGCAGGGCCTGGACCCAGCGGACCTGTTCGGCGGCCAGAGTCAGCAGCTGGCCGGTCGTCTGCTCGACCCGGCGCGCGCCGAGATCGGCCTCGCCGACGGCGTCGAGCAGGTCGTAGACCTTGGACGCGGCAACGCGTACGGAGTCCTGCGCCGTCCGTACCGGCGCCTCCTCGACGACCTGCTGCTGAGCGGGTACGGCCACGACCGGCGCAAGCCGCGGCATGGTCACAGGGTCCTCGCCGTCGCAGGCGCGCTTCAGCGCGTCCACCAGCGGCTGGAGCGCCTCGTCCGGCAGCGAGCCCTCGCCGGGCAGGGCGCGGGAGATCCCGTCGCAGGACGCCAGCAGCAGGTCGACGAGGTCCCGACGTACGGGGAACCGGCCGTCGCGCAACGCGCCGAGCAGGTCTTCAATCCCGTGGCTGACGTGCAGAACGCCCTCGAGTCCGAGCATGCGCGCCGAGCCCTTGACCGTGTGCGCGTCCCGGAACAGGCCGGAGATGACCTGCCGCGGCGAGGAGTGCTGCTCGAGCTGCAGCAGCCCGGACTGCAGGGAGGCGAGCCGCTCCTCGACCTCCGCGCGGAAGGTCGCGAGCAGCTCGGGATCGTCACCCCAGGCAGGCATGCCAGGAAGTTCGACCGGTCGGACCTCCGGCTGTAGCCCGTACGGGCGCCGCACCGCTCAAGATCGGGTGCCGCCGCCCCACGACGGAGATCTTCGCGTTGCTGTACGGGCCAGGGCACGTACACATCCGCGAAGATCTTGGGCGGCGGGGCATCCGCGAAGATCTGGCCGCTCGTCAAGGCCCACATCTCCGGCGGGGCAGCGCGACGCCCGCCGGCCCCGAGGGCTCAGCGGGCGTCGGACGGCAAAGAGGTCAGGCGACCTTGAACTGGGAGATGGAGCTGCGGAGCTCCGCAGCGAGCACGTTCAGCTGGGCGGCTGCGGCGGCGGCCTGCCGCGAGCCGACGGCGTACTGCCGCGACACGTCGGACACCTGCGTCATGGCGGCGACCACCTGGTCGGACGCGGACCGCTGCTGCTGCGTCGCGATGGAGATCTCCTTGGCAGCCGTCGTCGTCTCGTCGACCATGCCGCTGATCCGCTCCAGGGCGTCGACGACGCCGCGGGCGAGCTGCGTGCCCGCGCGGACCTCCTTGGCACCTTCCTCCGAGGCGATGATGGTGGAGTTGGTCTCGGACTGGATCTCGCCGACGATCGTCTGGATCTGCGCGGCGGACTCCTGCGAGCGCTCGGCCAGCTTGCGGACCTCGGCGGCGACGACGGCGAAGCCGCGGCCGTGCTCGCCGGCCCGGGCCGCCTCGATGGCGGCGTTGAGGGCCAGCAGGTTGGTCTGGTCCGCGAGGTCGTCGATGACGTCGAGGATGCGGCCGATCTCGTGGCTCTTCTCGCCCAGCGACAGGGCGCGCGAGGCGATCGAGTCGACCCGGTCCGCGATGGTGTCCATCGAGTCGACGGAGGCGCTGACGGCGGCGCGGCCCTGCTCGGCGTAGCGCAGCGTCTCTGCGGCGTAGCGGGCGACGGCTTCGGAGGTCTCGGCGATCTGCGCGGCCGTGGCGGCGAGCTCCTCGATCGTCGAGGTCGTCTCGCTGACCGCGGAGGACTGCTGGGTCGCGGACGCCGCGTGCTCCTCGGCGGTGGCCAGCAGCTCGCTGGCAGAGGCGCCGATCTGCTCACCACCGCTGCGGATCTGGCTGACCAGCTCGCGCAGGTTGGACAGCGTGTGGTTGAACGCGGTGCTCAGGGTCTGCAGCTGCTGCGAGCCGTCCGCCGCCGAGATGTCGTCCGCGAGGTCACCGTCGGCTGCGCGCTCCAGGGCAGCGGACAGCTCCGCCACGCGGGCCTCGAGCGCCTTGCGGTCGGCTCGTGCCTTCGACCGCAGCGACCAGACGGCCGCCGACAGCGTCGAGTTGAACCAGGCGACGATCGGGAAGGTGAAGCCGACCAGCAGGAGCACGCCGAGTGACGAGCGGTCGAGCGTGTGCGAGATGGCGGACGCGGCGACCAGGCCGCCTGTCGCGGCGAAGCCGAACAACGCGGCCTGCCAGCCGGGCATGGACACGGCCGCGAACAGCACGACGCCGAGGTAGCAGACCCAGAACGGGCCGCGTACGCCGCCGGTGACGGCGACGTCGGCGGTGACCCAGACGGTGTCGCAGATGAGCAGCAGCGCGCGGAACACGTTGATGTTGGCCAGCACGAAGTGCGACTTCATCGCCATCTTCGGCAGGAAGGTGAGGAACGAGGCGACGAAGACGCCGAACACGGTCCAGGCGAAGACGGCGTACAGGTGCACGTGCACACCGGGCGCTGCTCCGACCTTGTCCATGACGACGGCAGACGCGACGCCGACGGCGAGGCTGAGCCACGTCATCACGGCAGCCGCGCGGGCGAGCCTGATCGAGAAGTCCACTGCGTTCCCTCCTAGCGTTCCTGCACGACCTGTCGGCCGGTTCGCACTCAGGCTGAAGCGCGGCGCGGCCTGGGCAGCTCGTCGGCGAGGCCGAACAGGGCGTCCAGGTCCAGCACGCCGAGCGGACCAGCCGCGTCCGTGACCTGGCCGGCGAGCAGCGCGCCGGCGCTGGCCGGCAGGTTCGCCAGCGCAGGCTCCAGCCCCTCGGCGTCGACGTCGGCGGTGCCCTCGACCCCCTCGGTCAGCAGGCCGGCGCTGACGCCGTTGCGGCTCAGGACCACGAGACGACCGCGCCGATCCACCGACGACGGCTCGGCGGCCAGCAGCGGCCGCAGGTCGAGGACGGCCAGCACCCTGCCACGCCAGTTCGCGACCCCCGCGACCCAGGCAGGCAGCCCCGGTACGCGGGTCAGCGACGGCGGCCGGCCGACCTCGTCGACGACGGACATGGGCACCGCGTAGCGGCAGCCGCCCAGTCGGACGACCACGACCTCCTCAGGGCGCGCCGGGTCCGTCTCCACGGGAGGGTTCTCGGCCGCTGTCCGCTCCAGGTGTAGCCCGGAAGAACAGCGGCACGGAGGCGCCGAGCGCAGCGGCGACGACGTACAGCAGGTAGAGCCCCTGCAGGTCGCGCGTCACGAACAGGTCGCCACCGGGTCCGCGACCGGCTGCCACGAGCGACACACCGATCGCCAGCGCGAGCAGCACCTGCGCCGGCCGACGGGACTGCAGCAGCCGATTGCCGCCGTATCCGATCAGCACGTTGGCCACCAGCGCCAGGACCGGGCCGACCGGCGAGAGGTGCCCGGCGATCCGGAACGGCAGCAGCAGCAGCGTGAACAGGTCGAGCACGATCCCGACCAGAGCCACGGCGAGCAGCCCGACGACGTTCACGCCGGGCAGCGTGCCACGTCAGTCGACGACGGCGTCCGACGCGCGCAGGTCGACGACCGCCGGACGAGAGGCGGCCTCAAGCACGTCGGTGATCTCGTGCCCGATGAGCTCGTGCCGGTCGAGCAGCGCGTCGCGCAGCGCCTCGACCAGGTGCCGGTTCTCCAGCAACAGCCGCTTGGCGGTCGCCTTCTGCACCTGCAGCAGCGCCTCGACGGCATCGCGGCCACGGTCGTCGTGGAGCACCCGGCCGACGATGTTCGTGTCCGAGAAGGAGCTGTTCTGGACGGCCATGTACGACACGAGGCTGTCGTTCATCCCGTGCGCGCCCACCATCTCGGCCGCGCAGTTCGTGGCGTACAGCAGGTCTCCACCGGGGCCGGTGGAGACGTCACCGAAGAAGATCTCCTCGGCGCACTGCCCACCCATGGCGATCTGGATGAGCGCCTGCAGCTCCGAGCGGGACCGGGTGAACACGTCTTCGCGGTCGCCGTGGGCGAGCATGCCGAGCGCGCTGCGGCGCTTGACGATCGTGAGGATCTCGAGCCGCCGCTCCGGAGCCGTCAGCCAGGCGAGCGTGGCGTGACCGGCCTCGTGCGTGGCGATCAGCCGCTTCTCGTGCGCGGTGTAGCCGACGGGCTGGCCCATGCCGACCTCCTCGACCATGCGGGCCTGCTCGACGTCCTTCCAGGTCATCGCCTTCTGCCCGCGGCGCACCGCGTTGACGAGCGCCTCGTCGAACAGGTGCTCGATCATCACGGGCGTGTAGCCCTGGGTGACGGCGGCGAGGGCGTCGCGCTTCTCCTCGTCGAGCTCGTCGGTGTGCGCCTTGCTCTTCAGGAAGTGGTCGATGAGCTGGCGGCGGCCGTCCTTGGCGGGCAGCTCGAAGGTGAGCCGGCGGTCGAAGCGGCCCGGCCGCAGCAGGGCGGGGTCGAGGCTGTCCGCGCGGTTCGTGGCCGCGATGAGCAACACGTTGGTGGGCACGGTCTGCGGTCGCTTCAGCTGACGGTGCACCGGCAGGAACAGGTTAACCCTGTCGACGCACCAGCCGCCGAGCCGCTGCCAGCCGGTCAGCGCATCGAACGACTGCATCTGCACGAGCATCTCGTTGACGACCCCGCCTGTGCCCTCACTGACGAAAGGCGTCTTCAGCGTGGCGGCGTGGGCATACGTCGACGGCAGCGAAGCAGTGCCGTAGCAGCCGGCGACCTGCACCGGCTGGAACCCGGTGGCGACGCCGCCGCGGGACATCGCGATCGCGTCGATCTCCTCGATGAAGCCGATGGCGCCGCCCTCCTTGCGGGCGGCCTTGCGCAGCTCCTTGAAGTACGAGCGGATCTTCTTCGCCGTCGCGCCGTACCACATGGACTGGAACGAGGTCGCGCTCACGAACAGGAACGGGACGCCCGCCTCGCGCGCCATCGCGCGGGCGAGGTGGGTCTTGCCGGTGCCGGGTGCGCCCTCGAACAGCAGACCCCGGCGGGGCGTGCCGCCCATCTCCTCGGAGAAGGTCGTGTGGGCCAGGAACAGGTTGAGCGAACGCACGACGTCGTCCTTCACGCCGTCGATGCCGACGACGTCGTCGAGCCCCACGGAGATCTGCTCGGGCCGGTAGGTCACGTGCGGTGAGCGGCCGGACATCACCTGCTGCCCGACACCGAGGAACATCAGCAGGCCGAAGAAGATGATGATCGTCAGCAGGAACGGGTCGATGTGCGGGTACGGCACGAACGACGTGGACCCGTCCCACGTGGAGGCGCGCCAGGAGATCAGCGCCGCAGACGCCAGCACGAACACGGTCAGCTTGACCCAGCGGCGGGTGCGGCGGCGCTCGCGCGTCAGCCCGACGTCGGCGGAGCGCATCGACAGCACGGCGTCGGGGCCGGCGTCCAGCAGGGTGCTGAGCGCGGGGGTCAGGTCGCTCATGGGGGCTCCTCGGGGTCACGACGCGTCACCGGTCGCCCCGGTTCCTGCCCCGTACCTCCCCACTGTTCGGCAGCACGACGCCCCTGACCTGCTGAAGCGCGTCACGTCACCCGTTCGGCGTATTCAGGCCGAGGGAACTCCCGCGAACAAGTCGTCCTCGCGACCCTGCGGCCCCGCGCTGTTGCCCTTCTCGCCCCGCGCGAGGACGTAGTGCTCGACGCCGAAGGCGCGCTGCCCGATGTGGTTGGACAACGCGAAGAACGGGCCGTCCACCTCGATCTGGGTTCGGTGCGCCCGCATCGCCGCAGTCTTGTGCTCGAGCCAGTCCCGGGCGTCGATCTCGGTGGTCACCACCTCGTCCGCGACGCCGAAGGGCAGGTCCTCGGCGGAGTCGACCCCGAAGAAGTTGCTCGCGCCGCTGGCCTTGAGCTGGTCGATCCCCGACTGCAGGACGCTCTTCGGGATCGCCGAGTGGTACAGCTTCGCCGGCTGCCACGGGATCCCTAGGTCCGGCGCGTACGAGGCGTCGCCGGCGGCGTCGAACGCCGCGACGGCGACCCGGTGCGCCTGGATGTGGTCCGGGTGTCCGTACCCGCCGTTCTCGTCGTACGTGATGACGACCTGCGGCCGCACCTCGCGGACCACCGCGACGAGCTCCCGCACGGCGTCGTCCCTGTCCGCGCGCCAGAAGCACTCGGGCCGCTCGTTGGACGGGTTGCCCATCATTCCGCTGTCGCGCCAGCGCCCAGGGCCGCCGAGGAACCTGTGGTCGCGCACGCCCAGCGCCTCGCACGCCGCCGCCAGCTCCCCTATCCGGTGCGAACCGAGGGCGTCGTCCCGGTCGGCGGCCAGGTGCTCGAGCTCGGGCACCAGCACCTCGCCCTCCTCGCCGAGCGTGCAGGTGACCAGCGTGACGAGGGCGTTCTGCGCGGCGTAGCGGGCCATCGTGGCGCCGGTGCCGATCGTCTCGTCGTCCGGGTGCGCGTGCACGAGCAGCAGCCGGCGGGGGGGGTCGAGCGGCGCGAACGCCTCCGGTGCGGCAAGCCCGTCGACCGCCGTGGCCGCCTCCGCCAGAACCGCCTGCTCCGGGTCCGTCGACAGGCGCTCACCGGGGTCCGGCATGGGGGGCAGCGTGGCATCGCTCATCGGGCGACCCTATGCGTGGCAGGCTCCCCGGCGTGCCCAAGGACGCGTCCGGTCAGCGGCTGACCGCGCAGGTCGGCCGGCTCGCCCGCCTGATGCTCCTGACCCTCGGCGCGACCGCCGCCGTGGCGGGTGCCGTACTGCTCACGCTCGTCCTGTGGCTCGCGCCGCGCACCAGCGACATCGCGGAGGGCGCGCGGGCGGTCCGACTGGCCCACCTGGCGAACGTGGACCAGGAGACGGGCCTACGGGCGTTCCTGCTGACCGGGCAGGACGAGCTCCTCGAGCCGTACCGACGCGGGGCCGTGGAGGAGCCGCGGCAGGTGGCGTCGGCACGCCGGGCCTTCGCCGGCGACAGGACGCAGCTGCGGCGACTCGATGCCATGCAGGCGCGACAGCAGGAGTGGGTCCAGCAGTGGGCTGTGCCGACGGTGACCGACGTCGTCCGCCCCGGGAGGCTGGACGCGCACGTTCGGCGGGGCAAGGTGCTGTTCGACCGGTACCGGCGTGCCGAGACCGCGGCCGAGTCGGCAGCAGACACGCGCCGCGAGCGGTCCGAGCACGACCAGCGACTGGCGCTGGAGGTCGGGCTGGTGGTCGAGCTCCTGGTCCTCGTGCTGGGGGCAACCGCAGAGGGCCGGCAGATCCGGCGGCTGCGCGGCGGGATCGTCGCGCCGGTCGAGGGCCTGCTCGCCACGATGGGCGAGATTCGCGACGGGGACCTGTCCGCCCGCTCCGACGTGGACGGGCCTCTGGAGCTGCAGCTGCTCGGCGGCGGCCTCGACGAGCTGGCCGAGGCGCTGGCCCGGCAGGAGGTGCTGGTGCGGCGGCGGGAGGCCGAGCTGGTGGCGGCGCGCAAGGAGGCCGAGGCGGCAAACGAGGCGAAGTCAGCGTTCCTCGCCACGATGTCGCACGAGCTCCGTACGCCGATGAACGCCGTCATCGGCATGACCGGGCTGCTGCTCGACACGCCCCTCGACGAGACGCAGCGCCACTTCGCGCAGACGGTCCGCACCAGCGGCGACGCCCTGCTCGCGATCATCAACGACATCCTCGACTTCTCGAAGATCGAGTCGGGGAAGCTCGAGCTCGAGGTCCAGCCGTTCTCCGTACGCGACTGCGTCGAGGGGGCGCTCGACCTCGTCGCGGCGCAGGCGGCAGCGAAGGGGGTGGACCTTGCGTACCAGCTCGAGGACGGCGTGCCACCGGTCCTCGTGGGGGACGTCACGCGGCTGCGTCAGGTGCTCGTCAACCTGGCTGGCAACGCCGTGAAGTTCACCGACTCCGGGGATGTGCTGATCCGGGTCGCGTCGGCAGGCGTCGCCAGCGGCGACCGGACGCCGCTGACGTTCGCCGTGAGGGACACCGGCGTCGGCATCCCGGTAGACCGGCTGGACCAGCTGTTCCGGTCCTTCAGCCAGGGAGACGCGTCCACCACGCGCACCCACGGCGGCACCGGCCTCGGGCTGGCGATCTCCAGGCGGCTCGCGGAGGCGATGGGCGGCCGCATCGACGTGGCCAGCGAGGTCGGCGTCGGCTCGACCTTCACGCTGCACGTGGCACTGCGGTGCGGCGAGGAGACGGAGGACGCGCTGCGCGTCCCACCGGCCGGCCTGCCCGGCCGAACCGCGCTGGTGGTGGACGACAACGCGACCAACCGTCGGATCCTGCGCGCCCAGCTGGAGACCTGGGGCATGAGCGTCGAGGACCACGCTCGTCCGGCCGACGCGCTCGTCGCCGTGGAAGGAGGCGGGACGTACGACGTCGTCCTGCTCGACATGCACATGCCGGAGATGGACGGGATGGAGCTCGCCACCCGCCTCCGGCGGCTCGAAGCGACAGCGACGATCCCGATGCTGATGCTCACCTCGCTGGGGATGCGGCCGGAGGGGCCGCAGGAGCTCGCCCTGGTGCACCTGACGAAGCCGGTCAAGGCGGCGCTGCTGCGGTCGGCCGTCGCACGTGCCCTCGGGGCGGCCGACGCGGCCGCCCCGTCCTCAGACACCCCGCAGCAGCAGGCCCGTCTGCGCGTGCTGCTCGCCGAGGACAACGTGGTCAACCAACGGGTGGCCACCCTGCAGCTGGACGGCCTCGGCCACCGCACCGACGCCGTCGCGACCGGCGAGGAGGCCGTCGCGGCCGTGCACTCGCGCGACTACGACGTCGTCCTGATGGACGTGCAGATGCCGGTCATGGACGGGCTGGAGGCGACCCGCAGGATCCGTGCCGAGCTGCCGGCCGACCGGCAGCCGTGGATCATCGCCATGACGGCGAACGCGATGGTGGAGGACCGGCAGCTCGCGCAGGCCGCCGGCATGGACGACTACCTGTCGAAGCCGGTACGCCCCGAGGAGCTGCGGGACGCGCTCGGCCGGACGAGGGCGCGGGCCGCTGCTCAGGCGGTGGACACCTCCGTGCTGCTCACGCTGACCGAGCGCCTCGGCGATCGGGCGGCGACGTTCCGGGACACCCTCATCGGGACGTGGGCCGACGAGACCGACAAGCGGCTGGCGGAGCTGGCCGCGGCCACCGAGGCGGACGACCGCGACGCGGTGGCCCGGATCGCGCACGCGATCCGCGGCGGCAGTGCTGCCTTGGGTGCCACGGCCCTGGCGGGAACCTGCGGCGAGGTGGAGCAGGCGCTGCGGGCCGGGCAGCCGCTCGACCTGCTCACGGCGCAGCGCCGGATCACGGCCGACGCCGCCGCGGCGCGCACCGGGCTGGACGCCCTGCGCGGACGCTAGTGCGCGGGCTGCCGCGGGTCGCCCCGCCGTTCCCGGTCGAGGCCCCGCACCGGGTCGTGCCGGCGCCGCGCCCGCTGGACGGGCCGCACGTCGTGCTCGACGACGCATGGCCCAAGGCGGTCGCACGACGGCTCGAGCGGCTGACAGACGAGGTGGTCGTACGGGACCCGGACGATCCGGACGACGCCGGGCTGGCCGCGGCGCTCCGGGTCGCGTGGTCGCTGCTGCCGCCGGACGGCGTTGGACTGCTGGGGCTGGCCGTCGACCTCGACGGGATGACCGCGCGACAGGTCGGCGACAGCGCCTGCCAGGACGCGACGGACGAGGTGGTGTCGCGTACCGGCCTCGACCTGCTCGTCCTCGGCTGGCAGCTCGCCTGCTCGGACGACCTGGTCGTCCTGCGGCGGCGCGGTCCGGGCCGGCTGGCGGCGGAGCTGCTGGCGGTCAGCTTCCCGAGCGGCTGGCCGGTCCGCCGCGGGGCGGGGGCGTCGCTGCTCGAGCTGCACGCGCCGGTGGCGGGCGGCGAGCGGCTGCAGCGCGCGGCACCCGCGCTGTCGGAGGCCCTGCTGACGAAGGGGCCGTACGTCCAGCACGTGTGGGGGCTGAACCGGTGCGGGCGACTCGACGACGACCCGGACGAGACCTACCCGGACGAGCCGCTGCGCTGGCACCTGCGGGTGGAGCGGCAGACGACCCTGCCGCTGCCGCACCTGGACCGGGCGCTGTTCACGATCCGGCCGTACCTCACGCCGGTCGACGAGCTGACCCGCGAGCAGCGGCGGGTGCTGGACGCCGCGATCGCGTCGCTGAGCCCGCAAGCCTTGCGGTACAAGGGACTTCAGTTGTGGGAGGGGTCCTCCGGGTAGAGCGCCGCGAACGCCATCGGCGGACCCTGGCGGCGCAGGACCTGCTGCCAGAGCAGCTCCGGCCGGTCGGTGAAGGCGTCCGAAGGCAGCGCGTCGAGCACCCACCAGGCGCCCTCCTCCACCTCCGCCTCGAGCTGCCCGGCGGCCCACCCGGCGTAGCCGGCGAAGACGCGCACCTCGCTGACGGCCGGCCCCACCTCCTCTGGCGACGCGTCGAGGTCGACGGTGCCCAGGGCGGGGGCGTTCTCCAGCGCGCTGTAGGCGGCGACGGGCGCGGCGCCGAGTCGCGCGTGGCCGAGGCAGATCGCCGCGTTGGGCTGCACCGGGCCGCCGCTGAACACGACCGGCAGCCGGCCGGCCAGCTCGCTCCACGACTCCAGAACCTCGCCGACCTCCGTGCCGGACGGCCGGTTCAGCACGAGGCCGAGCGCGCCGTCCTCCTCGTCCGCCTGCAGGAGCAGGACGACGGCGCGGGCGAAGTTCTCGTCCGTCAGCAGGGGCGTGGCCACCGCGAGGCGCCCGGTCCACTCAGCCATCGGGCTAGGTGTTTGCCTTCGGACGGCGGCTCTTGGCCCGCAGGTTCGCGTCCAGCTCCACCTTGCGGATCCGGACCTTGGCGGGAGTCACCTCGACGCACTCGTCCTCGCGGCAGAACTCCAGCGCCTGCTCGAGGCTGAGCTCCTTGTGCGGGATGAGCGGCACGAGGACGTCAGAGGAGGACTGCCGCATGTTGGTCAGCTTCTTCTCCTTCGTGGCGTTGACGTCCATGTCGTCGGAGCGGCTGTTCTCGCCGACGATCATCCCCTCGTAGACCTCGGTGCCCGGCGGCACGAACATCGTGCCGCGCTCCTGCAGGTTGGCCAGCGCGAAACCGGTCGTCGGGCCGGAGCGGTCGGCGACGAGCGAACCGGTCGGGCGGGTGCGGATCTCGCCGTGCCACGGCTCGTACCGCTCGTGGACGTGGTGCAGCAGCCCCGTACCGCGGGTCTCGGTGAGGAACTCGGTGCGGAAGCCGATCAGCCCACGGGCCGGGACGATGTACTCCATCCGGATCCAGCCGGTGCCGTGGTCGACCATCTGCTCGAGCCGGCCCTTGCGCAGCGCCATCAGCTGCATGAGCACGCCCTGGTAGTCGCTCGGCGAGTCGATGGTCAGGCGCTCCATCGGCTCGTGCAGCTTTCCGTCGATGGTCCTGGTGACGACCTGCGGCTTGCCGACGGTCAGCTCGAACTGCTCCCGTCGCATGACCTCGACGAGGATCGCCAGCTGCAGCTCGCCGCGGCCCTGGACCTCCCACGTGTCCGGGCGCTCGGTCGGCAGGACGCGGATCGAGACGTTGCCGACCAGCTCTTTCTCGAGCCGGTCCTTGACCATCCGGGCCGTGAGCTTCTTGCCGCTCTTGCCGGCGGTCGGCGCGGTGTTGATGCCGATCGTCATCGAGATGTTGGGCTCGTCGATGGTGATGAGCGGCAGCGGCTTGGGGTC
This sequence comes from Mycobacteriales bacterium, assembly GCA_046262175.1. GTDB lineage: Bacteria > Actinomycetota > Actinomycetes > Mycobacteriales > SCTD01 > RYN-124. The sequence goes on from JBHENF010000182.1 coordinate 17,414, forward strand.
GTCCGGGTCGGCCAGGGTCTCGCCGATGGTGATCTCCGGGATGCCCGCGATGGCGACGATGTCGCCGGGCCCCGCCGATTCGATGGACACGCGCTCGAGCGCCTCGGTCCCGAGCAGCTCGGTCAGCTTGACCCGCTCGACGGTGCCGTCCTGCTTGCACCAGGCGACCGTCTGGCCCTTCTTGAGGTAGCCGTTGTGGATGCGGCACAGCGCGAGGCGGCCGAGGTACGGCGACGCGTCGAGGTTGGTGACGTGCGCCTGCAGCGTGGCGTTCTCGTCGTACGTGGGCGCCGGGATCGTGTTCTTGATGACCTCGAACAGCACATCGAGATTGGGCTCGTCGGGGCTGGTGCCGTCGGCCGGCCGGGTCAGCGACGCCTGGCCCGTCTTCGCCTGGCAGTAGACGATCGGGAACTCGATCTGCTCCGCCGTGGCATCCAGGTCCAGGAACAGCTCGTACGTCTCGTCGACGACCTCCGCGATCCGCGCGTCGGGCCGGTCGACCTTGTTGATGATCAGGATGACCGGCATGTTCTGCGCCAGCGCCTTGCGCAGCACGAACCGCGTCTGCGGCAGCGGCCCCTCGGACGCGTCCACCAGCAGGGCGACGCCGTCGACCATCGACAGGCCGCGCTCGACCTCACCGCCGAAGTCGGCGTGGCCGGGGGTGTCGATGATGTTGATCAGCAGGTCCTTGCGACGGACCGCGGTATTCTTCGCGAGGATCGTGATGCCCTTCTCGCGCTCCAGGTCCATCGAGTCCATGACCCGGTCCTGGACCGCGCCCTCCTCCTGCTGGTGCTCGCTGTAGGCACCGGACTGCAGCAGCATCCCGTCGACGAGGGTGGTCTTGCCGTGGTCGACGTGGGCAATGATCGCGACATTGCGGATGTCAGACCGCTGCATGAGGCGGGTGGACATGGCGGGACCTCGGTCTTCGGCGGGGGAGCGCCGAACAGAACAGCCGGCTCCGCCGAGCGTACCTGTGGCCACCGTGGCCGATCTGCCCTACGTTGCGCGCATTCGCGCACGGGGGGGCATCCATGGCATACGAAGCCGTCTTCTTTCCCACACTGCCTGAGGGCACGTCGGTGCACGACCACTACGACGCTGGTCGCTTCCGGGCGACCGTCGAGCTGAAGACGGGGCAGTACGCGGGGATCGCCTTTGCTCCCATGGACACGCCGATGCAGACGAGGTCCGCGAGCCCGTGCCCGCCAGGCGACCCCAACTGCGACCCGGCGGTGCTGACGCAGATCGTCGGTTACATCTCGCGCTACCGCCCTGCCGACGTCATCCTGTTCGCGCTCGCGCACATCCGGCCCGGCTCCCTGCGCCGGTGGGCGGGCAGCGTGGCGGAGACCTCCGGCCAGCGTGGGGTGAAGGTTGCCGCCGCCTACGTCCACGGCATCCGCGGGGCCAACGTGCTCATCGAGCTCGTCGGCGACGACCGGGCCGACGCTGACGAGCTCCTGCTCGACCTGCTCGACCGGGACGAGGTGCGCGACTTCCAGGTGATGCACGCGACGGCGGACGACGTCCGCGGCTTCGGCGGCGAGGACCGCACCCAGGAGGGGGCAGCGCTCGCGTGACGCAGCCCGCGGCGCAGACGGACTGCGTCGCCTGCGGCGCCCGCATCGCGGCGGGGCCCGACGCCTGTCCCGTCTGCTCCGCGCCCGCCTTCTCGCCACAGCGCCGCGTCGTCGCCGTGCTGTTCGCGGACCTCACCGGCTACACCGAGCTGTGCGCGCAGATGGACGCGGAGGACGTGCACCTCCTGATCCGGCCGGTCATGAACGCGCTGTGCCAGGTCTGCCAGACGCTCGGCGGCGTCGTGTCCGGCATCGCGGGTGACGGCTTCCTGGCGGTGTTCGGCGCGCGCACCGCGCACGAGCATGACCCACTGCGCGCGGTGGTCGCCGCGGCGCGCCTGCAACGGGTGGTGCAGACGCGGCGGAGGGCCTACCCCCGCCTGCCCGAGCTGAGGGTGGGCATCCACGCAGGGGAGGTCCTCGTCGCGCCGTCGTGGGAGCCGGGCGGCTTCACGGCGTCCGGTGACGTCGTCAACGTCGGCCAGCGACTCTGCGCGGCCGCGCCACCCGGGGGCGTGCTCGTGTCCGCTGACGCCGCAGCGCTCACCTCTGGGATCAGCGCGTGGTCGGCCGACGAGCCGCAACTGCTGCACAAGCGCAGCGGGCCGGTGCCGGCGAGGCTGCTGGACTGGGCCGCGCTGCCCGAGCGGCTGTCGACGGCGCGGCTGCCGTCAGCGGTCCCGCTGGTCGGCCGGGTAGCCGAGCTGGCTCGGCTCGACGCGCTCGTGACGGCACCGGACGGCGCGGCGGCAGTGGTCGTGCTGGGCGATCCCGGCGCCGGGAAGACCCGCCTGGTTGATGACTGGGCGGCGAGACACCCCGACCTGCGGCGGCTCGCCAGCAGCTGCCCCTCCTTCGGCGCCAGCGACCTGGTGGCGTGGCGTGAGCTCGTGGTCTCGGCGCTGGCCGAGCCCGACGCGGAGCTCGCCGTACGACGGCTGCCACCCGGCACGCAGCGACGGCTCCGCCGGTTGCTGTCGGGTGGTGAGGACGTCGAGGCGTCGGACGAGGCGGAGCTGTTGGCGGCAGGCGTGTCGCTGCTCCGGGAGCTCGCGACGCTGCGTCCGACCCTAGTGTTCCTTGACGACTTGCACTGGTCGGCGGGCTCGGTGGTCTCTGCGCTGCACCTGCTCCGCGACGTCAGCGGTGCCGGGCTCGTCGTTGTCGGCACGTCCAGGCTCGACGACCCGCGGCTCGCCGGGCTGCCGCAGCTCGCAGTCGGCGCACTGCCGCCGCAGGACGCAGCGACGGTCGCCGAGCGGTACCTGCCGGGCGCGCCGAAGGAGTTGCTCGACGTGGTCCTGACGCGCGCGGGAGGCAACCCGCTGTTCATCGAGCAGTGCGCGACCCTGCTGCTCGAGGACGGCACCGTCAGGATCGGGGAAGACGGCTGCCACGTCGCAGCCGGCGTCCTCACGAGCAGCCGCATCCCGACATCCATGCGGCTGTTCGTCAGCGCCCGGCTCGACCTGCTCGAGGCGGCCGAGCGGACCGCGCTGGCCGCCGCCGCGACGCTGGGTGACGTCGTCGAGCTGGACGCGCTCGCACACCTCGCACCCGCTGCCCGGCCGGCAGTGGATGGGCTCGTCGCCCGCGGCCTGCTGCGCTGGCGCACGGCGGCGGAGGGAGCCGACCAGACGCTGGAGTTTGGCCACGCGCTGGTGCGGGACGTCGCCTACGCAGCGCAGACGCGGGGCGACCGCAGGGCAGCCCACGAGCGCAACGCGCAGTGGTACGCACGACGCGACGACATCGAAGCGCTGGAGCTGCGCGCGCGCCACCTGGAGGCCGCGGTCGAACTGCTGACCAGCACCGGCGACGAGTGCGACCTGGTGCGCCGGACCTTCGACGCGCTCGTGGCGCAGGCGGAGACGGGCATGATCGAGCGGCTGCGGAGCAGCCGCTCGGCGCTCGCACGGGCGCGCGGGCTGCTGGACGGGCACCCGACATGCAGCCTGGACCTCCTGCAGTTCTGGCTCGCGACGTCGCGCTCGGCGAGCATCGGGGGCGACGCGGAGACGGCCCTGGACGCAGCCGGGCGAGCCGGGGCACTGGCCGCGGACAGCGGCGACATGCAGACACGGGCGGAGGTTGGGCTGGCCCGTGCTGACGCTCTTCTCGCCAAGGTCGACCCCCCGGCGGCGTCGAACGCCTATCGCGTCGCGCAGTCGCTGTTCGTGGCGGCTGGGGACAGCGTCGGTGAGGCGCGCGCAGCACTGGGGCAAGCGCTCTGCGCAGACGTGTCCACGGGCGCGCGCGACGCGGTCGTTGCGCTCGAGAACGCGCGCGCCGTCGGCCTCGCCGCCGGGTTCCGGGCGGTGGCGCTGGTCGCGGCGCAGGAGCTCGCACTGCTCAGCTACATCGACGGGCCGATCGCCGTCGCCGCGGCCGTCGACGCCGCCGAAGCCCTGATCGACCGCGGCGACGAGCTCGGGCACGCGCGGATGTCCCTGGCCCGCTCGGGCGTCACGCTGCACGGGCACGACGCCCCGGCGGCGGCGTCGCATGCCGCAGCCGCGGTACGCCGCGCGAGCGACCTGGGCGACGCGCTCACGCTGTTCAACGGGTTGCTGCTGCTGCTCGAGGCGCAGGTCCTGAGCGGTCGGCTGCAGGAAGCCTTCGACACGCTCGGTCGATGCCTCGACATCGCCCGAGGCCGGCCGACCCGCCGCATGCACGTGAGCACCCAGCTGATCGCGGCACTGCTGCACGTCCGCCGCGGCGACCCGGCTGCCGCGGCGGCGGCCATCGACGAGGTCAGCGACGAGGCCGGCGCGCTGGGGCTGGCGTTCCGGCGGGACCTCAGCGCCTTCCGGTGCTACGTGGCGCTGGAGCGGGGGTGGTTCAGTGAAGCCGTCGACCACGCCTCGGCCACGACGACGCTCGATGGCCTGCTCGACCAGCCGTTCCTGAGCCTGCGCCCACGACTGGCGTCGCTGGCAGCCTGCGTCGGGGCGAGGACGTCCCCGGCCGACGACGCCGCCGCGCTCCGCAGCGACGCCCAGCGGATGGGCGCGCAGGAGATCGACGCCCTCGCCGCACGCTGGCTGGCCCAGGACGCACTGCTGCGCGGGCACCCGCCCCCTCGGGTGCCGCCGCCGCCCGACGTCGTGGAGGCGCGCGCACTGGACCTCGAGAACGACGGGCTGACGACCGGCGACCGAGCGGCGTTCGGCGCGGCCGCCGACGCGTGGCGCGGCC
>JBHENF010000183.1:0-4661 GCA_046262175.1 Mycobacteriales bacterium
GGCAACGGGATCCGTGCTGACCTGAGGAGAGCCTGCCGTGGAGGACGTCCAGCCGTTCGGGGTCCTCGTGCTGGTGATCGCCGCGGTCGGGCTCGTCGCCGTCCTGTCTAACCGGCTCAGCGAGCGGCTGCAGATCCCGACGCCCGCCTTCTTCTTCGCGGGGGCAGCGCTCGCCGCGCACTACGTCGACCGGCTCGAGGCTCCCCCGCACCGGACCGTCGAGCGCCTGGTCACCGTCGCGCTGGTGGTCATCCTGTTCGACGGCGGCATGCATCTGGGCTGGCGGCGGGTGCGTGCGGCGGCGGTGCCCATCAGCGTCGTCGGCGTCGTCGGCACCTTCCTCACGGCAGCGGCCGTCGCGGCCCTGGCGCACTACGGGTTCGACCTCGACTGGTACCTCGCCGTCCTCGTCGGCACGGCCGTCGCCCCGACGGACCCGGCGGTCGTCTTCTCGGTGCTGGGACAGCGTGAGCTGAGCGGTCGCAGCGGGACGATCCTGGAAGGGGAGTCCGGCGCCAACGACCCGGTCGGCATCGCGCTCATGGCCAGCCTCATCACGGCCGGCAGCCTGAGCGCCGGCGCGGTCGGGGACGTGGCCGGCGAGTTCCTGCTGCAGATGGTCGTCGGCGGCGCGATCGGCCTGGTCGGCGGGCGGCTGCTGCTCGAGTTCGTCCGCCGCGTGCCGCTGCCCAGCGAGGGGCTCTACCCGCTGCGCACGCTCGCCGGCGCGATGCTGCTGTTCGGCCTCGCGACGGTCGCGCACGGCTCCGGCTTCCTCGCCGTGTTCGTCGCCGGCATCGTGCTCGGCGACGCGAACGCCCCGTACAAGAGGGAGATCCGCCGCTTCCACGCCTCACTCGCGAGCCTCGGCGAGATCGTCGCGTTCGTCGTGCTGGGCCTCACCGTCTCGCTCGACGTGCTGTTCGACCCGGACGTCTGGGTCCCGGGACTCATCATCGGCGTCGTCCTCGCGGTGGTCGTCCGGCCACTCGTGGTCGGGCTGTGCCTGCTGCCGGTCGACCTCACCCGCAACGAGCGGGCGTTCGTCCTGCTGGCCGGGCTCAAGGGCGCGGTGCCGGTGCTGCTGGGCAGCTTCATCCTGACCGCGCAGGTGCCGCAGGCGGAGCGGCTGTACGGGATCGTCGTCGTGGTCGTGGCGTTCTCCGTCGTGGTCCAGGGCGGCCTCGTGCCGACGGCGGTGCGCCTGCTGCGCCTGCCGATGCGGGTCGTCGCCCCCGAGCCGTGGACGTTCGGCGTACGACTGCAGGACGAGCCGGACGGCGCGCACCAGTACACGGTGGCCCGCGGCTCGGCTGCCGACGGCCGGACCCTGGAGGAGCTGGTGCACGGGGGGCCGGAGCTGTGGGTGAGCTTCGTGGTGCGCGACGGCCGCCTGGTGCCCACGGGCGGAGAGACGCGGCTGCAGGCGGGCGATGACGTGATGGTGCTCGCCGAGTCAGAGGTCCTGGCCGAGCTGCACCCGACTTTCGGCAAGGCCGTCTAGCCTGCGGCCTCATGCCTTCACCGCTCGTGCTGGTCGCCGACGACAGCGCCACCCTGCGCGCCGTCGTCCGACTGGAGCTGGAGACGGCGGGTTACGCCGTGCTCGAGGCCGTTGACGGGCACGACGCGATCGCGCAGGCACAGCAGTCAGCCGTCGACGTCGTGCTGCTCGACGTGCAGATGCCGGGCCTCGACGGGCACGAGACCCTGCGCGCGCTGAAGGGCGACCCCCGCACGCGCGACGTCCCGGTCGTCTTCCTCAGCGGCGTGATCGGAGGGGACGACGTCGTGGCCGCGCTCCGCGAAGGGGCGCACGACTACCTGCGCAAGCCGCCGGAGCCGGCCGAGCTGCTGGCGCGGGTCGGCGCGGCGTACCGGGTGAAGCAGCTGCAGGACCAGCTGCGCGAGCGGGCCGAGGAGCTGGACAGCATCAGCCGTACGGACCACCTCACCGCGCTACACAACCGCCGGCACGCGGACGACCACCTGCGGACCGCGCTCGCCGCCGCGGCCCGGCACTCCATCCCGCTGACGGTCCTGCTCGTCGACGTCGACCACTTCAAACAGGTCAACGACGAGCGCGGGCACGCCGCCGGCGACGACGTCCTGTTCGAGGTGGCGCAGGTGCTGTCGTCCGGCGTGCGCACCGAGGACCTCGTCGCGCGCTGGGGCGGAGAGGAGTTCCTCGTGGCCAGCATGCACACGGAGCTCGCGGCAGCACGTGTCCTGGCCGAACGGCTGCGCGAGCGGGTGGCGGCGACCTGCGGGGTCACGGTGAGCGTCGGCGGGGCGACCGGCACCCGGGGCGACTTCGTGGAGACAGCGGACCAGAACCTGTACGCGGCGAAGGAGGCCGGCCGGAATCGGTGCGTGATCACGCCGGTCGTGTGACGCGCGGACGGGCGGGTACGGCTCGGGCGAGCGCCTGACCCGGCCCGCCTTGAGGAGATCTCCTGTGAGCAGCACCCCCACGTCCGACGCCAGCCTCGGCGAGCTGGTGGCGACGGCCACCCGCGACCTGTCGCAGCTGATGCGGCAGGAGGTCGAGCTGGCGAAGGCCGAGATCAAGCGCGACGTGGCCGCGGCCGGCAAGGGCGCCGGGATGTTCGGCGGCGCCGGCTTCTCCGGGCTGTTCGCGCTGGTGTTCCTGAGCATCGCGGCGGCGTACGCCCTCGGGCGGGTCGTGCCGCTCGGTGCCGGCTTCCTCATCGTCGGCCTCGTCTACCTCCTCGTGGCCGCGGTCCTCGGGCTCAAGGGCAAGAAGAGCCTGTCCGGCATCAAGGCGCCGGAGAAGACGCTCGAGACGCTCAAGGACGACGCGGCCTGGGCGAAGCACCCGACGGTCGCGCCGACTCGCCGCACCTGATCCGCCTACCCTCGGGCGCATGCCGCCCGAGGAGCAGGTCGTCCTCGTCGACGGGCCGTGGACGCACCGCGACGTGACGGCCAACGGGGCGCGCTTCCACGTGGCGGAGGCGGGGCCGCTGGACGGCCCGCTCGTCCTGCTGCTGCACGGCTTCCCGGAGTTCTGGTGGTCCTGGCGGCACCAGCTCGCCGCGCTCGCGGACGAGGGCTTCCGGGTCGTGGCCCCTGACCTGCGCGGCTACGGCGCGTCGGACAAGCCGCCGCGCGGCTACGACGGCTACACGCTCTCCTCCGACGTCGCAGGCATGATCCGCGCCCTCGGGGCCCGCTCGGCACACCTGGTGGGGCACGACTGGGGCGGCCTGCTGGCGTGGGCAGTGGCGACGCTGCACCCGGGGATCGCGCGCACGCTGAGCATCCTCGACATGCCGCACCCGGTCCGGCTGCGGCAGGCCCTGCTGACCGACCCGGCGCAGCTGCGGGCGTCGGCGTACATCGGCTTCTTCCAGCTGCCGAAGGCGCCGGAGGCCCGGCTCGTGAAGGACGACGGCGCGTACGTCGGGCAGCTGCTGCACGGCTGGGGCGGCCCGGGCTTCCCCGACGCCGAGACGGAGGCGCGCTGCCGCGAGGCCGTGCAGATCCCGGGCGTCGCGCACAGCTCGCTGGAGTGGTACCGCTGGGCGATCCGGTCGCTCACCCGGCCGAGCGGGCTGCGCTTCCTGAAGCTGCTCGAGCGGGGCGTGCAGGTCCCGGTGCTGCAGCTGCACGGGGCGCTCGACACCTGCCTCCTGCCGTCCACGGCGCACGGCTCGGGTGCGTGGGCGCGCGGCGGGTACGAGCTGCAGGTGCTCGACGGGGTCGGGCACTTCCCGCACCAGGAGGTGCCGGACGTCGTCAGCGCGGCGCTCGTGGCGCATGCGCGCGCGTGACGCGCTGGGCCGCCCGGTCCGGCCCGAGTCACCCGACGCCGTCGAGCCGCCCCCGGAGGAGCCGCTCCCGGCCGCGGAGGCCGTACGCACCGCGCGAGCGCTGCTGGCGCAGGGGCGCGCCTTCTCCGCGCATGAGGTGTTCGAGGCGTCCTGGAAGGCCGCGCCGGCGGCCGAGCGTGACCTGTGGCAGGGGCTGGCGCAGGTGTGCGTCGGGCTGACCCACCTGCAGCGCGGCAACGCCGTCGGCGCGCGCACCCTGCTGCTGCGCGGCGCGATGCGGCTGGCGGACACCGCACCGGCGTACGGCGTGGACGTGCCGCAGGTACGGGCAGACGCGCTGGCGCTCGCCGGCGCCGTGGCCGCCGGCGCGACGACCGGGAGCATCGAGCTCTGACGCCAACCAGTCAGGCCGCGCGGCTGCGGTCCTCCGCGGCACGGGCGAGGTTGCCGAGGAACTGCTCCGCCATCGTCGTCAGATCGCGCTCGTCCAACGCGCTGCCGTCGATCCCGGTGCTGTCCAGGGTCAGCACTGCGGACGTGGCCGGGCTGCCGGCGCCGGCGGCGTACGCGAGCGTCAGCACTCCGTCTGTCGCCGGCAGGCTCGGACCGGCGAAGGCGAACCGGGTGACGTACGACGTGGGCGTGCGCTGGGGCGGGAGCGCGTGCCGGACGCGCGCCGTGCGGTGACGCGGGCCGAGGCGCTGGTGCGTACGGCCGGCGGCCAGGTGGCGAGCGAGGATGTGGACGTCGCAGCGGCCGACCCGGTCGGGCAGCTGCTACTCCTCGTGCCTCCGGACCGGCTGACCCCGGTGCTGGACGACCTGGCCCGGCTGGGCGACGAGCAGCTGCGCCGGCTCGGGAGCG
>JBHENF010000184.1:0-13139 GCA_046262175.1 Mycobacteriales bacterium
CGCGTGCACCTCGAGGGCGGCAAGACGGTCGAGGCCGAGCTGCTGCTCGTCGCGATCGGCCGCGGCCCCGTGTCGCAGGACCTCGGGTACGAGCAGGTCGGCCTCGAGATGGACCGCGGCTTCGTGAAGGTCGACGCGTACTGCCAGACCAACGTCCCGACGATCAGCGCCGTGGGTGACCTCATCCCCACCCTGCAGCTGGCCCACGTCGGGTTCGCCGAGGGCATCCTCGTGGCCGAGCGGCTGGCCGGGCTGCCGGTGACGCCGGTCGACTACGACGGTGTGCCGCGCGTGACGTACTCGCACCCGGAGGTCGCCTCCGTCGGGCTGACGTCGAAGGTGGCGAAGGAGCGCGGGTACGACGTGGTCGAGGCGACGTACGACCTGGCCGGCAACGGCAAGGCGCGCATCCTCGGCACGGCTGGTGCGGTCAAGGTGATCGCGGCGCAGGACGGCCCGGTGCTGGGCGTGCACATGGTCGGTGAGCGGGTCGCCGAGCTCATCGCCGAGGCGCAGCTCATCACCAACTGGGAGGCGCTGCCGGCCGAGGTCGCACAGCTCATCCACCCGCACCCGACGATGTCCGAGGCGGTCGGCGAGGCGCACCTTGCGCTGGCCGGCAAGCCCCTGCACAGCCACTCCTAGGAGCTCTCGCACCCATGGCCGTCTCTGTTCCCATGCCCCGCCTCGGCGAGAGCGTTTCCGAGGGCACCGTCACCCGCTGGCTGAAGAAGGAGGGCGAGCGGGTCGAGGCCGACGAGCCGCTGCTCGAGGTCTCCACCGACAAGGTCGACACCGAGATCCCGTCGCCCGCGGCAGGCATCCTGACGTCGATCAAGGTCCAGGAGGACGAGACGGTCGAGGTCGGCGTCGAGCTGGCGATCATCGACGAGGGCGGTACGGAGGCTCCGGCCGCGCCGGCGGCCGCACCTGCCCCCGAGCCGGAGCCGGAGCCCGCCGCCGAGCCGGAGCCGGAGCCGAAGCCGGCCCCCGCAGCGGCCGCTGCTCCCGAAGCGGCGCAGCCGTCGTACGGCGAGACGCCGCCGCCTGCCCCGGCGCCCGCGCCGCAGCCCGTTCCCGTGGCCGCCCAGCCGCAGCCCACCGCCGCGCCCGCTCCCGCAGCCTCCGGTGGCGAGGGCGCGTATGTGACGCCGCTCGTCCGCAAGCTCGCGACCGAGCACGGCGTCGACCTCGGGAGCCTGCAGGGCACCGGCGTCGGCGGCCGCATCCGCAAGCAGGACGTGCTGGACGCGGCTGCGCAGAAGCCGGCCCCCGCTGCACCCGCCGCCGAGCAGCCCGCCGCACCGTCCGCAACCGCCGCACCCGCCGCCGCGCCGGCGGCCGAGCTGCCCCAGCCGACGCCGCAGGGCAGCACCCCGGCGCCCGCGTACGCCGACCAGGCCGTGGCGGCCGCGCCCGCCACGCAGGTGCGCGGCCGTACCGAGAACCTGTCCCGGCTGCGCAAGGTCATCGCCACCCGGATGACCGAGTCGCTGCAGACGTCCGCGCAGCTGACGACGGTCCTCGAGGCCGACGTCACGAAGATCGCCCGGCTGCGGGACCAGGCGAAGGCGTCGTTCGAGCAGCGCGAGGGCGTGAAGCTGTCGTTCCTGCCCTTCTTCGCGCTCGCGACCGTCGAGGCGCTCAAGCAGCACCCGGTCGTCAACGCGAGCATCGACCAGGACGCCGGCACCGTCACCTACCACGACGGTGAGCACCTCGGCGTGGCCGTCGACACCGACCGCGGCCTGCTCGTGCCCGTCCTGCACGGCGCCGGAGACCTCAACCTCGCCGGCTTCGCGCGCAAGATCGCGGACCTCGCAGACCGCACCCGGACCAACCAGGTCACGCCGGACGAGCTCGGCGGCGGCACGTTCACGCTGACCAACACGGGGTCGCGCGGCGCGCTGTTCGACACCCCGATCATCAACCAGCCGCAGGTCGGCATCCTCGGCACCGGCGCGGTCGTCAAGCGACCGGTCGTCGTCACCGACCCGGAGCTGGGTGAGGTCGTGGCGATCCGCTCGATGGTCTACCTCGCGCTGACCTACGACCATCGGATCGTCGACGGGGCCGACGCGGCCCGCTTCCTCGTCACGGTGAAGAACCGCCTCCAGGAGGGCGACTTCGCCGGAGAGCTCGGCCTCTAGCTCGACGTGCGGACAACGAGCACCCGGGGCACCATCGCGGCATGAAGATCGCGGTCACCGGCGCATCCGGGCTCATCGGCTCGGCGCTGGTACCCGCGCTGCGGGTGCAGGGGCACGACGTCGTACGGCTGGTGCGCGCCACGCCGGCCAAGCCGGACGAGCGCCCCTGGGACGGCAGGTCGCTGGACCCCGCGCACCTCGCGGACGTCCACGCCGTCGTGCACCTGGCCGGCGCCGGCGTCGGGGACAAGCGCTGGACGCCCGCGTACAAGCAGACGATCCTGCGCAGCCGCACGGACGGCACCAGCGCGATCGCCGAGGCGATGGCTGCGGCGGGCACCCCGAAGGTGCTGCTCAGCGCGAGCGCGGTCGGCTGGTACGGCGACACCGGCGACCGGCTCACCGACGAGACGGGGCCGCGCGGCACCGGGTTCCTGGCCGACGTGGTGCGCGACTGGGAGGACGCGACGCAGCCGGCGGAGAAGGCCGGCGTACGCACCGCGCACCTGCGTACCGGCATCGTCCTGTCCGGGTCTGGCGGCGCGCTAGCCAAGCAGGCGAAGGTCGCGCGACTAGGTCTCGGGGCGCCCCTCGGCACCGGCCGGCAGTGGGTCAGCTGGATCTCGCTCGACGACGAGGTGGCAGCGATCCGGCACCTGCTGACCGCCGACGTCGCGGGGCCGGTGAACCTGGTCGCACCGGCGCCGGTGACCAACCGCGAGTTCACGAAGGTGCTCAACAGCGTCGTGCACCGGCCGACCGTTCCCGTTCCCGTGCCCGCGTTCGTGCTGCGCGCGGCGCTCGGCGAGTTCGCGCAGGAGGTGCTGGCCGGGCAGCGGCTCGCGCCGGCGGTGCTCCAGCGCAGCGGCTTCGCCTTCCAGCACGGCGACCTCGAGTCAGCGCTGCGCGCCGCCCTCTAGGCAGGCGCGACCTGCCAGAGCCGCCAGCCGTCCGGGCCGAGACGCAGCTCGACCAGGTACGTCGCCTCCCGGCGCGGAGCGGACCGGGAGACGACGGAGCCGTCGCGCGCGAGCAGGTCGTACGCCGCCAGGACGTCGACGACCCGTAGCCGCGCCACCCGCCCGTCGTACGCGGTCTGGGTGACCGACCGGACGGTGTGCCGTACGCCGCGGGCGGTCTGGCCGGCGCCGCGCAGTCGCTCGATCGCGGAGCTGTCGACTGCGACGCCAGGCGCATCCGGCGCGTAGACCGCAGCCAGCCGGGCCGGGTCCGCCCGCGCGAAGGCGTCGGCGCGGGCCGCGTCCAACCCGTCCAGCAGCGCGCTCCACTGCGGCGCCGCCGGCGACGGTGAGGGCGCCAGCGAGACCGTCGCCAGCACGGGCGCGGCCGGCTCGTCGCGGCCGGACAGCCACCCGGCGGTGCCAGCCGCGACCAGGAGCAGGACGGCGGCCAGCCCGAGCAGCAGTCGACGGGGTAGCCGACGGGGACCCGGCTCGTCCACGGTGGGCGCGCCGCCGTGGACGGCGTGGGTCGGCCGGACGTCCGGTACGGGGGCAGCCGGCCGCGCGCCGGTGAGCCGGACCGGCGCCGCCGCGTGCGAGCGCCGTACCGCGGCCGCGAAGGCAGCTGCGTCCGGCCGCGCCGAAGGGTCCGCCTGCAGAGCCTGCTCGACCGCCGCCACCAGCGGCCGCGGGGCGGTCGGCGCGAGCAGCCCGAGCGGCGCCCGGGCCGAGGCTCGCGCCGCGTTCAGCACCTCGTTGACGGAGCCGCCGTCGTGCGGCGGCGTCCCGGCGAGCATGTGGTGGCAGACCGCCGCCAGCGCCCAGACGTCGGCGGCCGAATTGGGCGAACCGCCCGAGGCGACGGCCGGGTCGACGTACTCCGCCGTCCCGTCGACCGCCTGCCGGTCGCCCGCGACGCGCGCGATGCCGAGGTCGGACAGCAGCGGCATGCCGTCCGCGGTGAACAGCACGTTGGCCGGCGTCACGTCGCCATGGACGAGCCCGCGGGCGTGCGCCGCGGCGAGCGCCTGCGCGAGGGGGGCGGCGACGGTCACCACCTCACCCGGGTCGAGCGTCCCGCGGCGGGTGAGCAGCGCGGCGAGTGAGCCACCCTGCGCCAGGTCCAGCACGAGCACGTCGTCGACGACATCGCGGAGCCGGATGACGTAGGGCGTGTCCAGCGACCGCAGCAGCACCGCCTCGCGCCGCAGCGCCTGCACCGCAGCGGGATCGGCGTCGGCGCGCAGTCGCTTCAGCGCGACCGGGTCGCCGGTCGCCAGCTCCCGGGCGCGCCACACCTCCCCCGTCGCGCCGTACCCGATCAACGACTGCACGTCGTAGCCCGGCAGCGCCCAGACCTCGGTCACGGACCGACGCTAGCGGGATCCACGCGACCGGGACGGCCGTTGTCCACAGCCCTACGCTCCCCGCGTGGACATCCTGGCCATCGGCGGCGGCGGCTTCACGTCGGACGGGCGGTACGGGTGGACGGCCGGGCCGCTGATCGAGCACGCGCTGTCGTTGACCGGCAAGCAGGCGCCGAAGGTCTGCGGGCTGTTCACCGCGACCGGCGACGAGAGCGGCCAGATCGCCAGCTGGTACGCGGCGTGGGCCGGTCGTCGTGAGCGGGCCAGCCACGTTGCCGTGATGCCGATGCCGAACGTCGACGACCTGCGCGCGCACCTGCTCGCCCAGGACGCCGTCTACGTCGGCGGCGGCTCGGTCGCGGGGCTCATGGTGCTGTGGCGCCTGCACGGCCTGGCCGCGGTCTTCCGCGAGGCGTGGGAGGCGGGTGTGGTGCTGCTCGGTGTCAGCGCCGGCTCGCTGTGCTGGCACACCGGCGGCACGACCGACTCGTACGGTCCGGAGCTCCGTCCGTGGAACGACGGGCTCGGGCTGATCCCGGGGTCGAACTGCCCGCACTACGACTCCGAGGCGGGCCGCCGGCCGCTGTACCAGCGACTCGTGCGCGAGGGGACGCTGCAGCCTGGCTACGCCGCCGACGACGACGTCGCGCTGCACTACGTCGGGACAGAGCTGCACGAGGCGGTGTCGGCCCGAACGGGCGCCTCCGCCTGGCGCGTGGACGCCGACGGAGAGACCCGAGTGCCGACCCGAGAGCTAGCCTGAGTGCGTGCTGCTGCGCCGGCTCGGCTCCGTCCCGTACGCCGATGCCTGGCGGCTGCAGCAGGCGCTGCACGCCCAGGTGGTCGCCGGCGCCGAGGACGTCACGCTGCTGCTCGAGCACCCGCCCGTCTACACGGCGGGCAAGCGGACGGACCCCTGGGAGCGCCCGAGCGACGGCACCCCGGTCGTGGACGTCGACCGCGGCGGCAAGATCACCTGGCACGGTCCCGGCCAGATCACCGGCTACCCGATCGTGCGACTCGCCGACCCCGTCGACGTCGTCGACTACGTACGCCGGCTCGAGCAGCTGCTCATCGACGTGTGCGCCTCGCTCGGTCTGCGGACGGCTCGCGTCGACGGCCGCAGCGGGGTCTGGACACCGGACGGTGCACGCAAGGTCGCGGCCATCGGCATCCGGGTGGCGCGCGGCGTGACGATGCACGGCTTCGCGCTGAACTGCGACCCGGACCTGACGGCGTACGACCGGATCGTGCCGTGCGGGATCACCGACGCGACCGTGACCTCGCTGTCCCGCGAGCTCGGCCGGGACGTGCCGGTGGACGAGGTGCTGCCGCTGCTCGAGGCGCGGCTGCCCGAGCTGTCCGCCGTCGCGCACGTGTGAGCTCGTAAAGCCCTGCGGTGCAGGCGGATTCTCCGTAACGTCGCGCGAGTGCCCTGCCCCACTTGCGCGTTCGACGTCGCTGCCTGGTCGCCGTCCGACCTCAGGCGGACGCTGAACGACGTCGAGCCGTGGTTCCGCCAGATCGCGGCGGACGCGCCCGCGCCGGTGGTCGCGGCGCTGGAGCCGATGTGGGCCGAGCTGGCGGAGCTCCCGCGCGGCGTCGTCGACGCCGGCGCGGTCCACACGGCGTGGCGGCTGCTGTCCGAGGCCGGGCGCCTCCGGCACGCCATGGGCGCCGGCGCACCGTCGGATGCCGGCACGGTCGTGCAGGTCAGCACCTCCCCCGGCGGCGTCCCGAAGCTGCCGGTCGCGTCGGCGCAGGTGACCCGGCGCGGCCTGGTCGGTGACAAGCAGGCGAACCGCGTGCACCACGGCCGCCCGCGGCAGGCGGTGTGCCTGTGGTCGGCCGACGTGATCGACGCCCTTGCCGACGAAGGGCAGCCGATCGGCTACGGCAGCACCGGCGAGAACCTCACGCTGCGCGGCCTGGACTGGCGCAGCATCCGGCCGGGGGTGCGCCTGCAGGTCGGCGAGGCGCTGCTGGAGACGACGCCGTACGCCATCCCCTGCAAGAAGAACGCACAGTGGTTCGTGGACGGCCGGTTCCGCCGCATGTCGCACGACGTGCATCCGGGCAGCAGCCGGATCTACGCGCGCGTGCTGGTCGAGGGAGTCGTCGTGCAGGGTGACCGGGTCCTCGTCGAACCCTTGATCCTGCCGGTCCCCCGAACCACCGAGGGGCAGCTAGCGTTCGGCTGGTGACTGCCTACGTGCTCGAGCTGCGTCAGCGCTTCTCCCCACTGCAGAACCGGTACGACGTGATCGGCGTCGACCCGGCCGGGGCGCAGACGCCGCTGGGGTACGCCGAGCAGAAGCGCTTCTCGCTCAAGGAGAAGGTGACCTTCTGGGCCAGCGCGGACCGCTCCCAGGTCGTGTTCACCATCGGAGCGCGCAACATGTTCGAGATCGCCGGCACGTACGACGTGGCCGCGGGTGACGGCACCCCGCTCGCCGTCATCGCGAAGGACGTCGTCTCCTCGTTCACGCGCTCGACGTACAAGGTCGACGTCAACGGCCGGCCCCTGGTCGGCAAAGAGCGCTCGGCGGCGCAGGCGATCGCCCGACGGGCGATGGAGCTGTTCACCGACCTGCCGTGGTTCCTGCCGATCCACTTCGACTTCACGGACGCTGCGGGGGCGACGGTGCTGACGATCGAGCGGCAGATGAAGCTGCGCGACGTCTACCGCGTCGCGGTCGAGGACCCGACGCTGGATTGGCGCGTGCCGGCAGCGCTGGCCGTGACGGTCGACGCCTTCATGAACCGCTGACCGAGCCGGTCGCCGTCGGCGCCGCCGGCTGCCGCTCGGTGGCGAGCGGCAGCCGCTCGCCCCCCCGGCGCCGGCGGCACGAGATGCGGTAGGTCGGCGACCCGGCCTGACCTACCGCACTTCGTGCGACACCTGAGGGCCGACCCGAGCGTGCCGGCGACGAACGGAGTGCGGTAAGTGGCTGCGAACGGCTGACCTACCGCATCTGGTGAACACGGTCACAGCTGAGGCGCCATCTCTGCGGCGATGAGCTCGACGTGCTCCAGGTCGGCCAGGTCCATCACCTGCAGGTAGAGGCGCGTCGCACCGGCCTGTGCGAACTGCCCCACCTTCTCCACGACCTCGTTCACGGTGCCAGCCAGGCCGTTGCGGCGCAGCTCTCCCGGGTCGCGCCCGATCGCCGTGGCTCGCCGTGCGACCTCCTCCTCGGTACGTCCGACGCAGACGATCTGCGCGGCCGACAGCACCAGGTCGCGGCCCGTCTCCGCCGCCGCGGCACGCACCCGGCCGAACTGCGCGGCCGTGTCGTCGACGGACCCGAACGGCAGGTTGAACTCATCGGCGTACGTCGCCGCCAGCCGCGGCGTCCGCTTGGCCCCGCCGCCGCCGATGATGATCGGCAGGTGGTCCTGCGCCGGCTTCGTCAGCGCCGGCGCACCGCTCAGCGAGTAGTGGGTGCCGCGAAAGCTGTACGGCTCGGTCGCCGCCCACAGCCCGGTGATGATCTGCAGCTGCTCCTCGAACCGCTCGAAGCGCTCGCCCAGCGGCGGGAACGGGATGCCGAAAGCCGTGTGCTCGTCGTCGTACCAGCCGGTCCCGAGGCCCAGCTCCACCCGGCCGCCGGACATCTGGTCGACCTGCGCGACGCTGATCGCGAGGACGCCGGGCAGCCGGAAGGTGCCGGCGGTGACCAGCGTGCCGAGCCGGATGCGGGACGTCTCGCGGGCGAGACCGGCGAGGGTGACCCACGCATCCGTCGGCCCGGGCATGCCGTCACCGCCCATCGTCAGGTAGTGGTCGCTGCGGAAGAACGCGTCGTAGCCCGCGTCCTCGGCGCACCGCGCGACGCGGAGCAGGTCGTCGTACGTCGCGCCCTGCTGGGGCTCGGTGAAGATGCGCAGGTCCATGCTCGGGACGCTATCGGGCCGCTGCGGCGTTAGCCTCTGGTGTGACCGCCATACAGCCCGAAGGCCGCAAGATGCTGCGCCTCGAGGTGCGCAACGCGGCGACCCCGATCGAGAAGAAGCCGTCGTGGATCAAGACGCGCGCGGTGATGGGGCCGGAGTACACGCAGCTCAAGTCGCTCGTGAAGCGCGAAGGCCTGCACACGGTCTGCGAAGAGGCCGGCTGTCCCAACATCTACGAGTGCTGGGAGGACCGGGAGGCCACCTTCCTCATCGGCGGCGACCAGTGCACGCGGCGTTGCGACTTCTGCAACATCGACACCGGCAAGCCCGCTGCGTACGACGTCGACGAGCCGCGGCGCGTCGCCGAGTCGGTGGCGGCGATGGGGCTGCGCTACGCGACCGTCACCGGCGTCGCGCGTGACGACCTGCCCGATGGCGGCGCCTGGCTCTACGCCGAGACCGTCCGGCAGATCCACGCGGCGCTGCCT
Source organism: Mycobacteriales bacterium (assembly GCA_046262175.1). Taxonomy (GTDB): domain Bacteria; phylum Actinomycetota; class Actinomycetes; order Mycobacteriales; family SCTD01; genus RYN-124. The sequence continues at coordinate 8,865 of JBHENF010000184.1, forward strand.
GGGATCGGCGTCGAGCTGCTGATCCCGGACTTCAACGCCGACCCGGGCCAGCTGGCTGAGGTGTTCGGCAGCCGTCCGGAGGTGCTCGCGCACAACGTCGAGACGGTGCCGCGCATCTTCAAGCGGATCCGGCCGGGCTTCCGGTACGACCGGTCGCTGGACGTCATCCGGCAGGCTCGCGCATACGGGCTGGTCACGAAGTCCAACCTCATCCTGGGCATGGGCGAGGAGCGGGCTGAGATCTCCGAGGCGCTGCAGGACCTGCACGACGCGGGCTGCGAGCTGATCACGGTGACGCAGTACCTGCGGCCGTCGCCGCGCCACCATCCGGTCGAGCGCTGGGTGAAGCCGGAGGAGTTCGTCGAGCTGCAGGAGGAGGCGCTCGAGATCGGCTTCGCGGGCGTCATGAGCGGCCCGCTGGTGCGGTCGTCGTACCGGGCGGGGCGCTTGTACGAGCAGGCGCTGGCGAAGCGTGCGGGAGCTTCCTTTCCTGCTTGACTTTCCGACTGATTCGAACTAGTGTTCGAACATGTCAGTGATCGTCGAGCAGCCGCCGCAGGCGCAGCTCGATCTGACGCCGTTCGACGAGCCGACGTGGCGGGCTGACCTCGGGGCGCTGCAGGCGTCGGTGCAGCAGGACTGGCAGCGGTACGCGAAGCAGGCGGTGCTGCTCGCCCGGCTCGCGGCGCAGGTGCCGCGGGACAGCCGCGACGACGGCGCGTGGAAGTCGTTCGTGCGCGAGGTGGCGGTTGCGCGCCGCTGCAGCGACCGGGCCGCCGGCACGGAGGTCGCCCTGGCGGTAACCCTGGTGACAGAGCACCCTCGCAGCCTGGCGCTGCTGGAGGCCGGCCGGCTGCCGGCGTACAGCGCGCGGGTGCTGCTGGAGGAGTCAGCTCGGTGCGCGCCACCGGTGCGCGCGCAGGTGGACCGTGAGCTGGCCGAGCGCGCCTGTCGACTGAGTCCCGCGCGGATCCGTGACGCCGTACGCCAGACCGAGCTGCGCCACGACGCGGATGCGGCTGCGGCACGGTCGGCGACTGCCGGGTCGGCTCGGGGCGTCCGGCTGTACGCAGATCGCGACGACCAAGCGACGCTCGTGCTGAGCGGTCCGGCGCTGCCGCTGACGCACTACTACGAGCAGCTGACGGCGCAGGCGCGCGCGGCGCGGGCGGCCGGCGACCCGCGCGGCGTCGACGCGCTGCGCTTCGACCTCGCGACCGACCTGCCCGCGGAGTGCTCGGGCGACCGCCGGCGGCAACGGCCGGTGCAGGTGCTGGTGCACCTGCCGGTGACGACGGCGCTCGGCCTGGACAACGAGCCGGGCTGGCTGGCCGGCTATGGCTGGGTGAGCGCGCCGCAGTGCCGGCAGTGGGTGACCCAGGCAGAGCTGCGGCAGGTGTGCGTCAACGGCGGTGCCGTTGTGGACACCGCCGACCGGGTCGTACGGCCCGACCCCGATCCGGCCGCCGTGCGCGACGCGCTGCTCGCGATGGTGGCGGAGCCCGGGCCGATCACGGACAAGACCTGGCGAAGCGAGCCGCGCCACGACCCGAGCCCGGCCCTGCGCAGTTTCGTGGACATCCGCGACCTGTTCTGCGACGGCCCGACCGGCACCCGCGTCCCCGCCAGCCGGTGTGATCACGACCATGAGCGGCCTTACCCCGCCGGGCCGACCGCCGCCTGGAACCTCGTCGCCCGCGCGCAACGCACCCATCTGCTCAAGCACCGCGGCTGGACTCCGTGGCGCCTCGCCACGTCGACGCTGTGGTTCAGTCCGGCCGGGCAAATCGTGGAGGTGGAGCACCAGCCCGGTCCGCCTCCGGACATCGCGCCGGACGCCGAGCTGCCGGACGCGTACGAGCTGCACGCGTTCGAGGCGATGCTGCTGCGCGATCCGACGCCGGACGAGCAGCCGCCGCTCGAGGAACCGCCCTTCTAGCGGACGAGCTGTGACCGGGCGGATGAGACCGTCAGCGGCACGGTCGGCGAGCTCTGCGGCGGACCTGGGTTCTGCACGGTGCCGCTGATTGAACCAGCGAACACGTAGGTGCCGGTCCAGACGACGTCGACGCTGACGGGGTAGCTGCCGGAGTGCTCGTACGTGTGCGTGACGTACGGCGTGCCGTCGCCCTCCGGCGGGACCGTGGCGCCGTCGGTGTACGTGTCGCCGGGGCCGGCCGTGTCGCGCGTGGTGCCGTCGCCGAAGTGCCAGACGTAGTGGTCCACCGTGGCGGTGATCGTCAGGCTCGCGGTGATCGGACCGGCCGCTGCGGTCGTCGTGACGGTCCGTGAGGGCGTGGCGGCGGTGCGGAAGATGGCGGGCACGCGGACGACGGCGCCGCCCGGCGGTTGCACGACCAGCGTCGGGTCCGGCAGGTCGAGCGAGGCGAACGCCGTGTCGATGGCCGGGCCGACCGCGCCGGTCGGCACCAGCCCGGCGCCGCCGCCCTGGCAGATCACGTCGACCTGGTCCCAGCCCGGCTTCACGGGGGTCGAGAGGTAGACGGCGTAGGCGATCTGGTTGTCGGCGCAGCGGGGGCTGTCGACGGCGGCAGAGCAGAGGACGTCGCTGTTCGGGTCGGTGGGGATGCGGAAGAAGCACAGCGGGACGAGCCGCCAGGAGCAGCCGCCACAGGTGCTGCCGCCGCCGTGGGTGCCGATGTGGCCGGAGCCGTGCGACTGCCCGACAGCCGTCACCGCCCCGGTGAAGTCGCCCGCGCCGGGCGACTGCTGGTCGCACGCAAAGACGCCGGCCGGACAACCCGCTCCCGTAGCCGACGCCGCCGGCGCGAGGGTCAGGGCTGTGAGGACCAGCGCGAGCACGAGCCCCATCCGCTTCATCCCAGCCCCACAATCTGAAAGACCTTCAACGTCCCGTTGTCCCGAACGAGGAACAGGTCCTGCGTGTAATCGACCGCCGGGAGCTTCCGGACGACGCCGCCGGCGCTGTCCAGCTCAGCGCTTGCCGGCTGCATCCAATGCACCTTCGCCTGGCCTCCGGTGGGACCAAGATCGTGCGGCGTCACCTCGAGCACCGTCACCTTGCCCGTGAAGGTGTGCCCGGCCGCCCTCGCGGCACGCAGCCCTTTGGTCACCGGCGCAACACACGGACACTGCGTGACGGCGACAGCGACGTACGGAGCAGGGTCCGTGGTCGCCATGGCCTCGTTCAGCGCTGCGAACACGGCTCGGGCAGCCGCGTCGATCTCGGCGGCGGTTACGACGCCGCTTGGGCTCGGACTCGCGGACGGCGACGGCACCGTGGTCACGGGCGGCAGGCTTCGCGGCTCCTGCACGCTGCCGCCGCCGCACCCGGCTGCGAGGACGCCCAGCAGCCCGAGCACCGCCGCTCCTTGCCGCCGCACCCTGCCCCCTTCGCCCGATCTCGTACCGGATCATCCCGCACCGCCGTCGTACGTCCAGCACGGTCCACAGCCGGATTCGACGCGGCCGGGCCGAGCTCCTGCCCCGCGGGATGCTCGTGCTCCGGTCAGGCCCGCGGCCGACGCCGGGCGGCACCGCCGCATCGCGGCAGCAGCCCGGCGGCTAACGTTCGCCCATGGGAGAGCCCGTCTACCGTCCGGTCATCGGCTTCGCCAAGGGCGTCTTCAAGGCGCTCGGCATCCGCTTCGACATCACAGGCGTCGAGAACGTCCCGGCCAGCGGCGGCGCCGTGATGGCGATCAACCACACGGGCTACCTCGACTTCACCTTCGCGGGCCTGGCCGCCCAGCCTGCCGGTCGCCTCGTGCGCTTCATGGCGAAGAAGGAGGTCTTCGATCACAAGGTCTCGGGCCCGCTGATGCGCGGCATGAAGCACATCGCGGTGGACCGCCTCTCGGGCGCTGAATCCTTCCAGGCCGCGGTGAAGGCGCTCGCCGCGGGCGAGATCGTGGGCGTCTTCCCAGAGGCGACCATCTCCGAGTCGTACGACCTCAAGGCCTTCAAGACCGGTGCCGTGCGCATGGCGCAGGAGGCGGGCGTGCCCGTGCTCCCGTGCATCGTCTGGGGCAGCCACCGCATCATGACCAAGCACCGCAAGAAGGACCTGAGCCGCGGGCAGCACGTCCGGATCGTCGTCGGCGAGACGTTCCACCCGGCAGCCGACGCGGACCCGGTGGCGGCCACGGCCGAGCTGAAGCGGCGCATGCAGCTGCTGCTCGAGGAGGCGCGCGCGACGTACAAGGGGACGCCGCACGGCCCGGACGACACGTGGTGGGTTCCTGCATCGGCGGGCGGCACCGCGCCGACCCTCGAGGAGGCTGAGGCGAAGGA
>JBHENF010000185.1:0-12880 GCA_046262175.1 Mycobacteriales bacterium
CTGCCCTGGAGTACGGCCACAGCCGCGTCCCGGACCCGCCGGCAAGGATGAGCGCGTGCCGCATCAGGGCTCCAGGAGGTCGGCGGACCGCGTGGGGGCGGCGCCCTCCCCGACGGACGTGATGCTGCGGGCGAGCAGGTAGCGGGTGAACAGCCCGACCGCCAGGACCGCGCGAACGAGGCAGAACCGGGGCCCGGCGTACTGCCTCGACAGGTAGCGGTACAGCGCCCGGTGGTGCTCGGCCACCATGGCGGGGGCGTTGCGACGCGTGGCGTGGCCGCCCGTGTGCGTGACGACCGCGGTCGGCACGTAGACGTTGGACCACCCCGCCTGACCGAGGCGGCGGCACAGGTCCATGTCCTCGCAGTACATGAAGTACGACGGGTCGAACCCGCCCACCTGCTCGAACGCCTCGCGGCGCAGCAGCATGCAGGAGCCGGACAGCCAGCCGGCCGTTCCCTCGACGGGCGCGCCGGCCTCGGCGCGGTACGAGCGGGTCCACGGGTTGGTGGGCCAGCACCAGCCGAACAGCGCGTGCCCGATGCCACGGCCGAGCGACGGGAACGCGCGCGCCGAGGGGTACAGCTGCCCCTGCGGGGTGCGGATCGCGGGGCCGAGGCAGCCGGCATGCGGCCAGCGCTGCGCGGCGGCCAGCAGCTCGTCCAGCGCGCCCGGGTCCCAGTCCACGTCGGGGTTGGCGACGACCAGCCACTCCCCCGAGAACCCCGCGGCACCGGCGTTGGCGCCCCGTCCGTAGCCGAGGTTGCCGCCGGTCCGCAGCAGCGTGACGCCCGGCCCGACCGCCGCCTCGGGCACGCCGTCGGTGGAGCCGTTGTCCGCGAGCACCACCTCGTACGGCGTGCTGGTGGCGGTGCGCAGCGTGGTGAGGAACGGGGCGAGCGAGTCGCCGGGCGAGTACGTCACGACGACCACCCGGACGGGTGGCGCGGTCACGGGGCCAGGGCGCGGGCGTAGGCGGCGAGGTGCGCTTCGGCGCTCGCCTCCCACGTGAACTCCAGCGACCGCTGGTGCCCAGCCTCCGCCAGCTGCGCGCGGCGGGCCGGGTCGTCGAGCAGCGCCGTCAGCGCGTCCGCGATGGCCGACGGGTCCGGCTCGGTGTAGGCGACGGCGTCGCCGCCGACCTCCGGCAGGGACAGCCGCGGCGTCGTGAGCACGGGTGCGCCGCAGGCCATCGCCTCGAGGACGGGCAGGCCGAAGCCCTCCCCGTGCGACGGGTAGGCGACGACGAGCGCGCCGCCGAGGAAGCCGGGCAGGTCGGTGAAGCGCAGGTAGACCGGGCGCAGCACCCGCAGGTGCGACGGCACCTCGGCGATGGCGCCGTCGATCTGGTCGTCCCAGCCGGCGCCGCCCGCGAGCACGAGCGCGGGCGCGTCCTCGCGGTCGGCGCACGCCTTGACCCAGCCGCGGACCAGGCCCGGGACGTTCTTGCGCGGCTCGAGCGTCGACAGGAAGGCGAGGTACGGCTGCCCACCGAGCCCGAGCCGGGCCTGCACCCGGTCCTTCTCAGGCCCGGTCGGGACGTGGAACGTCGTCTGGTCGACCCCGTGGTACGCGACGTCGATGGTCGTGGCGTCCGCGCTCAGGACGCGGATGAGCTCCTCGCGGGTCGCCTTCGAGGGCGTGATGACGCGGGTGGCGCGGCGCAGCGCGGTGCGCGTCGCGGACCGGAAGAACGTGCCCTTGACCGAGGTGTGCATGTCCGGCTCGGTGAAGAAGGTCGCGTCGTGGATGGTGACGACGACGGGGCGGCCGGCGCGCAGCGGCATCGTGTAGTGCGGCGAGTGCACGACGTCCGCGTTGACCTGCTGGGCGACGAGCGGCAGCCCGGTCTGCTCCCAGGCGAGCCGGGCCGGCCGGTGCGAGATGGCCGCGGGACCGGGGATGACCTCGGCCCGGTCGTCCATCCGGCTGTAGCGCTCGGCGTCGGCCCGCTGGCAGACGATCGCGATGTCGGCGTCCGTGCGGGAGAGGGCACCGATGAGGCCGTCGACGTAGCGCCCGACACCTCCGCGGTCGGCGGGAACTGCCGTCGCGTCGACGAGGACGCGCGGACCTGACGTGCCGCCGGACAGCGTCGGCTCCTTCCCGAGGGGTCTCCTCTACAGGAGTCCCAGCCTACGCCCGGGTCAGCTGATGGCTGCGTACGCCGACCACAGCGCGTCGGCCGCGGCGTCCCACGTGAACGCGGCTGCCCGAGCCCGTCCCGCCGAGGCCAGCTGCGCGCGCAGCGCCTCGTCCTCGACGACCCGTCGCAGCGCCGCCGGCAGCTCCTGGTCGGGCGCGACGAGCACCGCGTGGGCGCCGACCTCCACCAGCGCGGGGTCCGGGCTGATCACCACTGCGGTCCCGGCCGCCATGGCCTCGAGCACCGGCAGGCCGAAGCCCTCCGCGCGGCTGGGCACCACCGCCGCGGTCGCCCGGTCCAGCAGCACGGCGAGGTCGGCGTCCGGCACCCGGCCGAGCAGCCGCACGTCGCGCAGCCCGAGTCGCGACGCCTCCGCCTGCAGGTCGAGCCCGCCCCAGCCCGGCTGGCCGACGACGAGCAGCGGCACGTCGGGAGCACCCGGGTCGGTCAGCGCGCTCAGCAGCACCGACAGGCCCTTGCGCGGCTCGAGGGTGGCGACCGTGAGCAGGTACTGCTCGGGCAGGTCCATCCGGACGGCCCGCGTGTCCGCGTCCGCCGGGACGCCCAGGTCAGCGCTGACGCCGTGACCCACGACCAGCACCTCGCGCAGCGGTACGTGCCTGGCGAGCTCGGTCGCCACGGCCTGCGTCGGCACCACGAGGAGGTCAGCCGTCCCGGCCGCCCGCTCGACGGCGACCCGGTGCCACCGCACGCCCCGCGGCGTGAGCGTCTCCGGGTGCGTCCACGGCACCGCGTCGTGCACGGTGACGACGAGGCGTCCCCGCCGCGGCGGCGCCAGCGGGGTCGGCGCGTGCACGAGCTCCGCCCGTACGCCAGGACCGACGCCGCGTTCCCAGGCGGCGTACAGCGGCCGACGGCCGAGCGGCAGGCGGTGCGGTCCGTCGACCCCGGGCACGACAGCGCCCGAGACGGAGCGATGCCACGCGGTCGTGCTGCTGACGTGCGACCCGGCCGGTGCGCGGCGGGCGAGGGCGGCCGCGATCTCGCGGCTGTAGCGGCCGGTGCCGCCGGGCACCGGCGCCAGGCACTGCTCGAGAACGAGCCCGACGCGCACTAGTGGACGACGGTGACGGAGGTCTTCAGCACCGGCCCGAACCGCCTGCCATCGGGCCCGATCGCCTGCCACTGCTCGGCGTACGTGCCCGCGGCGCGGCCCGCTCCGGACAGCGGGATCGTCCACTCGCCGACCTCGCCCGGATAGACGGCGGCGACGCCGGGACGCGTGACGTTGCGCGTCATGGCCGGCGGGCGGGTCGGCCGCGGCCAGCCGCTGGTGCGCAGCGGGTCGGGCGAGCCCGCCGTGGCAAGCCACTCCCTGCCGACGGTCCAGGGCGTGCCGCCGAGGTTGCGCAGCCGGACAACGAGGGTGAGCGCGCCGGAGGTCGTCACCTTGGCCGGCGGGGCGAGGAACAGCGACGCGAGCCGCGGTACCGCAGGGTCTGTCCGTACGACGACGAGCGACGACACGGCGCCGTCGAGCCAGTGCTTGCTCTCCCACGCGGGCTCGAACGCCTCCGCGCTGACGCCGACGCTCTTGCTCGCGCCGTACAGCCGCAGGTCGAAGGTGGCCACGCCGCCGGGCCCGACGCCGGCCGTATTGGTCATGCGGGTCGGCCGCTTCGGGGAGAGCCAGCCGCTGCCGTACGACGCGCTCTCCCGCTCGCGCGGTCCGGAGGTGCCGAGGACCGTCGGACCGACCGGCCAGATGAGGTTGCCGGTGTTCTTGGCCTGCAGACGGACGACCGTCGAGCCGGTGCGCGGCACCACGACGGTGCGGCCGTCGGCGAAGACGTCCGGCGGCGCGTCATCCGCCGGCTGCCGTACGGCCGCAGGCTTGGCGGCGGCGACGGCGGTGAAGCGGGCCGGGTCGACCGGGATGGTCCAGCTGACCGGCGCCCCGAACAGCGCGCCGCCGTACGACCGCATTCGATACGTGCGGCCGTGCGTTCCCGGCTGCACGCCGGCCGCGTCGAGCGCGAAGGAGAAGTCGGCCGTCTCGCCCGGCGCGATGCTGCCGGAGGTCGGCCGGACGAGGACGCCGGGCCGGGTGCTGCCGCCGACGAGCGCGTCCGCCTGGCCGGGCGGCGACGAGACGGCGAGGTGCAGCCCCGGCGCCGACCACGTGGTGCTGCCGACGTTCTTCATCGTCACCGTCACGGTGCCCGTGGACCTGCCCGGTGGCCGGACCAGCCGCGGCGCGACGGACTTGGTGACGACGGACGCGTCGGTGGAGGCGGTGACGTGCCACCAGGACGAACGCAGGCCGTCGCTGTTGGCCGGCCAGGTGCGCGCGTTGTAGACGCCGGCACCGGTGGTGCTGACGCTGGTCGGGTTGCCGCTGCCGTCGACGCCTTCGAGGACGACCGTCTTGACCCGGCCGCCCCACTCGCCGTTGCCGTCGCGGGCAGTGACGCGGATCCGCTTGAGCATTCCGATGGAGGGGAACCGCGCCTGCAGGTCCGTCGCGCGCAGGCTGGCGGTCCAGGAGTGGACGCTGTTCTGGACGGCGCCGTCCCAGTCGTCGCGGCGGGCGACCAGGTACGGCGCGCCGCCGTCGGTCGACCAGCCGCCGTTGCTGGAGGAGAACTCCGCGAAGATCGGTGCGCCGTTGTAGATGCGCACGACGCCTGCGGTCGCGCGTACGGCGTCGGTCGTCGAGGCCGGCTCGAGCGCCGTGCTGCTGCCGTCGGAGCCGTACAGCCGGCTGCCGCCGAACACCTGGCACTGCGTCGTGTCGCAGATGTCGTAGCGGGCGGTCGCGGCGACGTGGTCGCGCTTGTACGCGCTGTACGACCGGGCCGCGATCGCCTGCGCCTGCAGGGCGGCCGGCTGCCAGGAGCTGGACGACTCGCGCGGGACGACGCCGAGCAGGTAGTCCTCCAGCGACAGGACGTCGACGGTCTGCAGGGTGCTGCTGCCGGTGGCGACGGCCTGGACGCCGCCGCGGTAGTCGCGCGAGGTCCCGTTCGGGAAGGCGACGCGCACGAACGTCGGGCCGGCGAAGCGCAGCGGTCCTGCGTACGCAGACGTCGTCGACCCGGCGGTGATGACTGCCTGCGACCAGGTCGAGCCGGTGAGGGACTGCAGGTGCAGGCCGGCGCTGTCGACGGTGGCGCGCCAGCGCGTCGGCCCGTCCGGCAGCGGCGCCGTCTCGCCCGTCGCGAGGTCGGTGACCGTGAGGCCGGCGGCGGCGTACACCTGCGTGTCCCGGCCCTCGTCGGCCTGCAGGAGCACGCGGATCGGCCGGCTGGCGATCGTGGCCCTCGCAGTGCCGGGGTAGTAGGTCGCGGTGATGGTGTCGGCGTCGGCCCCTTGGCTGGCGGCGCCCTGCGCGCCCCACTGGGACATGCCGTGGCCGTGGCCCCAGCCGTGTCCCTCGACGGCGAACACGCCGTTGGCGGGTCGCTCGTACACCTCGTCCGCCAGCGCGGGCGCGGCCGTCACGACGCTCGTCAGCAGCGAGCCCAGCAGAGCGGCGGCTGCGGCAACAGCGGAACGGCGTGCGGGAAGAGGGCGGCGCATCGGGTCGTCTCCGCTGTCGGGTGGCGTACCTGTCAGGCGTCGGCAGCCTTCCCCAGCTGCTTGACCGGGGTCACTGTAACCACATCAGCCCCATCTGCCCGCTTCCGCGGCCGGTTCCGTGGGCGGAGCAGCGCACCAGCGCCGCCCCAGAGCAGGTCGGCCAGGGTCATGACGCCGCGGCTGACCACCGCCACCGCGGTCGCGCCGGGCCGGTCCAGGACAGGGGCCAGGGCCAGCACCAGGACCGTCTCGCGGATCAGCGCGCCGGCAGGGGCGAGCAGGAACAGGAACCCCACGGTCCAGGCGAGTGCGTAGCCGCCCAGCGCGAGCAGCGGCAGGTTCCCGGTGCCGGTCCGGTCCTGCGGCAGGAGCAGCAGCAGGACGTGGATCCCGTACGCGGCCCACATGGCAAGCGCCCAGCCGAGGGCCGCGCCGATCCCTCTGCCGGACAGCGGGCGGTCCAGCGGGTCGCGGCGCAGGACGCGCAGGCCTGCACCGACGAGCCGGGTGAGCACCGGCGGGGCGAGGCAGACGAGGCCGACGGGCAGGACGAGCAGGACCCAGAAGTACGAGCGGAGCGCGTCCGGGCTGGTGAGCGGCAGGGCCACCGCGGCGACGAGCAGCCCGGCGGCCGTCAGGACCCCCATGAACAGCAGGCTCGCCGTGCCGACCCGGCTGCGGGACACGCCCTGGTCCCGGCCGAGCTCCATCTGGGCCGCGACCGCGAACACGCTGCCGGGCAGGTACTTGCCGAGCTGGCCCAGGAAGAACACGTGCAGCGCGGTGCGCAGCGGCAGCCGGCTGCCGAGGTCGGTGAGCAGAGCGCGCCACACCAACGCGCTGGCGAGCAGGCCGGCGAGCGCGGCGACCAGACTGCCGACGGTGGCGGCGATCCCGGTACGGCTCAGTGCCTCGGTGAACCGCGAGCCCTGGCTGCGCAGCGTCAGCACCACGGCCACGACGACCAGCAGCAGGAACGCCACGCGCAGCACGCGCCCCGCCTGCCGCTTCACGTCCGCGAGCGTAGGGGCCGATAGCCTGCCCCGATGAACTCAGCGCCAGAGACCCCGGGCGTGGTGATCGGCAACCACACGGCCAAGTACACCGCGAAGAACCCCGCCATCAAGTGGCTCACGGAGCGGTTCGTCGCCCGGCTCGACGGGATGATCGGCGACATCGCCTCGGACGTGAAGCCCGCGACGAACCCGCTCGAGGTCGGCGCCGGCGAGGGCGTCATCTCGCAGAAGCTGCACTCCCGATTCGGCACCGCCGTCGGGCTCGACCTGCCGGACGCAGGGCTGCGCCAGGAGTGGAGGACGCGCCCGGGACCGGCGTACCTGCACGGCGACGCCGAGAACCTGCCGTTCAACGACAAGCAGTTCGACCTGCTCGTCTGCGTCGAGGTGCTCGAGCACCTGACCGACCCCGACGCCGGGTTGCGCGAGCTCGCGCGCGTGTCGTCACGGCACCTGCTGCTGAGCGTCCCGCGGGAGCCGTACTTCCGCGGATCGAACCTCGTGACGGGCCGGTACCTGAAGGACCTCGGCAACACACCCGGGCACCTCAACCACTGGACGAAGGCCGGATTCCAGCGGTTCGTCTCGCAGGTCGGCACCGTCCGCGCCGTGGCGTCCCCGTACCCGTGGACGATCGTCTGGGCGACGCTGGACCGCTGAGCCACGCGGCTGGGTCCGTTCGCTACCCGGCCAACGGCCGATCAGGTGGGGTTGGCGGGCCGGCGCGACTTCGTCCGTACGCAACCCGACCTGATCACGCGGCGAGCGGCCGATCAGGCGCAGAAGCCGGGGCTAGTACCAGCCGCGTGACTGGCTGTGCGACCAGGCGCTGCACGGGCCGCCGTACGTGGCCGCGATGTACCCGAGGCCCCAGCGGATCTGGGTGGCCGGGTTGGTGCGCCAGTCGGAGCCGGCCGAGGCCATCTTGGAGCCGGGCAGCGCCTGCGGGATGCCGTACGCGCCGCTGGGGTTGGCGGCCGACACGCGCCAGCCGCTCTCGCGCTGCCACAGGCTGTCCAGGCAGCCGAACTGGCTGCTCTGGCCGCGGGCCGCGAGCTGGGCGCGTGCGATCGCCCGCGGGCTGCCGTAGCTTCCCGGGGCGAGGGCCGCGCGGCGGGACCGGCTGGCCCTGCGCTCGGCGCGTGCCTTGCGGACGGCGGCAGCGCGAGTGAGCCGCTCCTGCGCCGCCTTGAGCGCGGCCGTGCGGGCGAGGGCGGCGCGGTGGGCGGCGGCCCGCTCGGCGGCGAGGCGACGGGTGAAGGTCGCGGCTGCGGCGGCGTAGACGGGCGGCTCGACGACCCGCGGAGCCACGGTCGACTCGGCGACGATGGACGACTCGGGCGCGGCGGCCGGCGGGGAGGTGACGGTCGGGACGAGGACGGCGCCGGCGAGGCCGGCGGCCGCCAGGGCAGTCGTCAGGACAGGACGGTTCATGGAGCGGGATTCCTCCGTACGAGGAGCCGAGCGCACGCGGCGGACGGCGGGACCTCTTCGGGCGGGAGCCACTCGGATGCGGCTCCACGGGAGGCAGCCGGCGGGAACCCCCCACGCACCGGCTGCGGACGCTCCCGACCGTAGGCGCAGGTGCTTGCAGATGCTAGCGAACCGCAGCGTGAAGATCTTCACTTCCGGCGATCACGCTCACAACGGGTGCTTGCAGAAGTGAGCATGCTCACGGTTTGGCACCACGCGTCACGGCGGCCCCACGGGCGGCCGCCTCGGTAGCATCGGGCACTGCCGAACGAACGAGGTCGAGCCGTGCGCCTGGTGGTCCAGATCCCCTGCCTCAACGAGGAGGAGACGCTTCCCGCAGTCCTGTCGACGATCCCGACGAGCATCCCCGGGATCGACGAGATTCTCGTGCTGGTCATCGACGACGGGTCGACCGACCGGACCATCGAGATCGCGGAGCAGCACGGCGTCACGCACTTCGTCCGGCACGCGCGCAACCGCGGCCTCGGCCGGTCCTTCCACGACGGCGTGCAGCGCGCGCTCGAGCTCGGCGCCGACATCGTGGTCAACACCGACGGCGACAACCAGTACCCGCAGGAGCGCATCGGCGACCTGGTCCAGCCGATCCTCGCGGGCCGCGCCGACGTCGTCATCGCGGACCGGCAGGTGGACCTCGTCGAGCACTTCTCCGGCGGCAAGAAGGCGCTGCAGAAGCTGGGCAGCCGGATCGTCAACAAGGCCGCCGGCACCGAGCTCCCCGATGCGGCGAGCGGCTTCCGCGCCTACTCGCGCGACTCGCTGATGCTGCTCAACACCATCACGCGGTTCAGCTACTGCATGGAGACGATCATCCAGGCCGGCAACAAGAAGCTGGCGATCGAGAGCGTCCCGATCCGCACCAACCCGAAGACCCGCGAGTCGCGGCTGTTCAACAGCACGTACGAGCACGTTCTCAAGTCCGCCGGCGCGATCATGCGCGCGTACGTCATGTACAAGCCGTACGTCATCTTCAGCGCGCTCGCGGTGCTCCTCGGGGTGCTCGGCCTGATCCCGTTCCTGCGCTACGCCGTGCTCGAGATCGCTGGCGATGACGGCGGTCACCTGCAGTCGCTGCTGGTCGGGACGGTCCTGCTGGTGATGGCGTTCATGAGCGTCATCGTCGGGATCATCGGCGACCTGCTGCGCACCAACCGCGCCCTCATCGAGGACCAGCTCGAGCACACCAAGAAGATGCGGTTCGGCATGCTCGACCCGGCGTCGACAGCGCCCGTCGACATGGCCGAGCGCGTTACCACCCGCTGGTGAACCGCCAGGAGCTGCAGCAGTACCGCGACGCGATGCGTCTGCTGCTGCCGGCCGGCGAGACCAGCCGGCGCGCCTTCTACGGCGGCGTCCTGCGCCACCAGCTGCTGGCGAAGCGGCCGATCTGGACCGGCTCGCCGACCGTCGTCGACGGCGCGGAGCGGATCTCGTTCGACCCCGGCGCCGTCCTGCTCGTCGGGCTCGCCTCCTTCGGCCTGACCTCCACCTCCGACACGTCCGTGATCCGTGTACGGGAGGGCGCGAGCTTCCACGTCGGCGGCCGCGTCGCGCTCCAGCGCGGCATCCGGATCGTGGTCGACAGCGGCCGGCTGAGCATCGGCAACGGCACCAACCTGAACGGCCTCGGGACGAAGGTGCTCTGCGCCGAGTCGGTGACGATCGGCTCGGGTTGCACGTTCTCGTGGGACGTCCAGGTACTGGACAACGACTTCCACGCCATCACCGTGGACGGCGCGCAGCAGCCGGCAACCGCGCCGGTCGTCATCGGCGACCGCGTCTGGGTGGGCACCCGCGCCGTCATCCTCAAGGGCGTCACGATCGGCGACGGAGCCGTGGTCGCGGCCGGCGCGGTGGTCAACAAGGACGTGCCGGCGGGCGCTGTTGTCGCCGGGATCCCGGCCAAGGTCGTCGGCCGTGCGGACAGCTGGGCCTAGAGGTACCAGACGGTTACACCGCCGGTGCGCTCCCCGGGCCGGCCGAGGATCATCGTCATCAGCTCGATGACCGCGTCCGAGCCCAGACGGTCGGCGATGACGACGGCCCGAACGTCGAGCCGCTTCATCTCCAGGCGCAGCTGCATGGCGCTGCCGGGGTTGTAGAGCTGCACGCCGCGGCCGACCGCGGCCTGCGCCGTGATCCGCTCCCACGTCGTCTTGCCGCCGCGGAACGTGCCGCGGCCGGACTCGTCCGGCGTGATGAGGTAGCCGCCGACAGACCGGTACCGGTACCCCGACAGCGCCTGCCACTGCATCGGTTCGCTGCTCGGGAAGCGCGGCACCGGGTAGGTGAGCGCCACCGCGTCGCGTGGGATCTTCCGGACGTCGCCGCTCGTGAAGAACGCCGGCGTACCTGCCCGCTCGAAGTGGTACGGCCACTGCGGCAGCAGCGGCACGGCGACCAGAAGGGCGACGGCGAGGCCGCGGCGCGGCTGAAGAAGCCCCTCGGCGTGCAGCCGGTCCAGCCCGACGGCCAGCAGCAGCGCGGTGAGCAGGGCGACGTACAGCGACAGCCGGACGGCCGACAGGTCCTGCAGCAGCGGCACGTTCTGGAAGGCCGCGAACGGCAGCGGGATGTCGTACGTCGTACCCGCGACGGCCAGCTTGCGGCCCAGCGACAGGACTCCGACGACCATCGCCGTGACGGACGCGAACCGGACGACGGGCACCCGCCGGTAGCGCCACGACAGGACGGCGAGCAGCGCCACCAGCGGCAGTCCGAGGTAACTGCCGTTCTCGGTGGACCCACCGCCCCACGAGTGGATCGCGTCGAAGCCGAGCAGCTGGTGCGGACCGGGGACGAACGGCCCGAGCAGGTCGGCGCCGAAGCGCGAGACGTCGGTGACCGGGCCGGTCACGGGGCGGTGGCCGGCGAGCTGGATGCTGAGCGGCCAGGCGGCGCCCACGGTCAGCACCCCCGCGGCGGTGAGCAGTCCGCGGCCGGCGTGCCGCACCCGGGGTCGGTCCAGCCGCGACCGGTTCTGCAGGACGAGGACCCCGAGCCCGACCGCGCTGACGATGAACGTCGAGGCGAGCACCTCCTCGGTCGTGAGCAGCTGCGCCAGCGCCACGAGGCCGAGCAGCAGCCCGCCGACGACCGCCCGCCGCCGCTGCCGGACGAGCAGCTCGTCCAGGCACAGCAGGACCAGCGGCGGCAGCGCGACGAGCTGCAGGTTGAGGTGGTCGGTCCCTTGCGCCACGACGTACGGGGAGAAGCCGTACAGCAGCCCGGCGGCGAAGCGCGCGGGGCCCCACGGCGCCCAGCGTCGGACGACCCACCACATCGACGTGGCCGACAGCGCGAAGCCCAGCACCGAGAGCAGCGTGTGCGTGACGAGCACGTTGCCGGCCGCTGTGACGGGCGCCATGAGCAGGCCGGGCAGCGGGAGCAGGGTGTTCCACATGAGGTTCACGCCCTCGGGCGCGGCCAGGTGCCTCGTCGTCCACGGCGCGTGCCCTGCCCACAGCGCGTGCGGCGTCCAGCCGAGGAACCAGTCGGTCTGGGGGGTGTCCCGGCAGACGCACCGCGTGTTCGTGGGAAGGGACCGGAAGGCCGGCAGGTGGCCCAGGAGCGCGAGCAGCAGGTACGTCAGCGGGGCGTACCAGCGGGAGCACCAGGCGCGTGCTGCCGTCACCTCGGGCTGAGGCGCCAGACCCGCAGGTCCACCGGCACCTCGTGCGACGCGGACGGCCGCTCGAGGTCGCTCTCGTCCCACATGGGCAGTCGCGCCTGGATGTGCGCGACCGGCGTCACCCGCGCCGGGTCGATGCCGGTCGGCATCGGTCCGCCGTCCGCGAGCAGGAACATCGGGCGGCCCGGGAACGCCGCTGCGTACTCGTCGATGATCTCGGTCCGCCGCGCCGGGTCCGCCGGCAGGAGCACGGAGACCTCGTCGTGCGCCAGCCACACCGGGATCGCGAACAGCTGCGTCGGACCGTTGCAGCACGGCTGCTGGTGCTCCCAGATGTAGATGCCCTGCGCGCCGGGCGAGAGGTCGGAGAGCTGCTGGGCGATCGCGAACGAGCCCTTCCACTCGTCGTGGGACCGCAGCGGCAGCGACTGGGAGAGGAACACGGCGACGAGCCCGCCCAGCGCGAGGACCGACGGGATGCGCAGGACGGCGTGGCCGCGGTACCGCCAGACGAAGCCGAACGCCAGGGCCAGCGCGACGAGGACGAGCACGCCCGGCATCACGGTCGGGACGTAGCGGCGCGTCCACCACAGCATCCGGGTGCTGTTGCTGGCCGTGTAGCCGTACAGCGGGAACAGCACGAGGGTCGGCAGCACGACCGCCCACACCGACGCGCGCCACCTGCCGAGCGCGACCACGGCGAGGCCGAGCAGCATGATCGCGAAGCCCGGGAGGGTGAAGAACCAGGACAGCCGGTGCAGGATCTGCTCGTCGTACGAGCGGATCATCCGGCCGTTGTAGAGGAACAGGTCCTGGCCGAACAGCCGCGGCCGCAGGAAGCCGAGCACCATGAGCCCACCGGCGCCGGCGCAGGCCAGCAGCCCCAGCCCGACCTGGACCGGCCGGCGCTCGAGCTGCGCGGTCCCCCAGCGGATCGGGCGGCCGGCGAGGTAGCGCAGCGCGAGGGCCAGCACCGCGACCGCAGCGACGAGGACGGCGACCTTGCGCAGCGCGGGGATGTGGTTGCCGAGGGTGTAGACGGACGCGTAGTCG